>CAYFOA010000071.1:0-6979 GCA_964344575.1 uncultured Rickettsiales bacterium | reverse complement strand
CGTCGTCGTCGTCGTCCGAGGCGCCGCGGGGGGCGGGGCAGCCGAGGAGGAGCGCGAGCAGCAGGAAGGTCGCAAACCGCATGGGCCAACGTTATAAGTCGCGCGCGTGGGCCGTTAGCTCAGCCGGAAGAGCACCGGACTTTTAATCCGTAGGTCCCGGGTTCGAGTCCCGGACGGCTCACCAACAGACTCGAGATCCGCGTCCCCCGGTTTTCATCCGTAGGTCCCGGGTTCGAGTCCCGGACGGCTCCCCGTGACGGGCCAGACCGTAGAAAGCTGCCTCCGCTGACCTGAGCGGCCGCCGTCGGCGACCCGGAGGCCTCGCCGACCGGCTCGTCGGCCCCCTCGACCTTGTCGGCCAGCAGCTTGATCCCCTGGTTGTCGAAGGGCACCCGCAGCTCGAAGCGGACCCGGTCGTCGTCCTGGACGGCGATCTTGTGAACGAACTGGAGCAGGACCTGGCGCCGGATGTCGAAGGGCAGCTCCTCCCACTTCTCCTCGAACAGCGCCCCGAAGCGCTGGACGGCCGCGACGTTCTTCTCCAGCGCGCGGTCGTAGTAGCTCGCCCGGCCGAGGATGGCCGCCTCGTCCTTCAGCAACTCCTTCTTCTGCTCCAGCTCGGCGATGTGCTGCTGGCAGACCGTCAGGTCCATGCCCTCGCCGATGGCGCGGTAGTAGTTGGCGATCTTCGCGTCGAGGGCATCGAGCTTGCGCTTGACCGCCTCGGGCGAGCCGCCGTAGGTCCGCTGTCGCGCCTCGATGGTCTTGCGGACCCGGCGCTCCAACTCGGCCAGCCGGGCGGGGGAGCAGACCTGCTCGCGGAGGTGGCGCAGAGCCTCGCCCTCGAGCCAGTCCTTGTGGATGCCGAGGGGCTGGCAGACCGAGCGCCCCTTGGAGAGGTAGCCCTGGCAGTAGTACCGCAGGTACTCGGTGCGCTCTCCGGTGCGGAGTCTGTGGGTCTGGCGGCGGCCGACGAAGTGATGCTCGCCGCAGCGCTCGCACCAAGTGAGCCGGGACAGCAGGTACTTGACCGACTTCTTCGGGGTCCGCGTGAGGTTGAACTTCCGGCCCCCGGCGACCTCCTTGTAGCGGTCGAACACCTCGCGCTCGACCAGCGCCTCGTGGGTGTCAGGGACGATGATCCACTTGCTCTCGTCATTGAGCCGCTTGTCCTTGCCGCGCTTGTTCCAGACCTGGTCACCGACGTAGGCGCGGTTGTTGAGGATGGCGTGGACCGTCGAGCGCGCCCAGTGCTTCGTCCGCGGCGCTGGGGTGCCCCGCTCGTTGAGCCGGTTGGCGATGGTGCGCGCGCCGAGCCCCAGGTCGGTGGCCATCTCGAAGATGTCCCGGACGACCTGCACTTCCTCGTCGGGACCGGGCACCAGCTTCGCGTGCTCCCGGCCCGCGCCATCGGCGACGCGCTTCACCCGGTAGCCGTAGGGCGTTCGGCCGCCGTTGTGGTGCCCTCGCTCGGCGTTCTCGCGCATCCCTTTGAGCGTCTCGGTGGCGAGGTTCATCGAGTAGAACTGGTTGATGACCTCGATCATCCCCTCGTACAGGAAGCCCTGCGGGGTCTCCGGGTCGTAGTTCTCCGTGATCGACTGCACCCGGACGCCGTGCTTGCGGAGCAGCGACTTGAAGAGGATCGACTCCTCCCGGTTGCGGGAGAAGCGGTCGAGCTTGTGGACGAGGATGAGGTCGACCTGTTGCTTGCGGCAGTAGGCGATCATCGAACAGAAGCCGGGGCGCCGGTCGGCGGGCGCGTACGCGGACTCGCCCTGGTCCTCGAAGGCCTCGACGAGCTCGATCTCGTCCTGGTCATCTACCCAGCGCCGCAGCAGCTTGTGCTGGGCGGGTATCGAGATGTCCTTCGTGGCCTGCTCTTCGGACGAGACTCGGCAGTAGCTGACGGCGCGCTGCATGTGGGCTCCTCGGGTGGGCTCGGGGTCCGACTCGACCCCTGAAAGCCCGTCTGCACAAGCCATACCGGGTTGGTCGTCATCCCTCAACGCCCTTCCTCACGGTGGTGTCGTGCGCGCGCGTGAGCGGCCACGGAGCTCGGAGAAGCCCGGGAGAACTGTCGCGATCCGTCATCCGTCTCACGGCCGCGAACAGCGGCCCTCCGCAGCCTTCCGAGCCCGGAGGGGGGGCGCCTCGGGAAGCGTCGCGATCCGTCATCTGTCGCGCAGGTTGCAAGTACCTCCTGCCCGCCAGCTTCGACAGGAAGGTGGTCGCCGATGCCCCCCCTGGGGTCGAGAAACGCGCCAGAAATCGCGCCATTGCGGTCCACGAATCGCGCCATTGCGCGCCAAGACGCCGCTGGACCGCGCCAGATGGAGCCGGGACTGCGCCAACCGGTCCTGCGTCCGGTCCAATTCCGCGCGGGAAGCCACCAACCAGCGGATCCGCTCCGCCATCCCCTCGGCGCGCCTCCTGCTGATCCTCGTAAGTTGCTGTCTTCACGGGCGAATCTCGCCAGGACCAGCACCTGGCACCGACCTTGCCTTTGTGGCTGCCCAACGAGCCGATGGACGGCTCCGGGAGGCAGGCGACCTTGGCGAGGACCCTCCAGAGCTACGCGGTGCTCCGACAGGACGACGAGGCGGCCGAGGCCGCCGACCGCGCGCTGGACCTACTGGCGGGCGCGCTCGCCGACCTGCTGATCGCGGAGGCCCGGGCTGAGGTCGCCGCCGAACTCGGCCTCGACGAGTCGGCCATCGACCGTGAGCTGGGCGCGAGTACCGCGTCGCCGCCGTCCCCGCTCGACACCCCCCTGAGCAAGGCCGGGTGATGGAGATGTCGTCGAGCCCCTTCTCGCGCGCCCGCCGACACCGCCGGCTGGTGCCCCCCTGCGCCCCGCTCCCCGCGGAGCCCGAAGCACTGGTCGAGCTCGCGCCCGACGAGATCCTGGTCGGCGTTCTGCTCGGCCGCCCCTACGTTCGCGCCGTCGCCGTGGCCATCGCCGGGGACGCCCCGAGGTTGCCGCCCCTGCGTGCGGCCGTGAACCTCCACCTGGTCGACCAGGACCGCCTCGTCGTCGTCGACGGCGACGACCGCTGGTTCCGCGACGTGAGGGCCCTGCACCGGGCCGGAGGCGTCGAGTCCTGGCTGGTCGCCGTTCACCGCCGACCGGCCTCCGAGCCGAGCGCCCTGCGCGTCCGCCGGGACCGCCCGACCACGCCGGAGGAGCGGGAGCGGCTCGGACGGCTGCGCCTCCACGACCTCGAAGCCCTGTTCGGGCCGACGGCGCTGCATCGCCGCCCCCGAGCTCACCTCGTCCCTTCACCCCCTGGCCGCTGAGCCACAGGAGCCGCGCACATGAGCGACCTCGTCTACCTGATCACCCCCTTCGAGGATCACCCGATCACCACGGTGACGTACCGCGGCCGCCCGGCCTGGATCGCCCGGCAGATCGGCGCCGCCATCGGCTACGCCCAGGGGGGCAAGCGCTTCGTGACGCAGATCACCGGCGCCTGGGCCGACGAGTTCATCGACGGGCGGGACCAGCTGCTGGTCGAGGGCACGGAGCTGGAGCTGCTCAAGTCGCTGCTGGAACCGGGTACGGATCCGGTACCCGGTCGCACCGCGAACCTGCTCCTGCTGTTCGAGTCCGGCCTGCACCTGGCGCTGGCGAAGACGAACAAGCCGGTCGGCAAGCGCCTGCGGCGCTTCCTGGTCGACGAGGTCCTGCCGCAGCTCGTGCGCGACGGCCGCTACCTGCCCGAGCGGGCCGTCCGCGACGGCGAGCTCGTCCCGAAGGACGTCGAGGCGCGTCTGCAGCGCGAGCAGCGCCTGACCCGCAAGCTCGAGCTGGAGGACCGGAAGTTCAAGGCGGGCTCGCTTCGCCGGACCGTCGGGACGCTGCACGCGCTGGGCTACGTCGACGACGAGGTCTTCGCCTCCTACGAGGTCGCGGCCTCGGAGATCGCGCTCGCGCAGGACCTGTCCACGCTCAAGCCGGGGACGCCGGACGACTGGCTGTCCCCGACCCGGATCGGCGAGCAGCTCGGGGTCTCGCCGCAGAAGGTGGGGCGCCTCATCACCCGCCTCGGGCTGCGCGGCAACCACCCGGGCCTCGCCCGCGCGGTGGTGAACAAGGCCCGGGGCCACGACCGCACCGTCATCACCTACCTCTACAGCCCCGCCGCCGTGGCCCGGATCCAGGTCGCCCTCGAGGGCTGACCAGGCCTCGCCCCTTCCTCCTCGACCTCGCCGCCCCCGGAGCTCGCTTGAGCCGACCCACGCCCCCCGTCGTCCTGCTCGACCAGATCGAGATGCGCGCGACCTACTTCGCCAACGAGCGGTCGACGCAGCCGATCCCGTGGTCGGGTTCGCCGCACGACCTGGTGGGCCGCCACCAGCTCCGCGCCCGCAAGGCGGGGATGCGGGCGTTCTCGGCCGCGGTCTACCGAGAGGGCGCGAAGCGCGGCAACGCAGGCGTGGAGGAGATCACCGCCCTGGTGCTGGACTTCGACCACCTCGGCTCCGAGGCGGCCGAAGGCGTGTACAGCAGGGTGAAGCGCTGGGCGCACGTCGCCTACACGTCGTTCCGGCACCGGCTCGGCGGGGACGACGACTGCTGCTTCCGGGTCGTGCTCTTCCTCACCCGGCCGGTCTTGCCCGACGAGTTCGACCGCGTGTGGGCCTTCGCCGACAACGAGTTGGGGCAGCTCGCCGACCGGGACGCCCGCGACCTGGCCCGGATCTGGTACCTGCCGTCCTGCCCGCGTGATCGGTCGGGGCTCGCGCGGCTCACGCGGGGGGACGGCGCGCTTCTCGACGTCGACGCGATCCTCGCCGCGGCCCCGCCTTCCGAGCCCGCGTCGCGCACTCACGGTGGCGAGCCGGCCGCCGCCGAGGGGCCGGTGGAGCGGGGCTCACGGAACGCCCACCTCCTCAGCGTCGCCGGCGCCATGAGGCGGAAGGGGCTCGGCGAGAAGGCGATCCGCGCGGCGCTGCTCGAGGAGAACGAGCGCCGCTGCCGGCCGCCGCTGGCCCCCCGCGAGGTGGCCGTGATCGCCCGCTCGGTGACCCGCTACGCGCCCGGCGCGCCCATCCTCGCACGGAACCGCACCGACCTCGGCAACGCGGAGCGGCTCAAGGACCACGCCGGCGCCGACCTGCGCTTCGTGTGGGTGTGGGACAGTTGGATGATCTGGGACGGCCGCCGCTGGAAGCGTGACGCCGGCGGCGCGATCATGCGCCGCGCCCGGGACACGGTCCGCGCGCTGGCCGCCGCCGCGCAGGGGCTCGACGACGAGAAGCAGCGCGCCGCGCTGGTCAAGCACGCCCTGGCCACCGAGAGCGCCGGGAAGCTCCAGGCGATGGTCAAGCTGGGGGCGTGCCTGCTCGGCGAGGAGGCCGGCGCCTTCGACCAGCGCCCCTGGCTGCTGAACTGCCGCAACGGGACCGTCGACCTCCGAACCGGTCGGCTCGGCCCTCACCGGCGCGCCGACCTGCTGACGAAGGTCGTCCCCGTCGACTTCGACCCCTCGGCGCCCTGCCCGCGCTGGGAGGCGTTCCTGCTCCAGGTCATGGGCGGCAGCGCCGAGATGGTGGCGTTCCTCCAGCGCGCAGTCGGCTACTCGCTCACGGGCACCACGGTGGAGCAGGTGCTGTTTCTCCTCTACGGCACCGGGGCCAACGGCAAGTCGACGTTCACGGAGACGCTGCGGGCGCTGCTCGGCGACTACGCCACCCAGGCCGAGTTCACGACTTTTCTGGCCCGGACCTCGGACTCGGTCCGCAACGACATCGCCCGCCTGGTCGGCGCCCGCTTCGTCTCAGCGAGCGAGGCGGAGGGGGGACGACCGCTGGCCGAGGCCGTCGTCAAGCAGATGACGGGCGGCGACATCGTCACCGCCCGCTTCCTGTTCAAGGAGTTCTTCGAGTTCCGGCCAGACTTCAAGGTCTGGCTGGCGGCCAACCACAAGCCGAGCGTGCGCGGCACGGACCACGGAATCTGGCGTCGGATCCGCCTCATCCCCTTCGCGGTGACGATCCCGCCCGAGCAGCGGGACAAGCGGCTGCCGGACCAGCTCCGGGCCGAGCTGCCCGGGATCCTGGCCTGGGCGGTGCGGGGGTGCGTCGCCTGGCAGCAGCAGGGTCTGGGCGAGCCGCCGGCGGTGATGGCGGCGACGGAGAGCTACCGCGAGGAGATGGACGTGCTTGCGGGGTTCCTGGGCGAGCACTGCGTCGTCCAGGCCGCGTCCTTCGTGGCCACGAAGGAACTCTACGCCGCCTACGCGACCTGGGCAGAAGGCGCCGGCGAGAAGAAGCTAAGCAAGAAGTGGCTGGCGATGCGCCTGGCGGAGCGGGGGTTCACGCCGGGCCGGGGCCTGCGGGGCGTCCGGGGGTGGCGGGGGCTGCGGCTGCGCCGGGAGGGCGAGGAGCCGCCGACCGATGGCGCGGCGACAAGGTCGAGCCCGGCGATGGGCTCGACGAGGCCGCGCAGCAGGAGGCGTTCGAGGAGCGCGCCTCGATCGCCGAGTTCTCTGGTGGCCTCAGCCGGGCCGAGGCGGAGGAACTGGCCCGACGTCGAGGCGCACCGGAGGAGGAAGGCTGATCGAGGGACCTCCCGCACCCCACCCGACACGCTGTCGCTCGTGCGTCGGGCGGGGCGGGCCCGAGCCGGAGGCCGTGAGGCTGACGGGCATCCCGGGGGGCGTGGTGCCCCCTGGGGTGTGGGGCCTCTCCGAGAGCGAGCGATCAGCCCATGCATGGTCAGAAGCCGTACTTGTCTCGGCGCCTCTGAAACGCGGTTCGAGACCCCTCCATGATGTCCAGGACGGCGCGGTTCACCTTGTCGATGTCGAGGCCGCCCTGCGCCCGCGGCACGCCCCGACCGTCTCGGGTCTCGAGGGCGACGACCAGTTCCGCATCACCGTTCACCGGGAGATTGGGGTTGTGTGTCACCAGCACGATCTGGAGTTACCCCGGTTCCGTGGACACCTCCCCACTTTCGTGGGAGGAGTGCCCA
>CAYFOA010000070.1:0-32210 GCA_964344575.1 uncultured Rickettsiales bacterium | reverse complement strand
GCGGTGCTGCACGGGGCGGTCGCGGCGCCGGCGGCGGAGGCGGCGGCGGAGGAGCTGGCGCCGGGCGAGCTGCCGGGCCGGCCCGCGCCGCCGGCGACCGAGCTGCCGGTGGAGGACGACCGGGACCTCCTTCCGGCGCCGGGGGAGCTGGGGGGCGGCGGGGCCGACCCTCGGGAGGAAGCGACGCCGGCCGCGTCGGGGCGTGCGGAGCGGTCGCCGGCGGCCTCCGGCGGGACGAAGGCGGCGTCGCGTCCGACGCCGTCGGGGCGGGTGTTGATCGCGATGGGGGCGGACGGGGTGCTGCGGGCGTTCGCGGCGCGCACGGGGAAGCCGCGGTGGTCGACGGCGGCGCTCCCGCCGGGGGTGACGGGCCGCAAGGCGGGGCTCCCCGCGGGCGGCCCGATCGTGGCCCACGACGGGTTCGCGTACGTCCCCAGCACGGACGGAGGGCTGTACGCGGTCGACGTGGCGACGGGGGAGGTCCGGTGGCGCGCGGGCCGCCCGGCGGCGCTGACGACGGCGGCGACGTGGCTGGAGCTGGCGCCCGGGGACGCGAGCATCCTGGTCGGGGACGCGGACGGCTCGTTCGCGCTGCTCGACGCGGACGCGGGGATCCCCGTCCGCATCGGCCGCACCGAGGCGGCGGGGGCGGGGGCGCCGCTGCCGGTGTGGCACGACGGGGAGCGGTGGCAGACGGTCCGCGTCGAGGCCACCGGCCACGCCCGCGTCGAGGCGCTCCGGAGCGGCGACGGCGGCCCCCGCCTCGGCCGGTACGACGGCGACCCGCGCTGGGTCGCGGTCCGTCGGGACGGCGCGGACGAGGGTGACGGCGGCGACGAAGGCGACGGCGACGACGACGGCGGGCACCTCGTCATCCTCGGCTTCGCGGACGCGGTCCACGTCGTCCAGCTCGCGGGGGCGGGTACGGCGGGTCGTCCGCTGATGACCGTGGCGGTCGCGTTGGAGGCGCCGCCGGTCCTGTTCTCCGACGAGGGCGGCCCCCTCCGCGCGGCGTGGCTCGACGGCGACGAGCTCCTCCTCGCCCGCCTCGCCCCCGCCGACGGCGGCCCTGCCGTGGCGCCCGCGTCCCCCGGGGGAGCCGTCCTCACCCTCCCCCGAGAGGCGCCAGAGCCGGATCTGTCACGGAAACCGTGACGAATCGGCCTCTGGCTTGCCCCAGCGCCCGATCTGTCACGGTTTGCGTGACGAATTCGCGTCTGGCAGGGCGCGTCGGCGCCGGCGCTACACGGTGGCGTGGGTGGTGACGGAGTCGTCGATGGAGAGGTCGAAGGGGAGGGAGGCGTCCTCGTCCGAGGGGGCGTCGGCGGGGTTGAGCTCGTAGCTGAGGGAGACGGACGGCCCCTGGCCGCGGCGGGCCTCGACGATGTGGCGGCGACGGCGGTCGTCGGCGTCTCCGCGGAGGGCGCTGAGGTCGATCCCCTCCTCGGCCGGGCACAGCGCCTCGACGACGTGGAGGCCGGGGACGTCGGCCAGGTCGACGGGGTCGCCGAGGGTCCGGTCGTCCAACAGGGGCTGGACGACGGGGCGTCCGTGGCGCTGCCCGGGGGCCCAGCCGATGACCAGCGCGAGGCGGTCGTTGTTGAGCCGGACGACGGTCCCCGTCGGCCACGCGCCGAAGACGAGGGCGAGCTGGCGGGCGAGGGCGCGGCTCACGCGGGGGACCCGGCCGGCGGCCAGCCACGCCAGCGCCGCAGGGGGGGACTTCGCGAGGCGGAGCCGCTGCCACGCGTCGACGAGGACGAACGTCCTCCCGACCGGGTCGGCGGGATCGACCTCGTTCAGCGAGTGGGGCAACAGCGCCGCCTCGAAGACGTCCGGACCGAGGCCGCCGAGGCTGGCGTACCGGACCAGGGCTCCCGCCGCCTCGTCGGGGTCGTCCGAGTCGATCACCGTCGCCATCGCGCAGGCCGTCCCGAGGACGAGCAGCTCGCGCCGGCGGAGGCCGGAGTGGACGCCGAAGTAGAGGGCGTCGACGACGGCGGCGGCCTGTCGGACGGCGGGAGTGGGCTCCTTGCCGTGGTCCCGGACCCAGGTCAGGAGCTGGAGGACGTCGCCGTGCTCGGGGATCGCCTCGGCGAGGGCCGCGACGAGCTCGACGATCGGCGTCACGTCGGCGGCGAGGCCCTCGCGGTGGAGCGCCAGGAGCGCGTCGAGGAGGTCGACGAGCTCGGTGTACAGCGCGACGGCGCGCGGCTGGGTGACGGCGGCGGCGGAGCTCACCGCGCGCCCCCTTCCGCGGCGACGGTGGCGCGGATGGTGCGGCGGACGTCGCGGTGGAGCCGGAACCCCTTCGCGAGCGCCTTCAGCCGCCCCGCCACGGGCTCCGTCCATCGCCGGCGGAGCATGGCGACGGCCTGCAGCTGGGCGGCGACGGCGGCGGGGTCGCGCTTGTCGGGGCGGTCGAAGAGGGACAGGAGGAAGCTCGTCGTCCCCTCCGCGCCGGCCCGGTCGAGGGCCTCGAGGAAGCGCTTCCGCTCCGCCCGGTCGCGGGTCCGGAACGCGTCGCTTCGCATCGTGGCGAGCAGGGCGGGGGACGTCTCCCGGGCGTCGCGGTGGTCGAGGAGCGTGGCGAGGGCGCCGAGGCGGACGTCGCGGGAGGCGTGGTCGAGGAGGCCGGCGAGGACGGGGGCGGGGGCGTCGGACCCGAGGGAGGGATCGACGGCGAGGCGGCGAGCGACGCGGGCGGGCTCGTTGAGGGCGGTCCGGACGAGGCCGGCGGTCGGTTCCGCGGACGTCCGGACGGCCTGGAGGATCGCGGCGACGGCGGCGCGGTCGGCGGCGGCGAGGCGGTCGTCGAAGGCGGCCACGACGAGCCCGAGCGACGGCGGCTCCTGGTCGGGGACGGCGGCCAGGGCGGTCCCCACGAACGCGCGCCACCGCTGCGGCGACGGCTCGCCGCGGGGCAGCTCGGGCGGCGCCTCGGGCGGCGCCTCGCGGGGGAGCGCCTCGGCCTCGGCGAGCCAGTCGAGGGCGTCTTCGGCGGCGAGGCGGCGGACGTCGTCGGCGCGGCGGGGGGCGGTCATCGGGGTCGGGGCGTCGGGGGCGAGGCGGAGGCGGGCGGGGGTCGCGGCGGCGGCCGCGTCCCGCGTCCAGACGACGTCCACGTGCTCCAGCTCGAGGGACCAGAGCGCGATCCGCAGCTTGTCCGGTGCGGCGACGAGGAGGTCGAGCAGCGCCTGCAGCTCGACGTGCTCGAGGCCGGGAAGGAAGGTGAGCCGGACGCCCTCGCAGTCGAAGCTGAGGGGACCGTCGGCGAGGCGGCTGGCGAGGTCGAACTCCAGCTCGGCGAGGACGCGGGCGCGCTCGTGCGGATCGGCCTCGGCGGACCGGTGGCAGTCGACGACGGGTTGCAGGCCGGGGAGCATCCCGATCGCTATCGGCGGGTCGGCGTTCTCCTTGAGTCGTCGCGCGCGCGTGAGGGTTCGTGGTAGACGCCCGCCATGGACGCGAGCGACCGGAGCTGGAGCGGGCTGGAGCAGTACCTGGTGTTGCTCTTCGCCGAGGACGCGGACGAGCTCGCGGCGCTGGAGGCGTCGGCGGGGACGAACCTCCGCTGCCGGGCGGTGGGGTCGTGGCCGGACGCGCTCCGGGCCTGCGAGGGGGACGAGCCGGCGGCGATCGTGGTGGCCGCGGCGGACGCCGACGGGGCGCTCGCGCGGCTGGACGAAGCGACGGACGTGGCCCCTGCGCTGGTCCGCGTGGCGGCGGTCCCGGGGGACGCGGTCGCGGACGTGGTGGCGGCCCAGAACAAGGGCCTGATCGAGCACGTCGTCACGACCCCGCCGAGCGCCGGCGCGCTGCAGTGGGCGCTGAGGACGGCGCTGGTCCGGCACGCGACGGCGGAGTCGGGGAAGCTGCTGGTGGAGGCGCTCCGCCGGGACCGTGCGGCCGCCCGACGCCGGGTCGACGCGCTCGAGTCGGAGCTCGACCAGGTGCACCAGCGGATCGCCAAGATGTCGACGTCGGACAGCGTCACGGGGCTCTACAACCGGCGCCACCTGATGGACCACTGGCGCCGCGAGGTGGCCCGCGCGCGCCGCTACGAGCTGCCCCTGAGCATCATCCTCCTGGAGCCGATGGGCGCGGCGGGGGCGGCGCTGACGGACGCGGACCTCCGCCGGGTGGGGACGTTCCTCGTGCAGGCGATCCGCGACGTGGACCTGGTCGCGCGGGCCGGCGACGAGCGCTTCGGGGTGGTGCTCCCCCACTGCGGCGGCGCGGACGCGATGGCGCTCGGGAAGCGCCTCGTCGACCGCTTCGGCCACGCCCCCGACGACCTCGCCCTGGCGGCGGGAGCGGCGGCCCTGCGCGAGGACGGCACGGATCCCGGCGAGGTCCTGACGGCCGCGGAGAAGGCGCTGACGGAGGCGCTGAGCAGGTAGGGCTTGCTCTCGCCGTCGCGGGTCAGGGTCTTGGAGTGGGCTCTGGCGACCATACGACCTCGATCCCGTCGCCTGGAGCTGCGTACGAGGCGATCTCGGCACTCCAGATCGTACCCGCGTCGTCCTCTCGGGAACTCTGGAGCAAGACTTGTGACGCACGTCCCCGGGGTGCGAATGCTGCCGGATGATCGAACGTGAACGTCGGGCGAATGGAGGCGGGGAGGTCCTCGATGACGACGCGCTGTGACAATGAGGGCAGCCGCGGCTTGATGGCGTACGGACCCGGCTCGGCGAGCTTTACAGACAGGCTCACCCTCACGCCCCGGGTTTGGGCGGCGGGAATCACGATCTCCACGAGGGGGGGACCTCCCGCTGTGCCTGTCAGGTCGCGGACTGGGGTGAGCGACTCGAGATCCTCCAACGACAGGGGCGAGTTGGACGTGCCGATGAACACTTGGAGGCCAGTAATGGATGCATCCGCAGTCCGAGCACTCGGAGTCGGTAGATGGTAGCTGGCCGCATTGCTTGAGCGATTGCGGACAACGCCAGCGACGACCGAACGCAGCTCCACCGAGCCGTCAGCTGAGGGACCAGCGTCCACGACCTCGATCGTGTGGACCCACTCCTCGAAGACGAGAGGGAAGGCCATCAACCACTCGCGAACGTATGTACCTTCCTGCGCTGCCGCTGGCCGATCAGGGCGCGCCGGGGACCCGCAGCCGATCATGAACGCGAGGATGGGGGTGAATAGCGCGCCGGTACCTGCGAGCGTCAACCTAGAGGTAGATCGTACCATCTGGCCCGATCACGCCGAGAGCTGCGCATTCATCATCGCAGTCAGACTTGAGTCCCGCCGCGCGTGCCCGCGTCACCCACTTCAAGGAACGAGCACGGCCGCACTCCTTACAAAGAAAGTTGCCCCCGCGCGGGCGCTCCATTACAGTCCCGCGGCTTCGGGCCAAGCCCAATGACCCAGGTCCGGACGAAGAAGGGAATGAGCCATGGCTCGCGATCGTGACGACAACGGCGGCGGCCGCCGCGGGAACCCGAACCACCCGGACTTCAGGGCCGACTACAAGGACACGAAGGCGCTCAAGCGGTTCATCAGCGAGGACGGCAAGATCCTGCCGCGCCGCCGCACCGGCCTGACGGCCAAGAACCAGCGCCGGGTCACCGTCGCCGTCAAGCGCGCCCGCCACCTGGCGCTGCTGCCCTACACCTCGCGCGACTAGGCCTCGCGGAGGATTCGCCGCGCCTGCCCGACCAGGTACAGCGGCAACGAGATCAGCCGAAACGCGACCTCCCCGCCCGCGGGGCCGGGGCCGCGTACGTCCACGACCGACGTCCTGTCCGTGCTGAACCGGAGCGCGACCGGAGCTCCCTTCTCCTGGGCGAACACGTGAAGCGACTTGAGGCGCCCCGTCTTGCCGGCCTTGACCTCGACCGGCACCACCGCCGATCCCTCCGAGATCACGTAGTCCACCTCGGCTGTCGACGACGGCCGTTCACGGGCCCAGAAGTGGAGGCGGGGCTCCGTCCAGGGATCCCGCGAGTGCAGCAGGTGCTGGCCGACGAACTGCTCGGCCACCGACCCGGAGTAGAGCGCGACCGCGTCGTCCGCCGCCTCGACATCGGCGAGGGTGAGGCCGAGGGCTGAGCTCACCAGCCCCACGTCCAGGTGCAGGATCTTGAACCGTCGGCTGTTGACCTCGCTCTCCAGGGGGACTCCGTTCGCCGCGCTGTGGGGAATCCGGGTCGCGACGCGGGCCAGACAGAGCAGATCCAGCGCCGCGGCGAGGTCCTTGGCCCGCTCCGCTCGGTCCACGTGCGCGTACTTGAACCGCGTCCCCACCCGGCCCGGCAGCGCGCGGAGCACCTTCGTCAGCCGCGGGTGGTCGACGCGACCCCCATACCGGGCGAAGTCCGCCTCGAACGTGCCGAGGATCGACTGCTTGACCCGGTCGCACTCGGTCACTGAGCGGGTCTCGCACCATGTCTTCACCACCTCGGGCATCCCGCCCGTGACCAGGAACGTCCGCGCCGCGCGGGAAGCCTGCTCGTGCAGCGCGTCGGGGATCTCGTCGCCCGGCTGGAGAGCCGCGAGCCAGTCGCGGAGGGCGCCCTCGCCGGAGGCGTCGAGGAACTCCTCGAACTGCATGGGGCCGAGGTGGTGGAACTCGACCCGTCCCACGGGCATGGCCAGCTCCAGGGAGCTCAGCGCCACCTCGAGGAGGGAGCCCGCCGCGATGACGTGCAGGCTCGGGAGCTCCTCGCGGAAGTAGCGAAGCGACCGGAGCGCGTCCGGAGCGGCCTGGATCTCGTCCAGGAACAGGAGCGTCCGCCCCGGCCGCGGCCGACGGCCCGTCCTCGCCTCCAGCAGCGGCAGGATCCGGTCGGGTGTCCGCGGTGAGAACAGGCTCGCGTCAGCGGGATCCCGTTCGAAGTTCAACTCGATGAAGTCGTCGAACGTGGCGCCCAGCATGCGAATCAGCGTGGACTTGCCCACCTGCCGCGCACCCCGCACGACCAGCGGCCTTCGGTCCTCGCGCCGCGCCCAGGCGCGAAGTTTTCCCAGGTGAATTCGATCGATATTGTGACAATATCACAGGTGACTTCGTCAGTACTTCTCCCCGATCCGCCGGTACGCCTCGCGGAACGGGACGCCCTCGCGCACCAGCTCGTACGCGCGCTCCGTCGCGTAGAGCTCTTCCGTCATCGCCGACGTGCACGCCGCCTCGTCCACCGCGAGGCCGCGCATCACGTGGGCGCAGATCTCCAGCATCGCCAGCGTCACATCGAAGCCCCGGAAGAGCGGCCCCTTCAGGAGCTGCAGGTCCCGGTGGTACCCCGACGGCAGCGGTGAGCTCAACGCCTGCAGCTCCGTCAGCGCCGAACGCACGACGGCGGCCTTGGCCCGGGTCAGCTCCAGGACGTCCGGGTTCCGCTTCTGGGGCATGATCGAGCTGCCCGTCGTGAAGTCGGGGGGGAGCCGGAAGAAGCCGAACTCGCGCGTGCAGTACAGGCACACGTCCCACGCCCACCGGCCCACGTCCCGGGCCAGCTCCGCGCACGCGAAGAGCAGCGTCGCCTCCGCCTTGCCCCGCGTCAGCTGCGCCGCCTCCGGGGGCTCCAGCACCGAGTCGAAGCCGAGCAGCGCCGCCGTCCGGGCGCGGTCGATGGGGAGGACGTCGGGGACGCCGTAGCCGGCCGCGCTCCCCAGCGGGGACGCCGACGCCATCGCCGCCGCCGCGTCCAGCAGCGCGAGGTCCTGCCGGAGCAGCGTCGCCCACGCCTGGGACCACCGCCCCACCGTCGACGGCATCGCCCGCTGGAGGTGCGTGTACCCCGGGATGGGGACGTCGGCGTGGTCCACCGCGAACGCGTCGAACGCCGCCGCCGCCGACGTCGTCGCCGCCTTGAGCGCCTGCACCGCGTCCCGCTGCCACAGCCGCAGGTCCACCAGCACCTGGTCGTTGCGGGAGCGGCCCGTGGGGAGCTTCTTGCCGGCCTCGCCGAGCGCCCGCTCGATCGCCGTGTGGACGTCCTCGTCCGCCTGCGTGATCTCGAAGCCGGGGTCGGCCGCGATCGCGTCCAGGCCGGTGTGCAGCGTCGCCAGCTCGTCCGCGTCCAGCACGCCGATCTCGTAGAGCATCGTCGCGTGGGCCTTGCTCCCGGCGACGTCGTAGGGGATGAGCCGGCGGTCGAGGATCGGGTCGTCGCCGACGGTGTAGCGCTCGATCAGCGCGTCCAGGGGCGTCCCCTTGTCCCAGAGCTTGTTGCCCACGTCAGCGCCCGAGCAGCGCCAGCAGCAGCGCCGCCTGGCCCCAGATCCGGTTCTCCGCCTGGTCCAGCACGACCGACTGCCGCCCCTCCAGGACGTCCGCCGCGACCACCACGTTCCGCCGCACGGGGAGGCAGTGCATGAACTTCGCGGCGCCGAGGTCCGACCCCCGGACTGTCCACTCGCGGAGCGCCGCGAAGGCGTCCGCGTGCCCCGCCGACGTCGCCGTGTGGCCCTGGTACGCGCCCCACGACTTGGCGTAGACGACCGCCGCCCCGTCGAACGCCGCCGCCCGGTCGTTCGTCACCGCGAAGCTGCCCCCGGACTCCGTCGCCAGCCGCTCGGCGTGGCCCAGCGCGTCGGGGTCCAGCTCGAAGCCCTCGGGGTGCGTGAGGACGACGTCCATGCCGACCGACGTGCCCGCCCACAGCGCCGAGTTGACCGTCGCCATGGGGAGCTGCTTGGGGTGCGGCGCCCACGTCACGGCGAGCTTCTTGCCGGCCGGGTCGCCGCCGTGGAGATCGCGCAGCGTCAGCGCGTCGGCGAGCCCCTGGCAGGGGTGCGCGAACGGCCCCTCGAGGTTCACGATGGGGACGCCTGCGTGCGACGCGAACGCCTCGTGGACCGGCTGCGTCCGCTCCCGCTCCCACTGGCCGCGGGTGGGGAAGGCGCGCAGGCCGAGCGCGTGGGCGTACCGGCCGAGGACGCCCGCCGCCTCGTAGACGTGCTCCGCGGCGACGCCGTCCATCGTCACCTGATCGCGGAACTCCAGCGTCCACATGCCCGACCCCGGCGCCAGCTCGACGAAGTCCGCCCCGAGCCGGTTGCAGGCGACGTGCATCGACGTCCGCGTCCGCAGCGACGGGTCGAAGAACATCCCCGCGAACGTCCGCCCCGCCAGCGGGCGGGACCGGGCGAGGTCGTCGGCGTGGACGCGGATGGCGGCGGCGAGGTCGAGGAGCGCGAGGAGGCCGTCGCGCCCGGGCTCCAGCCCGGTGAGGAAGTGGCCTCCGGCGTCCCAGGTCGGGACCGCGGCGAGGGCGTCGGCGACAGGCTTCGGCAGGGTGCTCACGATCGGCCTCCGTCTCCGCGGCGCTCGGCGAGGCCGGCGAGGAGCTGCTGGGTCCCGTAGATGCGGCTGAAGCCCTCGGCGTCGCGGCCGTCCCAGAGCGCGTTCTCCTCGCCGTAGCGGGCGAGCTCGGGGGCGAGCATCGAGTACGGCGAACGCACGCCGCGGACGCTGACGGCGCCCTGGCGGAGGTGGACGCGGACGTCGCCGGTGACGCGCCGCTGGGAGCTGGCCAGGAACGCCTCGATGTCGCGCATCAACGGGTCGAAGTGGCGCGCCTCGTGGAGCATCGCGCCGTACAGGTCGCCGAGCTGGTCCTTGTGGAAGCGCTGGGCGGCGGTGAGCGTCAGCTTCTCGAGCTCGCGGTGGGCGGGGACGAGGACGGCGGCGGCGGACGCCTCGAAGGCGATGCGGCCCTTGATGCCGAGGATGGTGTCGCCGAGGTGGATGTCGCGGCCGACCCCGTGGGACGCCGCGGCGGCGCGGACGGCCTCGACGAGGTCCAGGGCCGGGAGGCGCTCGCCGTCCAGAGCGACGGGGAGGCCGGCCTCGAAGCTCAGCGTGATCTCGACGCCCTCGGCGGGCGCGTCGGCGGGGTTCGTCGTCGTCGGCCAGGCCTCCTCGGGGGGGTAGCCCCAGGGGTCGTGGGTCTCGCGTCCCCCGATCGTGACGCCCCAGAGGCCGGCGTTGATCGAGTAGTCCTTCGTCGCCGCGTCGACGGGGAAGCCCTGCTCGCCGAGGTAGGCGGCGGACGTGGCGCGGCGGACGTTCCAGTCCCGGATGGGGGACCAGCAGCGGACGTCGGGGGCGCTGGCCGCCATGGCGACCTCGAAGCGGACCTGGTCGTTGCCCGCGCCGGTGGAGCCGTGGACGACGAGGTCGGCCCCGCGGGCGGACGCGACGGCGGCGACCTCGCGCGCCTGCACGACCCGCTCGGCGCCGACGCACAGCGGGTAGACGGCGCCGCGGAGGACGTTCCCCTTGATGAGGTAGGCGAGGTGCTCGTCGTAGACCATCTGGCGGCCGTCGACGAAGACGTGCTCCTCGGCGCCCAGCTCGGCGGAGCGGGCGGCGATGGACTGCAGCTCGTCGGCGTCGAAGCCGCCGGTGTCGACGGTGACGGTGACGACGCGCGCGCCCGCCTCGCGCCGCAGCCAGCAGACGCAGAAGCTGGTGTCGAGTCCGCCGGAGAACGCGACGACGGCGAGTCCGCCGCGCTCGATGGGGGCTGTCTTGCCGGACAGATCGCTCATGGCCGCCGTGTGTACACGATCCGTCCGGAAGGCAGAAGCCCCGGGCGACGGGCGCGCCCGGGGCTTCGGCGGGTGGGGGGGCGTCGCTACCAGCTGACGGTGAGGTCCCACTCGACGTAGGTGCCGTCCTCGGCGCCGTTGGGGAACTGGATCCGCACGAGGTAGTCGTGGTTCGTCTCCAGCAGGATGGTCTCGGACTCGTTGCAGCGGACGCGCTCCGAGGCGGACAGCGGCGTGGGGCCGGACTCGTCGTCCCAGAGCTGCCCCGCGGCCGCGTCGACGTCGCCTTCGCCGTCGCAGGTCAGGTCGAAGGTGACGTTGACGTACTCGTTCTCCAGCGGACGCGTGGTGATGAGGACCCAGTCGTTGGGGTCGCCGTCGATGCGGCTGATCGCGTCGCCGAAGGTGTACTCGCGAGGGGCGCCGGAGCCGAGGAAGGAGCCGTAGAAGAGCGGGGCGTCGAAGGTGTCGTTGTCGTGGGCGGCGACCAGGAAGTCGTCGGTCAGGTCGCCCTCGTCGCCGGCGTCGATCTCGCCCGTGTCGGCGATCTCGTCGTCGTCCTCGTCCTCGAAGTCGTCCTCGTTCTCGTTCTCGTTCTCGTTCTCGAGGTCGTTCTCGAGGTCGTTCTCGAGGTCGTTCTCGAGGTCGTTCTCGTCCTCGACGTCGCCGACGTACGCCTCGTAGGTGGACAGGCCGGTCTCCGAGCAGGCGGCGGTGGCGAGGAACAGGGCGGCGACGATGAAGGTGTTGAGGGTGTGCATGAGGTCTCTCCAGGGTTGTGGGTTGTGCCTCTGGGTGTGCCGCCGCCCGAGCCCGTCACAAGAAAAATGCAGTAGGCTCCGCGTCATGCGTTTCTTGCCTTTTGTGGTGGTGCTCGCGGGATGCCCTTCGGTCGATCCGGCTCCCGAGGGGGAGTCGGTCGTCACGTTCGAGACCTCCGACGGCGAGACGCTGGAGGCGGACTGGTTCCCCGCGGAGTCGGACGGAGCCGGGGTGGTGGTGCTGCTCCACATGATCCCGCCGAGCAACGACCGGACCGGCTACCCGCCCCGCGTGCGGGAGGCGCTGCACGAGCTCGGGGTGAACGTGCTCAACGTCGACCGGCGCGGGGCGGGGGGCTCGACGGGGGACGCGGAGGCGGCCTACGAGGGGCCCGGCGGGCAGCTCGACGTCGAGGCGGCGGCGACGTACGCGTTCGAGCAGGGGGCGGACCCGGATCGGATGGTGCTCGTGGGCGCCAGCAACGGCACGACGTCGGTGTTCGACTACGTGGTCGGCCGGGACGGGTCGGTGTTCCCGACGCCGGCGGCGGTGGTGCTCATGTCGCCCGGCACGTACACCGAGAACCAGCACGCGTTCCCGACCGAGCAGGCGGACTGGCTGTGGAACCTGAGCTGGCCGTGGCTGTGGCTGTACCCGACGGACGAGCCCTACAGCGAGGCGTTCGTGCCGGACGCGCCGGGGGCGTGGCGGTTCGTGCAGGACGGGACCGAGCACGGGACCAACATGTTCGACGGCGGTGACCTCGAAGAGTCCACGCTCTCCGAGATCACCGCCTGGGTCGAAGCCGTCCAGTAGACGGGCGGGGCTACCAGCTGATGGCGAGGTCCCACGCGACGTAGGTGCCGTCCGTCGTCCCGTTCGGGAATTCAGGCGTCGCGGGCCAGGCGGAAC
Organism: uncultured Rickettsiales bacterium; assembly: GCA_964344575.1. Taxonomy (GTDB): domain Bacteria; phylum Myxococcota_A; class UBA796; order UBA9615; family UBA9615; genus JAAESI01. The sequence goes on along the minus strand of CAYFOA010000070.1, from coordinate 20,030 downwards.
CCGATGACCCAGCGCCGATCCGACGCGTGCCGGCCGTCCCTGAAGGCGCCTCGCCCGTGGACGATCGGGTTGCTCCACGAGCCCCCCTTGACGCACCGGCTGAGCTGCCCGTCGTCGGGGACGGGAGCGGCGGGACGCTCGAAGAGGCCGCCGTCGGTCAGCTCCGGACCCTCCTCGGTGAAGACGTCGAGCGTCCAGTCGCACACGTTCCCGGCCGTCCCGCGGACGCCGAAGGGGGAGACGTCGACGGGGTGGGCGTGGACCGAGGCGGGGTAGGGGCGGCCCTCCCGGTGGCCGTGGACGCAGGCCCAGGTCGGGTCGCCGAACGAGCCCCAGGGCCAGGGGCGGCCGTCGACGCCGCGGGCTGCCTTCTCCCACTCCAGCTCCCACGGGAGGCGCCAGGGGACGCCGTCCACCTCGGCCCGCCACGCGGCGTAGGCGCGGGCGCCGTGCCACGACACCATCCAGGCGGGCCAGTGGGGCTCCCAGTCGTCCCCCTCGGCGTCGGTCCGGAGGGCGAACGTGCCGTCGTCGCGGTGCTCCACGAGGAGCGCGCCGAGCTCCCCTTCGCGAGCCGCCCGCTCGCGCGCGGCGTGCTCCAGGGCGTGCTCGACGTCGACGGCGTTGAGGAACTCCAGGTACTCCGCGTGGGTGACGGGGTGCTCGCGGATGACGAACGAGTCAACCCAGATCCGTCGCCCCGGCAGGGACGACGGGGTGCGTTCGTCGCCGCCGGACTCGAACCAGCCCGCGGGGACGAGGCAGTCGCCGGGGGCGAGCGAGTCCGGCACCTGCAGCACGTGCGGCCGGTCGTCGCCGGGTCGGATCCGGTCGGCGTGGCCGGCGCGCGGCACGACCAGGGGCAAGGAGACCGCGCCGTCGCCCACGGTCACCGCGTAGCTCCCCATCGGCAGGTCCACCCGGTCCAGAGGGGTCGCCCCGAGCGCGCGGACGTCGCCCGGCGACAGGACGCGCTGCTCCTCGACGTAGGCCGCCGCGCGCACCTCGAGGCCCGGCGGGTCGGTGTGCAGCGTCAGCGCGCCGTCCCCGGCGAGGTAGCCGGCGTGGGTGCCGTCGTCGTGCGCGCGGAGGAGCCTCTCGAACCGCTCCGCAGCGGCGACGTCCCCCGAACGTTCCGCCTCCGCGTGGCGCTCCCGGTAGTGGTCGGCGAGGAGCGCGTGGGCCGCGGGCAGGTCGGGGTCGTGGGTCAACGCGGACCGGACCGCTTCGGTGAACTCCAGCTCCTCCAGCTCGGCGCGGGCCTCCAGCCGGGCCGCCTCGTCCTCGAGCTCCCAGCCTTCGAGCTTGTGTTCGACGCCGTCGAAGCTGCGGGTGCCGGAGAGGGCGGCGCGGGCGCGGGCCCTCGAGTCACTCGCGCGCGTGAGCGTGGCGGAGGCGGCAGGGCGCAACCCGCGGGCCTGCTCCAGCGCGGCGAGGGCGCGGTCGCGGCGGTAGGCGCCGTCGAGCCAGTCGCCCACGGCCTTGCCGAGCTCCGACGCGTTGGCGTACCGGTCGTCGATCGCGCGCGCCATCGCCGTCATGCAGACGTCTCGGAGCTCGTCGGGGACCGGGCCCGCCTCGCTGGACGGCGGCGCCGGCGGGCCGGTCAGCACCTGGCGGAGGATGTTGATCGACGTGCGCCCCCGGTACGGCGGACCACCGGACAGGATCGCGTAGAGGATGGCGCCCAGGGAGTAGACGTCGGCGGCCGGGCCGATCCGTTCGTGGTCGCCCTCCGCCTGCTCCGGCGGCATCCACGCGGGCGTGCCCGCCACGGCGCCGAGCTGGGTCTTCAGGGCGCTGTTCTCGGTGCGGGCCGTCTCGATCACGCGGCCGCGCTCGTCGGCCCGGCCGAGGACCTTGGCGAGCCCCCAGTCCAGCACCAGCACCTCGCCGAACGGGCCGAGCATGACGTTGGCGGGCTTGAGATCGCGGTGGCAGACGCCGCGGCTGTGGGCGTAGGCGAGGGCGTCGCAGGTCCGTCGGAACGCCTCGACCAGCCGGCGGAACGTCCACCCCAGCCGGCCCGTCTCCCAGGTCCCGTCCCCGCCGGCGAGGTGGACGTCGCGGATCGCCTCGGCGAGCGTGATGCCCTCGACCTCCTTCATCGTGAAGTAGGCGCGGCCGTCCTCGAGGAGGCCGATCTCGTGCACGGGGACGATGCCGGGGTGCTGGAGCTGCGCCGCGACCTGGGCCTCCTCGACGAAGCGGGCGAGCCCCTCGGCGGTGGCCTGGAAGGTGGGGTTGGCGACCTTCATCGCGACGGTGCGGCCGAGGCTGCGGTCGCGCACCCGGAGGACGTCGCCCATGCCGCCGCTGCCGAGGGGACCCTCGGTCTCGTAGCGGTCGGGCTCGCCGGGGGGGACGACCTCGACGACCGACGGCGCGTCCCGCCCGACCTCGGCGAGGGTGCCCTGGAGCAGCGACCGGCTGAGCTGCGAGCGGACGGTGTCGAGGGCGGTCTTGACGGGCTGGAAGGCGGGGTCGTCGTCGGCGGGGGCGTCCGTGAAGAAGCCGCCGAGGAGGCGCGCCTCGATGCGGCAGCGGGGGCACTCGTCCAGGTGGGCCTGCTCGGCGTCGTCGAGGGAGGCGTCCGGTTCGAGCCGGGCGGGGGCCAGGTGCAGGGCCGACGTCATGCGATCGAGGGCCTCACGAAGGACGTCCCGTGGCCCAGCTCGGCGAGGAGGCGGGACAGCTCCTTCGTCAGCGTGCGGCGGCACTTCTGGAGGACGCCGCGGGCGCCGGACGCCTGGGTGATGCCGAGCAGCTCGGTGATGCGGTCCTGCGGCACCTCCTCGACGTAGCGGAGGAACACGGCCTCCTGCTCCAGCGGGGACAGGGCGGCGGCGGCGCGGCGGACGAGCTCCTCGCGCTCGGCCTTCCGCATGCGGCTCAGGACGGACGCGGAGGGGTCGCCGGCGTCGAACACGCCGTCCTCGCTGAGCACCGCCGAGCGGCGGCGGATGCGGTTGAGGCAGAGCATCTTGGCGATGCCGTAGAGCCAGGTGCCGAAGGCGGAGTCACCGCGGAAGGTGGGGAGCTTCCGGTAGGCGGTCAGGAAGGTGTCCTGGGCGAGGTCGCGCGCGGTCTCGTCGTCGCCGGTCATGCGGCGGCAGACGGCGTACACGCGGCCCTGGTTGGCGGCGAACATGCGGTCGAGGGAGGCGACGACGTCGGCGGGCGGGGGGCGCCCGGCCTCGACGGCGTCCCGGTAGGCGCTCAGGACCGCCCGCTCCTGGTCGCGCGAACTCACGTCGCGACAGGGTACTACCCGCGGCTGTCGCGGCGGGTCGGCCCCGGGATCAGCGGACCCGCGCGTCTCCGTCGTACGTCCCCCGGATCGACCCCGGCCACCAGATCACCGCGATGTTGATCACGAAGACGACGTTCGTCGCCACGATCCCCGCGTAGAGCAGCTCGAAGTTCCAGGTCACCACCCCCAGCCCGATCCACTGCCCCAGCGCCGTCGGCCACAACCGCCGCTCCACCAGCACCGTCACCATCGTCGCCGACGTCCCCCACAGCACGAACAGCATCGACGCCAGCGACTCCTTCGGCATCCCCTCCGCCCACGCCGCCGCCACCAGCGCCATCTGGGCGATGAACATCACCACGATCGCGGCGAAGAGCCGCTGGTTCACCAGCGTCCGCCCCAGCGACTCCCGCCCGTACCAGCCCAGCACCGCCGCCGCCGCGAGGAAGATGATCGGCCCCGTCAGCTGCTCCGCGTAGTCCAGCGGCTGCGGCCCCTGGAGGTGCCGCCACGTCGGGTAGGCGATGAACAGCAGCCCCAGCACCCCGAGCACGAACAGCCGCGTCCGCCGCCCGATCGACAGGTCCATGTTCTCGCCCAGCCGCTCCAGCTTCGCGATCCGGGCTCCCTCTGCCGCGTGCGCCGCCAGGGCCGCCTCGACCCGAGCCGCCAGCTCCGCCGGCGCCGCGTCCGCGCCCAGCTCCCGCAGCTCCCCGAGCAAGGTCCCCGCAGCCGGCGCCGTCCCGGCCGCGAGCTCGTGCTCGATCATGACCGTGACCGCCTCGCGGAGCCCGTCCGCCGCGGCCGCGTTCCCCGCCCACGCCGCCAACGCCTGCCGGTACCCGAACCGCGCCTCCGTGAACGCCCGGTGGACCTCGTCCCGCCGCGCCTCGTCCCCCGCCGCCGCTCGCAGCGCCGCCAGCGACGCCGCCGCCCCGTCCGACAACGCCACCGACCCCTGGTGCTCGAGGAAGTCCCGTACCGCCACCCGGAGCTCGTCCGCCGACCCGTACCGCTCCGCCGGCTCCAAGGCCATCGCCCGCGCCGCGATCGACCGCAGCTCCTCCGGCGCGTCCTCCGGCAGCAGCGGCGTCTCCGTCGCCGCCGAGTAGAAGATCGCGAGCATCGAGTCGCCCGTGTGCGGCGGCTTCCCCGTCACGATCTCGTGCAGGCACGACCCCAGCAGGTAGATGTCCGTCCGCTCGCTCAGCTGCGACCCGTCCCCCGTCAGCATCTCCGGCGCGAGGTGCGTCGGCGTCCCGATGACGTCCTTGACGTCCTTCGTCTTCGGGAACCGCCCGTCCGTCTCCTCGCGGAGGCTCATCGCGAGCCCCCAGTCCACCAGGTAGACCTCCCCGAAGGCCCCCAGCATCACGTTCGACGGCTTCAGGTCGAGGTGCACCACGCCGCGGTCGTGCGCGAACCGGACCGCGTTCGCGACCTGCATCAGCACCCCGAGGTTCCACCGGAGCAGGTCCGTCTCCCCGAACCGCTCCGCCACCGCCTCGGGGTCGGCGATCAGCTCGCTCCAGGCCTCCCCCTGGATCCGCTTCATCACGATCTGCGGATCCCCCCCGTCGCGGACCTCGATGTCGTAGACGGGGACGATGTTGGGGTGCTCCAGCGACCCCGCCAGCCACGCCTCCTGGAGCAGCTTCACCACCGACCGGTGCTGCCCCTGCCGCTCGGCGTTCAGCTCCTTGATCGCGACTTCGCGGTGCAGCGCCACCTGCTTCCCGAGCCGGACGATCCCCATCCCCCCCTCGCCCAGCGTCCCCATCACCTCCAGCCGCGACGACGGCCGGTCGTCCAGCGCGATCGCCGCCAGCTCGCCGACCGCCCGGCCCGTCGCGGAGCCCACGTCGGACTGCGTCGGGGGGAGGATCGTGTCGCGCGGGGAGACGTCCGCGATCGTCGCGGCGAACGTCTTCAGCCTCTTCTCCAGCTCGGCCATCGGCGCATCATGCAGCAACACGAGCGAAACAAGCGCCCGTTACCTTGGCGTGGATCCTGCTCGTAGCCTGGAGGCATGGCCCGGCGCGCGCTCCTCCTCGTGATCGTCGCCGCCGTGACCACGACCGGGTGCGGCCTCGGGTCGCTCGAAGACGAGTGGGCCCGGATGCAGGAGGAGCTCCGCGAAGGTCCCCGCCGCGTCCTCGCCTGGACCCCCGGGGACGGCCCCCACGGCGTCGCCCCCACCGCCCGCCCCCTCGCCATCTTCAACTACCCGCTGGACGACGACGCGGGCGAGTTCGCGACCTTCGAGGAGGCGGAGGCGAGCGAGCTCGCCCTGAACGTCGCCAACCTCGACTGGTCCCCGCTCCCCCGCCGCCTCGTCGGGGACGCCGACGCCCGCGGCGACCTCGTCCGCTGGGACACCCCGTGGGGCGCCGACGGGGAGCTCTTCGCCGCCGAGCTCGTCACGCTCGGCGTCGACGGCGACCGCGTCGAAGGGCTCTACAGCACCGACCGGCACCCCGCCCCCGTCTTCGACCTGTCCGTCGGCCTCGCCATCGAGGCGCTCGGCGGCAACGACGGTCAGCTCGCCGCCCTCAACGACCTCATCGAGCCCGGCGTCTACCCGATGTGGCTCCTCCAGGTCCACGGCGTCCGCGGCCCCGACACGTTCCCCACGACGTCCGTGGCCATGCACCTCGGGCCCGCCATGCTGGACGGCGACGAGCGGCTCCTCCACCGCGACTTCGGCTTCCACCGCGGGTTCGCCCCCGTCGAGGTCGACGAGGACGGCCGCGTCGACCACGCCGCGGACTCGCTGGTGCTCGTGATGTGGAGCGGGGACGACGCCATCCCCCTGCACCTGACCGACGTCCGCTTCGAGGCGTCGCTGTCCTTCGACGGCGACGGCGAGCTGCGGCTGGACGACGTCCGCCTCGAGGCGGTCCTCGGCGCCCGCTGGCTCCTCCGCCTCGCCGACGGGGGCACCCACTGGCGGACCTTCGTCGCCGCCTGCCGGCCGGACGTCGACACCGACGGCAACGGCGTCGAGGACGCGGCGACGTTCGTCATCACCGCCGACCCGGAGCGCGTCCCCGAGGCGGGCTGGACCTGGGACTGATGCGCCCCGGCGCTCCTAGTCGCAGCTCAGCCGGGCCGCGAAGGGACCGGCGTCGTGGTTGTAGCCGTCGACCACGAGGTAGTAGGTGTTCCCGGAGACCGCCTCGAACCCGACGCTGTTGAAGCCGAACTCCCGGCACTGGGCGAAGACCAGGTTCATGGCGCCGTCGAGCACCATGACGTCGTGGTTGACCTCCGTGGGGTTCGCGTCGACGAGCGCCCACTCGACGGAGCCGGAGTCGTCCGCGCGGTACTCGTAGATGGCCTCGGGGGCGGCGTAGTTGCCGACGTTGCAGTCGTAGCCGTCGAGCTGCGCCGTCATCGTCGACGTGTCGCCCTCGACGAGGTCGCCGCACCGGATCTCCGGCTGCGCGCAGGGCAGGGGGAAGCCGACGGGGTACTCGATGACGCCGTCGGCGAGGTCGGCGGTGAGGTCGACCATTCCCCAGATCTTGGTGGGCTTGAACTTGTCGAGGATGTTGACCTGGATCCTGGCGCGCATCGCGAGGCCTGCTCGGACGTCCCACTCGATGCCCTCGCACTCGGGCTCGGCCTCCAGCTGCGTGTACAGATCGGCCTGCAGCTCCGGCCCGGCGACCTCGTAGAAGGTGACGAACGTCTCGAAGCGGAGGTAGCCGCGCACCTTGACGCTGCTGCTGATGTCGAGGTCGGGGGCGCGGACGTCCCAGCCGAGGTCGTCGCTGGGGCGCTCCTCCCAGCCGTCGCCGCTGCGGTACTCGCGGCGGTTCTGCCAGCGCGCGCTGCCCGACACGCCCGTGGTGACGCTCACCTGCCCCGGGGCGTCGATGCGGTAGCCGACCTTGGCCCGCACGCCCACCCGACCGGCGACCGGCAGCGGGCCGATGGCGGCGGCGAAGGGGAAGGACGTCTCCCACACGTCGAGCTCGTCGGACATGCGGAGGCCGTTGCTGCTGCTGACGTACAGCTCGAGGTCGGCCTCGACGGAGAAGCTCGTGTCGAGGTCGAACCGCCGCATCTCGCCCTCGGCCCAGTGGCCGTCGATGTCGATCAGCGGGGTCAGGTCGAACGAGCCGCGGTTGAGCTTCACGAGCACGTTGCTGCCCATGACCTCGTCGGCGAACAGCACGGTGTTGCCGAAGTCGACCAGCGCGCGCTCGGCGTCCTCGCCCACCGTGACGCCGAAGCCGCCCTGCACGACCGCCTCGGCGATGGACGCGGGGGACGTCCAGGCCGTCACCGTCCAGCCGTCGAACGCGACCGACTCGACCCGCCGCAGGTAGCCGCCGTGGTCCGTCCCCACGACGATGTTCCCCGGCTCGATGCCGTGCCCGACGGGGTCGCAGCCGAACTCGAACGTCAGCACCTCGCGGTCGGCGGGGACGACGGCGTCGAGGACGCAGGGGTCGTCGTCGACGATGACGACGTCGTCGTGGATGACGACCTCGTCCGGCGCGTAGGGGCTGCCCTCCTCGGGGTCGAGGCGGTCGGCGGGGAGCGTCTCCAGCGAGTAGGGCGTGCACGCGGCGAGGACGAGGGTGAGGGCGAGGAGGTTCCGCATGCTGAGACCCTAGGAGGGCCCCGGTCACAGGGGCTCCACAGGGGGTCACAGCGCGGTAACTTCGACTCTGTCTAGCGTTTCTTGACGTCGATGTGGCCGGTCACGCCGAGGGTCGCGACGACGGGCTGCCCGAACTGCTCGCCCCGGAGCCGCTCCACGACGTTCGCCCGCACCTGGCCGTGGACCACGAACGACGGGTTGACCCGGTACGCGGCGCCGAGGCTGAGGCCGAGCGCGTCCTTGCCCGAGTTGACCCAGGGGCTGCCGTTCCAGCGCTCCGGTTCGAGGTGGGTGGCGTGGACGAGGAACGTCAGGATGAGGCCGTCGGCGGGGGCGGCGGGCTGGAGCATCGTGCCGACCGCGCCCTCGATCGCGATGGAGCCGCGGTAGCCCTTCTTGTTCTCGTACAGGGGAAACCGGCCGCTGCCCGAGGCGAGGAAGCCGACGGGGTCGGTCCGCGCGACGAGGGACAGGTCCAGCGTGGGGTCGACGGTGCCGCCGCCGAACTGGAGGTCGCGGGGGTGCGCGCCGGTCTTGCCGGTCGGCAGCGCGGCGCCCACGCCCACGCCGAGGATGAGCTGCGGCACGCCGATCGGCGACCCGTAGAGCGACCCCCGGAGGCGGACGTCGCCGACGCCGAAGCGGAGCTCCTCGGGGACCGCGCCGGGGGGCGCGAAGGGTTCGTCGTCCAGCGTGTACGTGTAGCGCCGGTGCTTCAGCGCGAGCGGGACCTCGACGGCCACCTGGAAGCCCTTGCCGAGCCCGAAGGTGGCGCGCGGGTTGAACGAGAAGAGCGCGACGCGGACCTCGCGGTCGTGCGCCGGGACCTCGCCTTCGCCCGGCACCTCGTCGATCGCGCCGCCGGTCGTGCCGGAGACGTTCAGGTCGAGCCGGACGCGGCCGAGGACGAGGTAGGGGTGGGTGTCAGGGGCTCCAACCTGGAGCTGCGGGTTGCTTCACCCCGCTCAGGTGGCGGCGGCCGAGCTCGGCAGCGCGAGGGCGACGAGCAGCGGCAGGAGCCACAGCGGGGTGAGGCGGAGTCGCATGAAGGCGAACTCTAGGGCCTGAAGTCGTAGCGCGCACGCCGTCCGCCGCCGTCTTTGCGCTCGAGCCGCTGCCAGGAGGCGCCCACGAGCACCGGGTCGAGGGGGCGGTCGACGGCGCCGGCGACCTTCGCGACGGCGTCGTCCACCGACGCGGCGTCCACCTGGACGAAGACGAGGTGCCCGTTCTCGGCGGCGTCGAGGGCGAGCCCGAAGATCGTCGCGCGGTGGCGCTGGGCGACGAGCGAGCTGACGAAGAGGACGTCGGGGTCGCTGTCGAGGACGGCGCTGAACGCCCCCCGCACCGTCGCGACATCGTCGAGGTCGACCTCCAGCTGGTCGATCCCGGGGAGGTACACGCCGACCTCGTCCTCGATGGTGAAGACGGTCCGCGCGCCCGACCGGGCGAGCTCGTTGAGGCAGCAGTAGGCCGTCGTCGTCTTCCCCGATCCGCCCCGCCCGCTGACGATCACGAGGCCGTGGGACGCGGCGCACCAGCGGCGGAGCTCGGCGTTGTCCGCGGGGTCGGGGGCGATGCCGTCGATCGACAGGCGCATGCGCGACTGGCGGACGAACCGGAGCGTCACGCGGTCCCCCGAGAAGGTCTCCAGCTTCCGGTACCGGACCTGGACGCGCTCGCCGTCCCGCTCCACGAACAGCCGCCGCTGCGAGGGGTCCCGGATCGGCCGCGAGCGCGCGACCCACGCCCGGTCCAGCGCTTCGAACGTCTCCGGATCGAGGTGGCGCAGCGTCGGCAGCCCGTCGCCGGTGCGGTGCCGCAGCGCGTGGCGGGCCCCGTCGGGGACGAGGTGGAGCGCCGACGCGCCGGCCGTCACGGCCTCCCAGATGACCCCCTCCGCGGCGACGCCGTCGTCGGCCGCCCCGCCCGTCCGGAACGCCTCCAGCTCCGACGTCAGGAACCGCCACTGCCGCCCCATCTTGTGGCCCGTCAGCCGCCCTTCGCGGAGCCACCGGTATAGGGTCGACTTCGGCGTGGACAGGAACTCGGAGGCTTCGTCGAGGGTCAAGTAGTCACTCATGATCAATAACGATAACCAATGATCAGATATGCACAACTTATTTGTGCGGTGACGTTGCTCGCCTGCGGGGGCGGTCCGGCCGTCGAGGCGCCGCCCGATCCGGTCCCGTCCGACGAACGCGGCCCCTACGAGGTGTCGGCGACGACGTTCCGCGACTGGGACGCCCGGGGGAAGTACCTGATCGTGGAGGCGTGGTACCCCGCCACGCCGGCCGAGGACGCGGAGCTGCTCCCGTACGAGGGGGTGGGGACGCGGCCGAAGGTGACGCGCGACCAGCCCGCCGACCTCCGCGGGGCGCCGTACCCGGTGGTCGCGTTCAGCCACGGCTACGCGGGCATCCGCTACCAGTCGGACTTCCTCGTCCAGCACCTGGTCTCGCACGGGATGGTGGTCATCGCGGTCGACCACACGAACAACACGCTGCTGGACCTGGACGAGGACGTGACGGCGACGGTGGCGGCGGAGCGTCCCCGGGACGTCTCCGAGGCGGTGGACCTGGCGGCGGGGCTGCTCTCCGACGGGCTGATCGCGCCGGACGACGGCATGGCGATGATGGGCCACAGCTTCGGGGGGTGGACGACGCTGGTGGTCGGCGGCGGGCAGATCGACCGGGAGCACCTGCTGGCGTACTGCGAGGAGTTCGACGCGCGGGGCTGCCGGTTCTTCGAGGCGGCGGACGCGCTGGCGCTGGACGATCTCTCCCAGGCGGTGCCGGATCCCCGGGCGGAGGTGGCGGTCGCGATGTCGCCGGGGCTGGCCTACAGCTTCGGTCCGGACGGCGTGGGGCTGCAGGGAAACGTCCCGACGCTGGTGCTCGGGGGGACGTCGGACGAGGACATCCCCTACGACACGGAGATCGTGCCGGTCTACGAGGCGCTGGGGCCGGGGTCGGCCCTGGGGTCGCTGGTCGGCGCGGGCCACTTCGCGTTCAGCGACCTGTGCGAGCTGCTGCCGCTGCCGGAGTGCGACGGGGCGGCGGCGGGGTGGATGGACGTCCCCCGCGCGCACGAGATCACGCGGGTCGTGGCGACGGCGTGGGTCCGCGCCCGGTGGCTCGGCGAGGCGGACGAGGAGGTCTTCCTGACCCCGGACTTCGTCGGCGCGGCGGGGGATGCGACGTGGGAGTCGCGGTAGGATCGGGGCCATGAGCGCGCAGGCGGGAACCGACAACTTCGGGGCGTACCTCAAGGAGGTCGGCCGCTACGACCTGCTCACGCCCGAGGAGGAGAAGGAGCTGACGACGCGGTACGTCGCCAACCGCGACCCGGAGGACGGGCGCAAGCTGGTGACGTCGAACCTGCGCCTCGTGGTGAAGATCGCGCGCGACTACAAGGCGACGCGGGCGCCGCTGATCGACCTCGTCCAGGAGGGGAACCTGGGGCTGCTCCACGCGGCGGAGAAGTACGACCCCGAGCGGGGGGTCCGGTTCGCGTCGTACGCGGCGTTCTGGATCCGGGCCTACATCCTGCGGCACGTGCTCGCGAACCACTCGATGGTGAAGCTGGGGACGACGGCCGCGCAGCGGAAGCTCTACTACAACCTCAAGAAGGAGGCGGGGAAGCTCGAGCAGCAGGGGATCAAGCCGACGAGCAAGCGGATCGCGGCGAACCTGGATGTCGAGACGGCCGAGGTCGAGCTGATGCGGGGGCGGCTCGCGGGCGGCCACGAGGTCAGCTTCGAGGCGCCGGCGGGGGACGACGGCGAGGGGCGGTCGCTGGCGGAGGTGCTGGAGGACGGCCGCGGCAACGCCGAGGAGTGGGCGGCCCGGGCGGAGGTCCGGACGATGCTGCTCAAGGCGCTGGACGAGTTCGCCGCCACCCTGGACGCGCGCCAGCGGAAGATCTGGGAGGAGCGGAGCCGCGCCGACGACCCCAAGCCGCTCCGCCAGCTCGGCGAGGAGCTGGGGCTGAGCGCCGAGCGCTGCCGCCAGATCGAGCACCGCATGCTGCGCCGGCTGCGGCGTCACCTGGAGCACCACTTCCCGAGCCTGGACCTCGGGGCCGTCGTCAGCGGTGGCTGACGACCTCACGCGGCGGCCGTTCCCGCGCCCCGAGCGCCTCGATCGCAGCGACCGCCTCGGGGACGCCGCTCGTGACGGCGGCCGCGTGCCTCGCGAGGGCGTCGCGGTCGGCGCCTTCCACCGCCTCCCGCAGCGCCGCCGCCAGCTTCTTCGCGTTCAGCCCCCGCCGCCGCACCGGCGCCGCGCCCAGCCCCTGCTCGTGGAGAACCCGCGCGTGGAAGTGCTGGTCCGCGACGTACGGGAGGACGACCTGGGGCGCCGCCGCGCGGAGGGCCGTGATCGTGGTCCCCGCCCCGCCGTGGTGCACGACGCAGGCGCACCGCGGAAAGAGCAGGGGGTGGGGGACGGGGCCGTCGAGGTGGAGGACGTCGTCGCTGCCGGAGGGCCCGTCCGCGCCCGCGATCACGGCCCGCAGGCCTGCGGCACGCGCGGCGTCGGCGGCGAGGCGGGCGAAGTCGTCCGGGCTCGGCATGCTGCCCGTCCCCAGGTAGGCGGGCGGCGGGCCGGCGTCGAGGAACGCGGCCACGTCCTCGGGCAGGGAGGCGTCCTCGTCGTCCAGCAACCACGGGCCGAACGCGCGGACCGGGGGGCGGGGCTCGTCGACCGTCGCCAGCGACGCAGGGAACGGGATCCAGACCTCGTCGCCGAGGAAGAACGCCGTCGCGCGCCCCACGCGCGCGCGCAGCCCGCGCCGCTTCCGCTCCGCGACCACCGGCCGCATCAGGCTGGCGCCGACGCCGAGGTCGCTCAGCCACCACGTCAGCGGGAACAGCCACCGCGGCACCCCCTTGCCGGCCATCAGGGGCATGGGGTTGGCGGGCGCCGGGAGCATGCACGGCGAGAACATCACGGCCCGGCGCGGCGTCCCGTGCTGCTCGGCGAGGCTCGCGGTGGCGAACTCGAGCGAGCCGCTGAGGACGACGTCGGCGCCGGCGACGAGCTCGTCCATCACGGCGAACTGGTCGGCCACCTGGCCCTTCAGGGCGGCGAACACCTTCGGGGGGCTGTCGTCGAGTCGGGGCAGCAGCGTCTCGAACGCCTCCCCCGCGCCCGCGAACGCGATCCCCTCGCGCTCCAGCCAGGCCGCGTAGTCGGGCGCACCGCAGAAGGTGACGTCGTGACCGGCGTCGCGGAGGCCGCGCCCCAGCGCCACGAAAGGCTGGACGTCGCCCCGGGTGCCGAAGCTCGTGAGGAGGACCCGCACGCCGCCCGGCGGCCTCAGCTCTCGGAGATGCCGAGCACGTTGTCGTCGCAGTCCCAGAACCAGGTGTGGCGGTGGCCGCCCCCGGTCTCCTGGATGGGGTTGACCTTGATCCCCTTGCCCTCCAGCTCGGCGACGGTGGCGTCGAGGTCGTCGACGAGGTACGCGGCCTGGGCCCCGTGGCCGTTCTGCAGCGCGGAGGTCCCCGACGGGTGGAGGTCGAGTCGCCCCATCGCGGGGTGCTTCAGGGATGCGTAGTAGGGCCCGGCGCGGTAGCTGACCTCGAAGCCGAGCTTGTCGGCGTACCAGGCGATCGCCCGGTCGAGGTCGGTCGTGTAGTACATCGGGTGGGAGAAGGCGGTGATCACGGCGTCTTGCTCTCCCACACGGCCAGCTGCAGCCCGCCGGGGGCGATGAACCAGAAGAAGCGGCCGGCGTCGGGGACCTCCTGGATGGGCACGGTGACGGTCCCCCCGGCAGCCTGGACGGCGGCCATGCGGTCCTCGAGGTCGTCGACGATGAGGTAGGGGACGGTCTGCGGGGCCGGCTCCTCGTCCATCTTCGGGCGGAGACCGCCCATGAGGAAGCCGGGGGTGAGGAACCCCTCGTAGCCCTCCATCCAGCTCGCGAAGGTCCACCCGAAGACGTTCGTGAGGAAGTCGCGGGTGGCGTCGGTGTCGGCGCTGCAGATCTCGAGGTGCTGCGGCCCGCCCCACTCGCCGAGGCCGAACGCGCAGTCGTTGAGGTAGGTGCTCTTCGGCGGCCGCGTCATGAGTGTCTTCATGACGTGGGCCATCTTCTCGTCGGCCATCAGCTCGTCGACGTAGGCCTTGTGGAAGGAGTGGTCGCGCCACTCCTGGTGCATGACGAGGTGGTCGGGGTCGTCGTCGTCGATCATCAGGGTCGCCCGCCAGCAGTTGGGCTTGGCGATGGTCTTCTGGATGGCCATGCCGAGGATGTCGGCGAGCTGCGCGCCCTTGCCGGGCTGGGCCTGGATGTCGACGATGACGGTGGACTTGCTGGACATGAGTGCGCTCCTCCCCGGGGATTCGGGGCGGCGATCCTACTCGGTGCGCGGGCGGGGCGGGGTAGCCTCGGGCGGAGGAGGAACCGCGATGCGCCGCCACACGCTGGTCTTCGCGCTGATCGTCTCGCTGACCGGCGGCTGCGAGGAGGTCTCGGCTCCGGAGGACGTGACGCCGGGGGACGTCGACGACCTCGAGGACTGCCCCGTGGTCGGGACGAGCGTCGGCTGCGCGGATCTCGACGGTCCGCCGCAGGACTGCCCCGGCGAAGACTTCGCGGACGCGCCGGCGGCCGTCGCCTGGAGCGGCGGGGGCGGGTTCCACGACGAGGAGGGGTTCACGCTGGTGCTCGGCCCGGGCGACCGCGACGTCGTGCTCGCAGTGCACGTCCCCGGAGGGCTGACCGGCCCCGGCGACGTGCCCCTCGGCGACGGGTGGTTCACGGCGTGGGACGTCTCGGACTCCGACGCGCCGGTGAGCTACCCGAACGTCTGCGGTGGGATGCTCCGGATCGACAGCTACACGCCGGGGGAGGGCGGCGAGGTCAGCGGGCTGGTGTTCCTGTACCTGGGGGCGACGGCGGAGTCGTGCGCGGACTGGCCGCCGGAGGTGCAGCTGGGGGCGGAGTTCGACGTGCCCTGGCAGGACGCCGAGTGCGACGCGGCGGCGGCGGTCGAGGGGGACGATCCCGTGGACGATCCATGCGCGGGGACACCGACGGAGGGCTGCATGGACCCGGCCCACGGCTGCCCCGACTTCGCCGGCCCGTTCGACGAGGGTGCCCTCGGGGAGGCCTGGTGGGCGGGCGAGGCGACGGCGACGGAGTCCACGGTCACGGTGACGACTGAGGGCTCCGACCGCGCGATGACGGTGGACGTCGGCGCCCCCCTGGAGCCGGGCCGGACGTACCAGTTCGACGAGGCGGCGGTGACGATCACGGGCGCCGACGGAGTGGTCCGCGAGCGGGTCTGCGGAGGAGTCCTCGTCGTGGACGCCGCCTCGACGGCGGAGGCGGTCACGGGCGCGTGGCTCTGGTACATCGACACGGTCGCGGGAGACTGCGCCGTCTGGCCGGACACCCTGCAGACCTCGGGGCAGTTCGCGGCGGCCCCGGTCTGCGACTGACAACTACTCTAAAAACGTTAGAGTTCGTTCATGTCGACGGCAGGAGTCCGCCATGCGCTGGCGTTGTCGGCGGAGCGGGTCGGTCACGCGCTGCTCTCCTTGGCCGAGGATCAGTGGTTCGACCGCAAGAGTGCTCGGGTCTCGGCCCGCTCCCTCGCGGACGCCGCGATCGCCATGGCCAATGCGGAGGGGGGACACCTTGTCCTGGGCCTCCCGAACGGGGTGATCGAGGGGATCGACGCCGCAGGGGCCAACGCCGAGAACGCGTGGCGGCAGGCGTCCCTCGACTTCGCGGTCCCGCCGCTGCGTTCGACGGTCGCACGAGTCGAGTGCGTCGACTCGAAGGGGAACCCGAACCACCTCCTCGTGCTCTCGGTGGAGTCGAGCACGCAGGTCCACTCGAACAGCAAGGACGAGGTCCTGCTGCGGGTAGGCGATGAGAACCGGCGGCTGACGTTCGACCAGCGCCGAGAGCTCCTCTACGAGAAGGGACAGGCGAGCTTCGAGGTGACCCCGGTCCCGGGCGCCGTGGTCGGGGATCTGTCGAACGCTCTGCTGACGGCCTACGCCGAGGCGGTCGGGCATCCGGACCCGATGCGGCTGCTCAAGGCCCGCGGACTGGTGACGAGGGCTGACGAGGTGACGGTGGCCGGGCTGCTCCTGTTCGGAGAACACCCGCAGCAGCAGTTCCCGGAGGCCTTCGTTCGGGTCCTGCGCTATCGCGGGCGGGAGCGCGGGGCGGGAAGCCGGCAGCAGCTGCTGGAGGACATTCGCTGCGAGGGCCCCATTCCTCGCCAGTTGGAGCACGCGAGACAGGCGATTGCCACGGTTCTGCCGACCCGGCGGGCGCTGTCGGCGGACGGGCGGTTCGAGCCCATCGGGATCATCCCCCGCGACGCCTGGTTGGAAGGCGTGGTGAACGCCGTGGTGCATCGGGCCTACAGCATCGCCGGTGACCACATCCGGGTTGAGGTGTTCGACGATCGGGTCGAGATCGAGAGCCCCGGCCGGTTCCCAGGGCTGGTGAACATCGACGATCCCCGTGGCATCACGCGGTTCGCCCGCAACCCCCGGATCGCACGAATTTGCGCGGACCTGCACTTCGGCCAGGAGCTCGGCGAGGGCATTCGCCGCATCTACGAGGAGATGCGCCTCGCAGGACTCATGGAGCCTCGATACCTCCAGACCGCCGGGTCCGTGCGGTTGGTCCTTAGCTCCGAACCGGTCGACGTCGAGCTGGAGTCCCGGCTGCCCGAGGGCGCTCGCGACCTTCTCCGCCTCCTGCGGGACGGGGGACCCGCCGGGACGGGAGAACTGGTCGAGCGGACGGGATCGTCGCGGCCGACGGTCCTGCGGCGTCTGCGCTCTCTGGAGGACGCGGGGCTCGTGGAGTGGGTGGGGAAGTCGAAGAAGGACCCCCGGGCCGTGTGGCGGGTGCGGGCGGGGTGATCCCACCAGAACGACGAAGCCCCCGGAGTCGCCTGACTCCGGGGGCTGTCGATTGGTACTGCGAGTGAGACGTTTCTCTAACTGGTTGGCCTCGAACTCCGCCGCAATCACCAGGTTGATGCAGGGCATGTCGCTTGTCGACGGGCTGGAGGGAGCCGGCTGATCCCTGCCGCGGTCTTATGACTATCTTTGGGGTCATTAGCGGCAAGTAGTGGATTTGGCGGTGAAGTTATCGTAACTTCAAGAGGCCGTGCCGACCCTCCCTGCCCTGTCCGAGTTCCCTCTCTCGATGAGCGCCGACGAGTTCTGGGCGTTGATCGGAACGCAGGAACATGAGCGGGTCGACTTCAAGGTGAGACCTCCCGGCGGTCTCAAGGAGGTCTTCCCGGCGATGGCCATGACCGACGGTGGCATCGTGGCCCTGGGAGTCACCGACGCGAGAGAGCTGCGGGGCTGCCCCTTGGACCAACGTGTGCGGGACCAGGTCGGCGACGTTGCCCACTCCACGGGCGTCGATGTCCAGATGCGTCAGGTCGAAGTCGAGGGGACACCGATCCTTCTGGTCGCGGTCCCGGCGATCACCGGCCGGATCGTCACGACCCCGGACGGGCGACTTCTGCGGCGTGTCGGTAGCTCGAACCGCCCCCTGGTCGGTGACGCGTTGGCGAGGTTCGTGCTCCAGCGGGACGAGCGCCCGGCGGAGGACGAACGGGTCACCGTGTTCGACCCCGACGACTTCGATCTCCCGCTGGTCAACAAGGCGTTGACCAACGACGGACGCCCCTCGATCCGCCGGTCCGAGCTGCTCCGAGGCCTGATGGACCTGGGCGTCGCGGAGCCGGCGCCTCCACCGAGCGATCCGTTCGTGACAAACGCCGCGGTGCTCCTGTTTGCAGTCGACCCCCGCCGGCACGTGAAGGGCGCCGCGATCCAGATCGTGCGGCGCGTCGGGCTCGGCCCGGGGCCGGGGGCTACGAAGGCGCGAGAGGAGCTGAGCGGGCCGATCCCGGAGCTCGCCGAGCGCGCCCTCGACTTCATCGGGCGGCAGACCGCTTCATTCGAGACCGTCGTCGGGCGCACTCGATCACGGATTCGGGAGTATCCCGAGGAGGTCCTTCGGGAGGCGGTCCTCAACGCCCTGGCGCATCGGGACTACGGCCTCCCGGGAGCGACAGTCGACATCACGATCTGGGACGATCGTGTCGAGATCCGGAGCCCGGGCTCGCTGCCCGGCCACATCACGGTCGATAACATCCGAGAAGAGCACTACTCGCGCAATCGGCGAATCATGCGGGTGCTCAAGCAGCTCGACCTCGTAGAGGAGTACGGCGACGGTGTGGACCGGATGATCGACGGGATGGAGCAACGGCTGATGGAGGCGCCGCAGTTCGTGGCCACTCCGACGTCTGTGACCGTCGTACTCAAGAACCGGTCGCTCGTGAGCCTCGAAGACCAGGTCTGGCTCGGAGTCCTGGGCGATCTCGACCTGACGACCGCGGAGCGACGCGCGCTCGTGGAGGCGCGGCACCGGGGTGAAGTGACCCCCCGCCGGCTCCGGCAGTTGATGCCGAGCGTCGACTCCGGGTCGGTGCTGCGAGGCGCGGTGCTCAAGGGGCTGCTGGTCCGCGTCGGCCGCGCGGGAGGCTCGCGCTACGTCCTGTCCGATGAGGTCGTCCTGCGCGCGGGAACGCGTGGGATCCAGGCCCGGGAGCGGCGACGCCAGACCCTGCTGGACGAGCTCCGCCGACGAGGGAGCCTCAGCACGGCGGAGGCCGCCGAGTTCCTCGAGGAGGACGACAAGGTCTCGGTCCGGCGGCTCCTGAAGGACCTTGTCCGGGCGGGACTCGCGCGCGAAGAGGGGGTCAAGCGAGGACGACGCTACGTCGCAGTTCCATGAGGCCGTGGCTGCAAGTCGATCGGACTGGAGCACCGACGCGTCGGCCGGTTCACGGGCGGTGGCCTCCGGGCGAAGCTCTCGGACCTCATCGAGCGGGCCGCCGCGGAGCAAGGCGCGCCGCCGGACCTGCCCGTCGGAACCGTCCGTGGCCTCGGCCCCGGGGACGTGACGGAGCTCGTCGCCATCGATCTGACGTGGTTCCGCCAGTTCGAGAACGAACGCCTCGAGTTCGGCCGAGATCCCGGACGACCGATCGTCTTGATCGAGGGACGCAACGGGTACGGCAAGACGCACCTGGTCGAAGCCATGCGGTTTGCGCTCCAGAACGAGCGGCGCTCGGACCTCGACGAGCTGCTGCATGAGTACGTCCCGCAAGAGTTGGACGAAGCGACCGTCGCCGTCGTCGTCGAGCTCGACAGTTCGTCGGACGGTCGGGTCCGCGTCCGGAGGGCGGTCAGCTTCCGTCGCGGAGCCGACGGCTCGTGGAGGAGGACGTCCCGGCCCGCGCTGACCGTCGAGGCTGCGACCCTGGACCAGCCGATCCAGGACGCGCATGCAGACGACTGGCTGGCGCAGCGGTTCCCTCCCGAGGTCTTGGACTACTTCATCTTCGACGCGGAGAGCACGGTCGTACAGAAGCTCTCGGGTCAGCGCGGCGAGCGCCTGCCGGACGTCCGACTCCAGGTCGAGGCGGCGATCGGGGTCCGTCCGATCCGCGCGCTGACGAAGCGGTGCCGGGAGATCGCGGCCGACTGGGAGTCGCGGGCGGGCGAGCCCGAGACCGCTGCTTCGGCCGGGGCGCTGGAGGCGGCCGCCGCGGCCGCGAGCGAGCAGGCCGAGCGGGTCGAATCGCGCCTCGCCGACTTGAGGAAGGAGCGAGGCCAGCGCGAGGGGGAGCTGACACAACTGACGGAGAGGCTGAGGGGGTTGGAGCCCGAGCCCGGCGCCTCCGGTGTCCGGGAGGAGCTGGAGCGGGCCGAGGCGGAGCTGGCCCTTCACCTGGACCTGCTGCGTCGGTCCCTGGACGAGGACCTTCCGCTGGCGTTGCTGGCGGACCCGGTCAGCGACTTGTTGACGAGCATCGGGAACGACCAGCGCTGGCGGGACCACCCCGAGCGGGCCCGCGGAGCACGGGAGGCCGCCCAGGAGATCGCGAGAGCGGTGACGTCCGGGCGCTTCCCGTGGGCCGCTGCCTCGGGGCGGGAGGCGGTGCTTGGCGAGCTCCTGGACCTCCTCGGCCTGGACGGCGACGACAAACGGGAGGAGCTCCACGAGCTGCATCGGCGAGCGGTTGCGGCGCGGGGGAGGCTGTCCCATCCCGTTGATCTGGATCTCGTAACCGCCGTTTGATCCCGCCTCGCG
>CAYFOA010000069.1:13848-33113 GCA_964344575.1 uncultured Rickettsiales bacterium | reverse complement strand
GCCCGCCGGCCGGCACGCCCGGCTCCTCGCGGCGGCCGCGGCGGGGGACGCCGAGGCGCTGGGGACCGTCCTCCGCGAAGAGGCCGAGGTGCTCCACCGCGTCTGCGCGCGCCTGCTCGGCGATCGGGAGGACGGGCTCGACGCCTTCCAGGAGGGCTGCCTCCGGATCCAGCGGGCGCTGCCGTCGTACGACCCCTCCCGCCCCGCGCGGCCGTGGCTGATGACGATGTGCGTCCGTGCCGCCCAGGACCTGCGCCGGAAGCGGACGCGCCGGCGGGGGGTGTTCGCGCTCTTCGGCGCCGACGCGCCGCCCGTCGTCGACCGGACCGCCGATCCCGACGCGGAGGCGGCGGGGCGCGAGCTCGGCGGGCTGCTCACCGAGGCGCTCGACCGGCTCCCCCCGCGCGAGCGCGACGCGTTCGCGCTCGTGCAGCTCGAAGGGCTGGAGGTGGCCGCCGTGGCGTCGATGTTGGGCGTGCGTCCGTCCACCGTCCGCGGCCACTGCCTGCAGGCGCGGCGGAAGCTCCAGCGCTTCCTCGCCCGCCGCGCGCCGGAGCTGCTCCCGTGACGGCGCGCGAAGAGATCAGAACAGTCGTGCGCGCGCGGCTACCTCACACCCGGGACGGATCCCGTCCCGCCGGCTCCCCGGAGATCCGCTATGCCTGACGACTTCCGCGATCTCGACGCCGCCGTCGCGCGCCTCGCCGAGGCCGACGCCCCCGCCCCGCCGACCGACGCGGAGCTCGACCGGGTCTTCGCCGCGCTCGCCGCCGACCGCGACCGCCCGCCGGTCCACCGCGCGTCCCCCTTCACGTACCCCGCCGTCGCCGCCCTCGCGGTCGCGGCGGTCCTCGCCCTGACCCTGCTCGTCCCGACGGAGCCGCCGCCGCCGACGTCCGGCGCCGATGTCGCCGTGGCCGAGCTCACCCCCACCCCCGAACCCCGAACCGTCGAGCTCCGGATGGCCACCGGCCGCGACGATCTCGAGGTCGTGTGGGTGATGACCGAGAACCTCACGTTCTGACCCGAACCGGAGCCCCCCATGCGATTCCTCTCCCTGATCCTGCTCGCCCCCCTCCTGCTCGCCACCCCCGCCCTCGCCGAGGACGACCCGAACGCGGTCCGGACCGAGGTCGTCACGCTCAAGCACGTCGACGCCGAGGACGTGATCGACGTCCTCGACCCGTTCCGCAGCCGCGTGGGGCAGATCCGGTTCAACCGGGACCTCAACATCCTCACGATCTCCGACCGCGGCCCGCTCGTGGAGCAGATGCTCGCGGTCATCGAGCGGCTCGACGTCGCCCAGGCCGAGCTCGAGCTGACCGTCTTCCTGATCGAGGCGTCCCCCGACGGCAAGGCCGATCCCAAGCTGGTCTCCGCCCTCGGAGACGTCTGGCCCGACCTCGCCGGCCTGTTCTCCTACAAGGGCTACGCCGAGCGGGACCGGGCGATCCTCCGCGTGACCGCGGGCCGGATGGCGAGCCAGCGGATCGGCGGCGACGACGGCTACATGCTCGACGTCACCGCCCGTGAGCTCGACCGTGCCGCGGGCACGTTCCAGCTGGGCGTCTCGATCTACCGCCGCACCAAGGGCGAGAGCCGCGAGGGGGGCACCATCTACCTCAACGACACCCTCGTCTCGACGACGCTGGAGGTGAAGGACGGCAAGACGTCGGTGGTCGGCGCGTCGCGGCTCAACGGCGACGGGCGGGCCCTCATCACCGTCATCAAGACCGAGGTCGCCGAGTAGCCCGCGCGGTCCCCGTCAGAACTCCGCCCGCAGCCCCAGCCAGGGCATGACGACGGGGAGGAAGTCGAGCACCCGGCACTCCGGCGGCGAGCCGTCCTCCAGGTCCGTCGGCGGGCAGTCCTCGACCACCCCGCCGCCCGCCGGCGTCGCCGCCAGCTCGACCGAGCCGACCAGCCGGAAGCGGCGGAACTCGTGGCTGTGGGCGAAGCGGGCGGCCACCCGGTGGAGGTCCTGGGTCCGCCGGTCGGCGTAGCGCGCCACCGCCCAGCGGGACGTCCCGTCCTCCTGCGGCACCCGGTCCAGCGTCGCCACCGCCCAGCCGCTCCGGTACGTGTAGTCCGCCGTGAGCGTCGAGCGGCGCCGCTTGCCGATCGCCAGCGCGAGCCCCGCCTGGACCTCGTGCCGCTGATCGCCGCCGGTGGCGAACGTCTCCCCCCGGTGGGGATCCGTGCGGTGCGCGAGCCCCAGCGCGTAGGACGCGTCCACGCCGAGCCGGCCCTTCCGGAGCGCGGCGCGGACCTCGAGGCCGGACGCGCGCCCCGTGCCGCCGTTGGTCCACGCCCCCGCCGACGCGTCGAACACGACGAGGTGGTCCTCGACCCGGTGCCACCCCGCGGCGCCGAGGAACACCACGTCGAACAGCCGCTGCTCCACCGACGCCTCGAACCACGCCGCTCGCTCCGGCAGCAGCCCCGTCGCGCCCACGTCCCGGTCGACGACGAGGGCGTCGGTCCGGTCGGCGTGCAGCAGCGCCACCGTCGCGGTGAAGGTCGTCCCCGTCTTCAGCGGGAGGAGGAGCTGGATCCGGGGGCTGATCGCGGGGCGTCGCCCCCGCGTGGGGAGCTGGAGGCGGGCCCCCGCGCGGAGCCCCAGGGGGCCCGCGACGTTGCGGAAGTCGAGGTCCGCCCAGACCGCGATCTCGGGCCACGTCGTCGCCGTGTTCAGGTCGAGGGTGGGGACCGCGAGGTCGGCCAGCGGCAGCCACGCCCAGGCGGGGACGGCGCGCCGGTCCTCGAACTCGCCGCGGACGACGCGGGTGCGCGCGGCCGCCTCGACCCCCCACGCCAGCGTCCGGTCGCCGAGGCCATGGCGGCTGGCGAAGCGGAGGTGGGTCCGGTGGTCGGCGTCGACGAAGGTCCGGGGGTGGGCGTACGGGAAGTCGTCCACCTCGGGCTCGTCCGCGCGGTTGGAGCCGTGGCCCACCTGGAGCTCGAGGCTGCTCCCGGGGGCGTACTCCCAGCGCCAGTCCGCGGCCCCCCCGAGGGTCCGGGTGCGCTGGTTGACGTCGTCGAAGAGCAGCCGGCCGGACATCCCCAGGAGCGTGACGCGGAGCCGGTGGCCGCCGCCCGGGCGGTGGGTGTAGCGGACGAACGCTTCCCGGTAGTCGGCCTTCGGGGCGGCCCCGTCGAAGGCGCCCGCGGCCCCCGCGGCGGCGAGGTAGGCGGTCAGGAACGACTGGCGGACGGCGGCGGTCAGCTCGTGGCCCTTCCCGACCCGGCCGGACGCGACCACCGAGGCGGCGAGGAAGGACAGGTCGACGGCGCCGTCGAGCGGGTCGTCGCCGTGCGGGCCGTCGCGGTAGTCGAGGTAGAGGCCGCCGGCGAGCCCCGACGGGCGGTCGACGGGGGTGCCCGAGGTGTGGACGCGGGCGGCGGCGACGAGGTCCCGTCCGAAGGCGCCGACGATGCCGTTGGCGTGGGTGAGGTGGAGGACGGGGATGCCGTCGACCTCGACCCGGGCCTCGCCCGGGAGCCCGCCGCGGAGGCGGAACCAGGCGCGGCTCCCCTCGTCGCCGGAGACGCCGGGGAGCTTCTGGACGGCGCGGAGGGGATCGCCGAGGGCGCCGGGGGCGCGGTCGAGGTCGGCCCGGTTGAGGACGTGCTCGGACGGCGCGCCGCCCTCGGGGAGGCCGGCCGGCTCGACGACCTCCCACGCGGGCTCGCCGACCACGACGGTCTCGGCCCCGGCGCCGCGGCGGCGGAGGCGGATCTCCACGACCACTTCGTCGTCCGCGGCGGCCGCCTCGAAGCGGACCGTCTGCTTCCGGTACCCCGCGGCGGCGACCACGACCGACCCCGCGCCGGCGGGGACGCCGTCGACGGTGAACGCGCCGTCCTCGCCGGCCTCGACCTCCACGCCCGCGCCGGGCACCGAGACGGACGCCAGCGGGACGGGCTCGCCCGTGGCCGCGTCGACGACGACCCCCGAGAGCGTGGCGGCGAGCGCGGGCGAGGTGACGGCGAGGGCGGCGACGACCGCGGTCGCGAGGGCTGCAGCAGTCCGGGTCATTTGCGTCCGCGTCCTCGTCTCAGGATGATCCGTACGTGCCGCCCGCGGACGACGATCGCACCGGCCGGTGGCTGCTGGCGGGCCTCCTCGTCCTCGCCGCGGCCCTCCGCGTCGTCGCCCTGGGGACGGTCCCCGGCTTCAACGGCGACGAGGGCGCCGAAGTGTACTACGCGCGCCAGTTCGCGGAGACGGGGGTGCCCCGCCTGCACCCCATCCGGCCGTACCTCGGGCCGTACCTGCTGTGGACCACGGCGCCGCTGATCAAGGTCTTCGGGACGGCCCCCGCGGTGGTCCGGTTCCTGCCCGCGGTGTGGGGGACGCTGGGAGTGTGGCTGGCGTGGCGGGTGGCGCGCCGCGCCGCGGGACCGCAGGCGGGGCTCGCGGCGGCGGCGCTGCTGGCCGTCGCGCCGTGGTCGGTGGCGTACTCCCGGCTGGTGCTCTCGGTGGGCTTCGTGCCGACGTTCGCGCTGCTCGGCTGGTGGCTGATGCAGCGGCTGGTGGAGGACCCCTCCGGCCGGCGGGGGGCGGCGGTCGGCGCCGCGCTGGGGGCGGCGGTCGTGTTCCACCCCACGGGCCTGCTCGTGTCGGCGGCGGTCGTCGCCGGCGCCGCCGTGTTCGTCGCCGGCGAACCCGACGTCCGCCGCGCGCTCCTCACGCGGCCGGTGCTCGGCGCGGCGGCGGCGGGGTTCGCGGCCACGGCCTGGCCGGCGGCGGCCTTCCTGGGGGGGCTCGTCGGTGTCGGCCCGGGCGTGGACGTCGGCCTCACCCACGTCGACGAGGAGGTGTGGCGGGGGCCCCTGGGGCGTGTGACCGTGGCGTTCCGGCTGCTCCTCCAGACGACGGGGGGCGATCGCACGCTGGCCTGGATCACGGGCTCCGACCACGGGACGGCGTACGTCGTCCTCCGCGCGGTGCCGCTGCTGCTCCTCGCCGGGCTCGGCTCCGCGGCGGCGCTGGCCGGGCGCGGCGACCGGTGGACGCGCGCCCTGTTCGCGGCGATCGCGGCGACGACCGTGGTGGTCGGGCTCCAGTCCGCGTCGTTCGACCTGCACGTCGCCAGCCGAGAGCGGTACCTGCTGGTGCCGGCGACGCTGACCGTGCTCCTGGCGGGCCGCGGGCTGGTCGCGTTCGGCGCGCTCGCCGCCTCGCAGGCGCACGCCCCGGGACCGGCTTGGGGGTGGATGATCCGGCGGCGCCTCGGCGACCCCGCCACCGACCCCGTCCCCGCGACCCCCGCGGCGGCCGCGATCCTGGCGACGGCGACCGTCGCGGCGTGGATGCTGCTGTCGGGGACCGCGCTGACCGAGGCCGCGTTCCGGCTCCACACGAGCGCGGCGGCGGGGGGGCCGTCCTTCGTGGTCGCGTCCCCCGACGCCAAGCTCCAGGCGGCGCGCTGGATCGCCGAGCGCATGGAGCCCGGCGACGAGGGGCTGCTGTGGGCGGCGGACGGCTGGTCGTACTGGCCGACGGCGTACTTCGTCGGCGAGGCGATGCCGTCGGACTTCATCCCCGAGGACGTGGAGGTCTGCGCGTCGGAGCTGACCCGCACCCGCCACCGCCGCCGCTTCCTCGTCGAGTACGCGGGCGGCGGCTACGTCCCCCGGATCCTCGACTGCCTCGACGCCGCCGGCTACCCCCCGACGAACCCCACGCTGGTCGTCGACAGCGCCGCCGGCCCGCCGCTCCTCGGCGTCTGGGAGCTCCCCCCCGAGCCGGAGGTCGAGCGGGAGATCGAGCCGCCCCCCTAGGTCGTCCCCACAGGCAGCCACCGCTCGGGCGGCGTCCAGCCCCCGAACGCGTCCTCGAGCTCCTTCGCGACCGCGATCGTGAGGTGGTCGTTGCCGTGCGCCGCCGCCACCTGGACGCCGAGGGGGAGCCCGCGCGAGTCGAGCCCCAGGGGGACCTGCGTGGCGGGGAGCTGCATGACGTTCAGGATCGCCGTGTAGACCCACTCGAACGGCCGCAGCATCGGCTGGTAGTGCTTCGGCGCGGTCCGCGCGTACGGCGGGTAGAGCATCACCCCGTTCGGCCCGAGCTCGTCCTCGAGCTGCTGCCTCAGCTCGACGCCCTTCGCCGCCCACTTCGCCGCCCGCCCCTTCGGGAAGTCCGCGGTCCGCTCGAGGAGGCAGAGCGCCAGCGCGGGGAGCGTGTGGACGCCGCCGCCGGTCGCCCACCGGACCAGCTTCATCGTTGCCGACCACCGCCCGTCGCCGTCCGCCATCAGCTCCGTGAACGTCGGCCCCCCCGCCTCGTGGAGCATGGCGCCCCAGATGTCGAAGGACTTCCGGAGGCCCGCCAGCGACGGCGTCCGCACCTGCGCGCCGCGCGACTCGAGGTGGTCGGCGACCCGGCGCTGGGCGTCCCGGAGCTCCTTCGTCACCGGCGTCGTCCCGTTGTCGGGGATGTGCAGGACGGTCAGCTCGGAGACGTCGACGTCCGCGGGATCCCCCAGCGCGAACGGCTCGCAGCCGGTGTCCGTCCCGTCCGGCCCCGCCAGCAGCTGGAGCAGCGGCCACAGGTCGTCGGCGCGCCGGCACAGCGGGCCCGTGGTGAGGTACCGGAGCGCGTCCCCGTGGGCGACCGGGTACTGCCCCGTCCCCGGGACCAGCCCCCCGGACGGCTTGTGCCCGAACACGCCGCAGAAGAACGCGGGCATCCGGATCGAGCCCCCGATGTCGCTCCCGAGCCCGAACGGCGACGCCCCCGCGCCGACGATCGCCCCCTCGCCCCCGCTGCTCCCGCCCACGATCCGGCGCAGGTCGTAGGGGTTGTTGGTCCGTCCGTACACGCGGTTGTTGGACTCCATCCACATGCACAGCTCGGACAGGTTCGTGACCCCGAGCGGGATGGCCCCCGCGCCGCGGAGCCGCTCGACGGTCGGCGCCTCCTCGTCGGGCACCCGCGCCGCCTTGGAGGCCAGCCCCGCGCACTGCTTCATCCCGTCCAGGGCGAAGCACTCCTTGATGGTGCAGGGGACGCCGTGGAGGGGAGGGAGGTCGGGCGCGCCCGCGGCGACCGCCTCGTCGGCGGCCCGGGCCTCGGCGCGGGCGACCTCGAAGCGGTCCTGGACGACGGCGTTGATCGACGGGTTGACCCGCCGGACCTGCTCGATGTGGGCCTCGACGACGTCGGCGGAGGTGACCTCCCGGGCGGCGATGGCGGCGGCCATCTCCGTGGCCGAGGCGAGCAGATGCTGCGACATGGACCGGCAGCCTACGAGATCTCCAGACGGCGGCAACAACTCGCCGCCACGCCCCCGGCGATGGTGAGCGCGGAGGTTCCCCATGCGCCCCGCCCGGATCGCCGCCGTCGCCGCCCCGCTCGCCGCCCTCGGCCTCGCCGCCGCCCCCGCCGCGGCCGTCACGTGCGACGGATCGGAGCTGTTGTGCCTCGATCTGACCACCGAGGCCGAGGTGGTCGCCGCGGGCGGGTCCAACGAGGGCGGCGGCTTCAGCGCGGCCGGCTTCGCGCCGTCGAACCAGGGCGGGCTCCAGTTCGACTTCCCCACGTCGGTCGACCTGTCCGTCGGCGCCATCGAGCTCGAGGTCGAGGGCCTCCTCCCCGTCGACGCCCCCGAGCTGGGGGGCGGCAAGGTCTCGCTGTTCAGCGTCTGCGGCGTGGCGCCCGACGACAACGAGTACATCGGCTTCCAGAAGATGCCGCCGGACTACCGGGACGGGCACGTCTTCCGCAACGGCATGGACGACGACGGCCTCGCCGACAACTGGGACGCCGTCATCATCACGAGCAGCGAGTTCGGCTGCACGTACAACATCCAGAGCTGGACGATCGAGGAGACGCACCACGTCTACGTCGAGTGGGAGCCGTCGGCGGGGCTGTCCATGGAGATCGACGGCAGCCCCCCGTGCACCCACATGGGCGGCGGCAACGGCGACGCGTTCGACCCCACCGACAAGTTCCTCGTGATCGGCAACCGCTGCACGTACCTGCCGAACCAGCAGCCCGTCGCGTCCATCCGGAACCTCCGCTTCTGGGGCGACGACAGCGGCGCGGTCGGGGACGACGACGACGACGGCGGGGATGACGACGACGCGGCGGGGGACGACGACGACGACCCCTGCGCCGGCGCGATCGTCACCCACGGCGGCATCACCCCGGACGCGGGGGAGGGGAGCGCCGTCACGTTCCAGGCCCGCTACGGGCACTGCGCCGGCACCGAGGCGTTTCGCGTCGTCCAGCTGATGGTCGCCGAGGAGGTCACGGCGGTGGACCCCAACGTCCACGTCGGCTGGGGCGAGGGGGGCGTGTTCGGCTACGAGGGGGAGCAGTGCGCGCCGGGCGAGGACGTCGTGATCGAGGGGACGTGGGGGGCGCTGGACTGTTCCGCGTCCGGGGTCTGGTTCGCGGGCAACGAGCTGATCGTCGACTACGCCCTGATCCTGGACCCCGATACGTTCGCGGGCCCGAAGTCGCTGTTCTTCGACGCCAAGGGCGGCGACGGCGACCCCGAGCCGCGCCTCGGCTGGACGGAGGTGGGGACGTGGACGGTGGCGGAGGATGCGGAGCCCGAGCCCGGCGACGACGACGACGACGAGAACGACGACGACGACGAAAACGAGAACGAGGACGAGGACGAGGACGAGGACGAGAACGAGAACGAGAACGAGTTCGAGATCGAGGACGACAACGACGGCGCGGACGAGGCGCTCCCCGGACCCGCCGGCGCCGACGGGTTCGGCTGCGGCGGCTCGTGCGCGGCCTCCGCGTCGGACGGCGGCGCCGCGGCGGCGGCCGGCCTGCTGCTGCTACTCCTCGTTCAGCACCGCCCACGCCGCCGCCGACAGGTCTGACGCCTCGACGGCGAAGTCGTTCACGAGCGACGTCACCGTCCAGCCCGCGCCCTCCAGCCGGAACAGGTCGCTCTGGAACCCCTGCGTGCTCCCCGTGTGGCCGACGTAGCGCCCCTCGTCGCGCTCCAGCAGGTACATGCCGGCGCCGTAGCCCGCGCCCGTCGGGTCGGTGAGCATGTAGCTGAGCCGCTCGTCGTCGAGCACGTGCCCGACAAGCACCGCGTCCAGCCAGGTCAGCAGGTCCGCCGCGGTGGAGACCAGCCCGCCCGACGTCCACCCCCACGACGCGTGGTAGGCGTCCGTCACCTCGACGCCGCCGAGGTGCCCGCGGACGATCGCGCCGCCGTCTTCGTGAGCCTCGAGGTACGTGTCGGTCAGCCCCCACGGCTCGATCAGCCGGTCGCGCGCGACCTCGTGCCACGCCCGCCCCGTCGCCAGCTCCGTGATCATCCCCAGCAGGATGTAGTTCGTGTTGCTGTACGCCCACGACGTCCCCGGCGCGAACTCGGCCCCCTCGGCGACCGACTCCTCCACGATCCGCTCCGGCGTCACCTCCTCCGTCATGTGCGCGACGAACCAGGCCGTGTCCGTGTAGCTGCGGATCCCGGACCGGTGCTGGAGCAGCAGCTCGATCGTGACCTGGTCGCCGTCGGGGACGAGGCCGGGGAGCCAGTCGTCCACCGTGTCGTCCAGGGAGACGTCGCCGTCCGCGACCAGCAGCAGGATCGCCGCCGCCGTGAACGTCTTCGTGATCGAGCCGATCCGGAACCGGTCGCCCGGCCGCGTCTCCATCCCCGCCTCCGGATCCGCGAAGCCCGCCGCGCCGATCCACCGCGAGCCCTGCGGGTCCTCCACCCCGAGCACCGCCCCGGGGGCGTCCAGCTGCGCCGCCGTCACCAGCAGTGTGCGGTCCAGGTCCTCGGCGAGCGCCTCGTCGAACCGGGGCAGATCCTCCGGGGTGATGCAGTCGCAGCACCCCGCCAGCGACGGCCCCAGGGCGACCGCGACAACCGCGGCGGGCATGACGAATCTCATGGCCGGCAATGCTAGCGTCGCGGCCATGGGTGAGGACTCGGGTTTCAGTCGGCGGGGGTTCATCAAGGGCGGACTCGGGGCGACGGCGGGGGCCGTCGCGGGGGCCGCCACCGAGGCCGCCGCGGGCGACGACAAGGCGTTCGAGATGTCCAGCGCCGTGGCCGACGCCGCCGCGCCCGCCCTCGACGTCGTCCCCGTCGCGGCCACCGTCAACGGCAAGGACGTCAAGCTCCACGTCACCCCTGACGCCTCGCTCCTCACCGTCCTCCGCGACGGCATGAACCTCACCGGCACCAAGCGCGCTTGCGGGCACGGCGCCTGCGGGGCCTGCACCGTCCGCCTCGACGAGGCCACCGTCTGCTCCTGCCTGCTCCCCGCCACGTCGATCGAGGGCAAGGCCGTCACCACCGTCGAGGGGCTCGACCACGACGGCCTCCACGCCGTGCAGAAGGCGTTCTGGGCCGAGGACGCGCTGCAGTGCGGCTTCTGCACGCCTGGCTTCGTCGTCGAGGCCGCCGCGTTCGTCGACGCGTGGCGGGCCGCGCACGGCGACACGGAGCCGTCGGACGCCGAGGTCGGCCGCGCCATGGCCGGCCACCTCTGCCGCTGCGGCGCCTACGTGGCCATCGCCCGCGCCATCAAGGGCGCCTGCGCGGGCCGCTTCGACGGCGACGTCCCCCCCGGCCCCCGCGTCGACGGCCTCGCCAAGGTCACCGGCCGCGCGAA
This sequence comes from uncultured Rickettsiales bacterium, assembly GCA_964344575.1. Taxonomy (GTDB): domain Bacteria; phylum Myxococcota_A; class UBA796; order UBA9615; family UBA9615; genus JAAESI01. The sequence goes on along the minus strand of CAYFOA010000069.1, from coordinate 22,502 downwards.
GTACGCCGGCGACCACCGCCCCGACGGGCTGCTCCACGGCGCCTTCGCCCGCTCCCCGCTGCCCCACGCGATCGTCCGCGGGATGGACTTCCGGGCCGCGTCCGACGTCGAGGGGGTCGAGGCGATCGTGGCGTTGATCAGCGACGGCTCCCGGGTCCGGTTCGCCGGCCAGGAGGTCGCCGCCGTCGCCGCCCGGGACCTCGAGACCGCCAAGCGGGCCGCCCGCCTGATCGTGGTCGACTACGACGAGCAGCCCGCCGTCCTGTCGATGGAGGCCGCCCTCGCCGAGAGCGCGCCCCCCGTGTTCGCCGGCAGCAAGGCCGCCGTCCCCGTCCACCAGCTCGCCGAGAACGACGACCAGCCCAAGCCCCGCCCCACCAACGCGGGCGAGGGGATCGTCTTCCCCGCCCGGGGCTGGGACGGCAACCGGCGCGGCCCGATGGGCGTCTTCGGCGTCCAGTGCCGCAAGGCCCGCGGGATCGTCGACGACGCGCGCACCGACGAGACCGGCCTCGTCACGCTGTACGAGGAGACCTTCGAGACGGGCGTCCAGGTCCACACCACCCTGGAGCCGCACACATCGACGGCGTGGTGGGACGGCGACTCGGTCACGGTCGCGATGTCGACCCAGGCCGTCTCCGACATGCGGGACGACCTCGCCCACTACCTCGGGTTGAAGACGTCGCAGGTGAAGGTGCTGGCCGAGTACGTCGGCGGCGGGTTCGGGGCGAAGTGCCGCCTCCAGATGGACACCGTCGCCGCGGTGAAGCTCGCCGAGCGGACGGGCAAGCCGGTGACGGTCGCGCTGGAGCGGCCGGGCGAGCTGGTCACGGGCGGCCTCCGCCCCGGCTGCCGGCAGGAGGTGCGCGCGGTCGCGTCGACCTCGGCGCAGTCGCTCAAGGCCGTCGAGGTGGACGCGTACAACGACGGCGGCGTCGCGGTGGGGACGAACGTCAGCCTGTTCTGGCGGATGATGTACCCGGGCGCGGCGAAGTCCCTCCGCGACCACGACGTCGTCTCCCACGCGCCCCCCGGCGAGCCCTTCCGCGGCCCCGGCGGGCCGGCCGCGTTCTTCGCCCTCGAGGGGACCGTCGACGAGCTCGCGGGGACCCTCGGCGTGGACCCCCTGGCGCTGCGCCGCCGCTGGGATCCGAACCCCCTGAGGAAGCAGCTCTACGACGTCGTCGAGGGCCTCCCGATGTGGCGCGACCGCGGCCCCGGCGGCGGCGACGGCGGCCGCTACCGGCGCGGCGTCGGCCTCGCGGGTGCGACCTGGTTCTACTTCATGCAGCCGAACATGCAGGTCGAGGTCTCGAGTTCTACTTCAGGGTTTGCGGTGAAGTCCGCGACCCAGGACATGGGGAACGGCAGCAAGACGATGCTGGCGGCGGCCGTGGCGGCCGTCCTCGGCGTGCCCGAGGGCGAGATCCAGGTGCTCGTGGGCGACTCGGACCTCCCCCGGGGGCCGGTGTCCTCGGGGTCGCGGACGACGGCGTCGACGGCGCCCGTGGCGGCCGACGCGGCGCGGAAGCTGGGCGAGGAGCTGAGCGCGGTCGCGGCGGAGCGGCACGGGCTGACGAACGCGTCGCTCGGCGACGGCGGGGTGGCCCACGACGGCGGCCTGATGCCGTGGTCCGAGGTCCTCGCCACCGCGCCCGAGCTGAGCTTCCTCGGCCGCCGCGGGCGCGAGCCGAACGGCTGGTACTTCCCCATCGCGGTCGGGAACATCCTCGTGGGGAACCTCGCCCCCGCGAGCCTCACCGTCACCGAGGTGGAGGCCGACACCCGGCTCGGCCGCGTCACCCCGCTGCGGGTCTGGGCGGGCATCGGCGTGGGCCGCATCTACAGCCCGCCGCTGGCCACGAGCCAGGTCCAGGGCGGCATCGTCCAGGGGCTCAGCCACGCGCTGTACGAGGAGCGGCGGCTCGACGGGATCTTCGGGCGGGTCATCACGAGCAACCTGATGGACTACCGCATCGCGGGGCTGGGGGACGCGCCCCCGATCGACGTCCACTTCCTCGACGAGCCGCTCGAGGGCGTCGCCGGCGGGGGCGTCGGCCTGGGCGAGCTCTGCACGGTCGGCGTGGCGGGCTCGGTCGGCAACGCGGTGGCCCACGCGACGGGCTGGCGGCCGCGGCAGATCCCGATCCGGCCGGACCGCGTCGTCGCCGGCCTCGGAGGTGGGTCGTGAGCGCCATCCGCTTCCCCACGTCGATCGAGCAGGCCGTCGCGTCGCCGGGCGAGTACCGCGCCGGCGGGACGGACGTGATGGACCGCCGCCAGCAGGGCGTCACCGCGGCGGGCGACGTCGTCGACCTCCGCGACGTCCCCGGGCTGCGGGACCTCGCCTGGATCCCCGCCCCCGCCGACGAGGAGGCCGCCGCCGCGCCCCCCGCCGGGGACGAGCCGCCTCCGTTCGACCCGCTGACCTCGGGCGGCCTCTCGGTCGGCGCGGCCGTGACGATGGCGGAGATGGGCCGCCACCCCGAGCTGCAGCGCTGGTACCCGGGCCTGGCGGGCGTCGCCGGGGCGGGCGCGACGGAGCAGATCCGGGCGGTCGCGACGCTCGGCGGCAACGTGCTCCAGCGCCCCCGCTGCTGGTACTTCCGCCACCCGCAGTTCCGGTGCTTCAAGAAGGGCGGCCACCTCTGCTACGCGCGGGCCGACGACCACTCGTGGCACTCGATCTTCGACCTCGGCGCGAGCCTCTCGGTCCACCCGTCGACGCTGGCGATGGTGCTGCTCTGCTACGACGCGGACGTCGAGCTCGCCACGGCGGACGGTCCCCGGCACGTCTCGATGGAGGACTTCCTCGGCGACGGCCGCGACCCGACCCGGGAGAACACGCTCCCCGAGGGCGCCCTCGTGACGGCGTTCCTGCTCCCGCCCCCCCTGGCCGACGAGCGGTTCGGCTACAAGCGGGCGATCGCGCGGCGGCGGGCGGAGTGGCCGCTGGTGGAGGCGCACGTCCGGCTGGAGCTGGAGGGGGCGACCATCGGCCGCGTCACGGTGGCGGCCGGGGCGGTGGCCCCGATCCCGCTCCGGCTGCGGAACGTCGAGGCGGCGCTGCGCGGCAAGAAGGCGACCCAGGAGACGCTGGAGTCGGCGGCGGCGCTGGCGGCGACGGGCGCGACCCCGCTGCCGAAGAACGCCTACAAGGTCGGCATGCTGAAGGGCTGCGTGCTCGAAGCGCTGGAGCGCGCGGTCGGAGGAGGTGCCTGATGTCGATGGACCTGTGCCGGAACCTCCGCTGGAAGTCGTACTACGGCGCGGGGCTGAGGAGCCGCGACGAGGCGCTCCAGCTCGCCAGCCGGAACGACGTCCCCTTCTCGTGCCTGAAGACCTGCCGGCAGTGGGGTCCCGACGACGGGCCGGCCACGCCGGAGGGCTGCACGTCGGCCCGGTCCTGCTACGAGGACTCGCCCCTCAAGGCGGCTCCCCGGAGCGTGACGTAAGGGCGAGCACGACGGCCGCCAGGGTGACCGTGCAGCCGAGCACGGTCCATCCGCCCGGCACCTCGTTCAGCAGGAACACGCCGAGGATCGTCGACCCCACCGGCTCCCCCACCGTCGACAGGCCGACCACCGTCGGCGTCGTGTGGCGCAGCGCCCACGTCAGCAGCGTGTGGCCGATCAGCTGGGGGACCAGCGCCGCGAGCGCCAGCCACATCCAGGCCTCGGCGCTCGCGGGGAGCGGATCGACGCCCGTCAGCACCGCCGTCGTCAGCAGGGCGACGCCCCCGACGCCCGTCGCGACCCCCGCGAAGGCGAGGACGTCGAGCCGATCGCCGAGGGATCGGGCGACCAGCAGGTAGCCCGCCATCGCCGCGCAGCCGAGCAGCGCCAGCCCGTCCCCCTGGAGCGCCGTCGGCGTGCTCAACAGGTCGGTCCCCCCGATGATCGTCACGCCGATCGCCGCGACGCAGATCGCCGCCCACAGCCGCTTCGTCGGCCGGTCCCGACCCGTCACGACCCCGACGATCGCGAGCAGCAGCGGCGTCGCCGTCACCAGCGTCACGCTCGCCGCCACGGTCGTCAGCTCGAGGCTCCACACCCACGCCCCGAAGTGCACGCCGTAGAGCAGCCCCGCCGCCACCCCCGCCTTGACGTGGGCCGTCGGCAGGCTCCCCCGGCGGACCCCCCGGATCGTCAGCGGGAGCAGCAGCGCGCACGCGATCACGAGCCGGATCCCCGCGATCGTCAGCGGGTGCGTGGGCGCCGCCTTGCGGAAGAAGATCGCGGCGAAGGAGATGGACGCCACGGCCACGATCAGGGCGACGGCGACCCGCCGCCCGTCCGACGACGACACGCTCAGCTAGCTCAGCAGCAGCGCGCAGGCCACCCACACCGCGACCGGTCCGACGACCAGCGCGACGGCGGGGAGGAGCTCCTTGAGGGACCAGGTCGGCCGAGGCATGACTGACCTAGCTACCAGAGCGCCTTTTACCGTCAAGCAGAAACCGCGATTGTCCACATCGATGCAACAGGCTGCCCGGATCGGTGCAGAACGGGCCGCCCGGGGATCCCCGATCGCTGGACGTCGTCGGTGGCACGGCTCTTGGATGGGACGCGCGCATGGACACCGGTGACACCGCTTGGATGCTGACCTCGACCGCCCTGGTCGTGATGATGACGCTGCCGGGGCTCGCGCTCTTCTACGGCGGCATGGTCCGCAAGAAGAACGTCCTCGCCACCCTGATGCAGAGCTTCACCATCTGCTGCCTCTGCTCGGTGCTGTGGGTGGTCGCGGGGTACAGCCTCGCGTTCGCGGAGGGGAACGACTTCGTCGGCGGGACGGGCAAGCTGCTGCTCGCCGGGATCGGGCCGGACTCCCTCAGCGGCACCATCCCCGAGGCGCTCTTCGTCGCGTTCCAGCTGACGTTCGCGGTCATCACCCCCGCGCTGATCACCGGCGCCTTCGCGGAGCGCATGAAGTTCGGCCCCATGCTCGTCTTCAGCGGGCTCTGGCTGCTCCTCGTCTACGCCCCCGTCTGCCATTGGGTGTGGGGCGGCGGGTTCCTCGGGGGGGACGGTGTCCTCGACTTCGCGGGCGGCACGGTCGTCCACGTCAACGCGGGCGTGGCGGGCCTCGTCGCGGCCATCGTCCTCGGCCCCCGCAAGGGCTACGGCAAGGTCGCGCTCCAGCCCCACAACCTCGTGCTGACGGTCATCGGCGCGTGCCTGCTGTGGGTCGGCTGGTTCGGCTTCAACGCGGGCAGCGCCCTGGGCGCCAACGGCAGCGCGGCGATGGCGCTGCTGGTGACCCACATCGCGGCGGCGGCGGCGGGGCTGAGCTGGCTCGCGGCGGAGTGGTTCCTGCACAAGAAGCCGTCGGTCCTCGGCGTGGTCACGGGCGCGGTCGGGGGGCTCGTCGCGATCACGCCGGCGGCCGGCTTCGTGGGCCCCGACGGGGCGATCGGGATCGGCCTCGTGTCCGGCATCTGCTGCTACTTCGGGGCGACGACCCTGAAGAACAAGCTCAAGTACGACGACAGCCTCGACTGCTTCGGCGTCCACGGCGTCGGCGGCCTCATCGGCGCGATCCTGACGGGCGTCTTCGCGGTCGAGGCGATCGGCGGCACGGCGGGCGCGCTGGAGGGCAACTGGGGCCAGGTCTGGACGCAGACCTACGGCGTCCTCGCGACCATCGCCTACGCCGGCGTGCTCACCTTCGTCATCCTCAAGGCGATCGACGTGACGGTCGGGCTGCGGGTCGACGACGAGACCGAGACGCGCGGGCTGGACATCGCGGTCCACGGCGAGGCCGTCCAGTAGTCGGGAGTCACCCCACCGGGCTGAACGTGCTCACGCCCTTGATGTTGGGGTCCACCCCCAGCGGCGTGTTCAGCTGCGGGAACGCCCTCACCGCGCAGTCCGTCCGCGGGCACAGCCGGCACGACACGCCGATCCGGATGTCCGCCTCCTCCTTCTCCAGGTCGATGCCGTCGCTGTAGACCATCTCCCCGCCCCGCTCGACGTCGCAGCCCAGCCCGATCGCGTGCACCGAGTGGGGCGACAGGTAGCCGCCGCGACCCTTGGGGACCGTCCGCGCGATGCAGAAGAAGCGCTGGTCGTCGGGCATCACGCTGACCTGCGTCCGGAACCGCCCGGGCGTCAGGAACGCCTGGAAGACGTTCCAGAGGCTGCACGCCGCCCCGAACCGGGCGAACCGGATGCCCGTCGCGCTGAACTTCTTGCTGATGTTCCCCGCGATGTCGACGCGGACGAGGTGGAACGGGATCCCGTCGGCGCCCGGCTTCCGGAGCGTCGTCAGCCGGTGGGCGACCTGCTCCAGGGACGTCTTGAAGCGGTGCCCGAGGAGCTCCAGGTCGTACCGCTCCGCCTTCGCCGCGGACAGGAAGGGGTCGTAGGGCATGACCACCGCGCCGGCGATGTAGTTCGCCAGCGCCACCTTCGCGAGGCGGCGGGCGTCCGGCGTCGACAGGCCCGCGTTGCGGACGATCCGCTCGATCCGGTCGTCGCACGTCAGCAGCCCGGCCACGTGCGCGAGCTGGAAGTTGCGCGACCGCGGCGGCAGCGTCTCGCTCAGCACGAGCTCGCGCCGGTCCGGGTCGAACCGCCGCAGCGCGCTCGGGTCCTCGTTCGCGCGGGCGATCCGGAGGTCGACGGTGAGCTGGTCCCGGAGGTAGCGGCTCAGGCCGCTGTAGACGTCCGTGGGGTCCACCTTCGCGTCCCGGAGGATGCGCTTGGCCCCGTCCTCGAGATCGGGGAACCAGTTCAGGTGCTCCTGGACGAGGTCGGACACCTCCTCCGACGGCAGCGGCCCCGTCCCCGGCCCGTCCGCCTGCGCCCCCGCCAGCGCCGCCGCCCCGTCCCGCGTCTCCTTGAGCGCCCCGTACAGCGTCCGGACCGCCCGCGCGACCGAGGGGCTGTGCTGCACGAAGTCCTGGACGTCGACCGTCACCAGCCCGTGCTCGTCGAACAGCGCGTCCCCGAACGCCTCCATGAGGTCGTCCACGAGGCGCTCGTCGTGGTCCGACGCGAACTCGTTGAGGTCGACGTCGAACTGCCGCGCGAGCTTGATGAGGAGGGCCGCGGTCACCGGGCGCCGGTTGTGCTCGATGAGGTTGACGTAGCTCGGGGAGACGCCCAGCGCCTCCGCCAGCTTCGTCTGCGTCAGGCCCTGACGGCGCCGCAGCGTGCGGATCTTGGCGCCGAGTTTGACGGAGCTGCTCATGTAAATCCTTTACAATGTGACAATACATGACTTGACACGCGTTGACACGCGTACTTGCGCGGTTCCGGAAGGTGTCACACGTTGTGACCATGGAACTCGCCACCAACGCTGAAGCTGGACGCCCGATCACCCGAAGCTGCCGCGTCGCGGGGCCGATGCGCCCCGGATACGAGACGGTCCTCACGCGCGACGCGCTGGACTTCGTCGCCGAGCTCGCCCGCACCTTCCGGCCCCGGGTCGAGGAGCTGCTGACGCTCCGCCGCGTGGTCCAGAGCCGGTTCGACGCCGGGCTGCGGCCGACCTTCAAGCCGGAGACCGCCTGGATCCGGAACAGCGCGTGGACGTGCGCGCCGATCCCGGCCGACCTGACCGACCGCCGCGTCGAGATCACCGGCCCCGTCGACCGGAAGATGATCATCAACGCGCTGAACTCCGGCGCGAACGTCTTCATGGCGGACTTCGAGGACAGCAACGCCCCGACCTGGGACAACGTCGTCCGCGGCCAGGTCAACCTCCACGACGCGGTCCGCCGCACGATCGAGTTCACGGACGAGCGGAAGGGCAAGCACTACTCGCTCAACGACGACGTCGCCGTCCTCTTCGTCCGCCCCCGCGGCTGGCACCTCTGGGAGAAGCACCTGCTCGTGGACGGCAAGGCGGTCCCCGCGGCGCTGTTCGACTTCGGGCTGTACTTCTTCCACAACGCCGCCGAGCTCCTCGCCCGCGGCAGCGGCCCCTACTTCTACCTCCCGAAGCTCCAGAGCCGGCTCGAGGCGCGCCTCTGGAACGACGTCTTCGTCGCCGCCAGCGAGCTCCTCGGCATCCCCACGGGGACGGTCCGCGCCACGGTGCTCATCGAGACCCTCCCCGCGGCGTTCGAGATGGACGAGATCCTCTACGAGCTGCGCGACCACAGCGCGGGCCTCAACTGCGGCCGCTGGGACTACATCTTCAGCTTCATCAAGACGTTCCGCGAGCACGCCGGGTTCGTGGTCCCCGACCGCGGCCAGGTGGGCATGACGCAGCCGATGATGCGGGCCTACACGCGGCTCTGCATCCAGACCTGCCACAAGCGCGGCGTCCACGCGATGGGCGGCATGGCGGCGCAGATCCCGATCAAGAACGACCCCGAGGCGAACGAGGCGGCGCTGGAGAAGGTCCGCGCGGACAAGCTCCGCGAGGTCACCGACGGCCACGACGGCACCTGGGTCGCGCACCCGGGGCTGGTCGGCCTGGCGAAGGACGTCTTCGACGCGCACATGCCCGAGCCCAACCAGATCGGCCGGCCGCTCGACATCACCGTCACCGAGGACGACCTCCTCGCGCTGCCGGAGGGCACCATCACCGAGGCGGGGCTGCGGCAGAACCTGAACGTCGGCACGCTCTACCTCGAGGCGTGGCTCCGCGGCAGCGGCTGCGTCCCCCTCTACAACCTGATGGAGGACGCCGCGACGGCC
>CAYFOA010000069.1:0-13838 GCA_964344575.1 uncultured Rickettsiales bacterium | reverse complement strand
ATCAGCCGCACCCAGGTGTGGCAGTGGATCCGCCACGGCGCCCAGCTCGACGACGGCCGCACCGTCACCCCCGAGCTCTTCCAGACCGTGCTCGCCGAGGAGCTCGCCACCATCCGCGAGACCGTCGGCGACGACGCCTACACCGCCGGCCGGTTCGCCGACGCGGCGGAGCTCTTCACCAACCTGACGCTGGACCGGCACTTCGAGGAGTTCCTCACCCTGCCGGCGTACGAGTTCCTGCGCGAGACGCAGGCCTAGGAGCAGACGTGATGTTCGAGACCCAGACCACGCCCCCCAACGGCAACCACGCCACCGACTCCCTCGTCGGCAAGGCGCTGACGTCCACCCCGATCGAGACCGAGCACAATTGGGAGGAGATCGTCGGCCCGATCCCCGCCGGTCGCTACGACGGCGTCACCCGCGGCTACACGCCCGCGGACGTGCTCCGGCTGCGCGGGTCCATCAAGATCGAGCACACCCTCGCCGCCCGCGGCAGCCGCCGCCTCTGGCAGCTGCTCCAGACGGAGGACTTCGTCGCTGCCCTCGGCGCGCTGACCGGCAACCAGGCCGTCCAGCAGGTCCGGGCGGGGCTGAAGGCGATCTACCTGTCCGGCTGGCAGGTCGCGGCCGACGCCAACGTCGCGGGGCAGATGTACCCCGACCAGTCGCTGTACCCCGTCAACTCGGTGCCGTCCGTCGTCAAGCGGATCAACCAGGCGCTGATGCGGGCCGACCAGGTCGAGCACGCCGAAGGCGGCGCCCAGCGCGACTGGTTCGCCCCGATCATGGCCGACGCCGAGGCCGGCTTCGGCGGGCAGCTCAACGCCTACGAGCTGATGAAGGCGATGATCGAGGCGGGCGCCAGCGGCGTGCACTTCGAGGACCAGCTCGCCGCCGAGAAGAAGTGCGGCCACCTCGGCGGCAAGGTGCTCATCCCCACGTCCCAGTTCATCAAGACGCTCGTCGCCGCCCGGCTCGCCGCCGACGTGCTCGGCGTGCCGACCCTGCTGGTCGCCCGGACGGACGCCGACAGCGCCAAGCTGCTGACTTCCGACATCGACGAGCGGGACCACGCGTTCATGACCGGCGAGCGGACCCCCGAGGGGTTCTACCGGGTGAAGTCCGGCATCGAGCAGGCCATCGCCCGCGGGCTCGCCTACGCGCCCTACGCGGACCTGATCTGGTGCGAGACGAGCACGCCGAACCTGGAGCAGGCGCGGCAGTTCGCCGAGGCGATCCACGCGCAGTTCCCCGGCAAGATGCTCGCCTACAACTGCAGCCCGTCCTTCAACTGGAAGGCGCACCTCTCCGCGGACGAGATCGCGACCTTCCAGAGTGAGATCGCGAAGATGGGCTACAAGTTCCAGTTCGTCACCCTGGCCGGCTTCCACGCGCTGAACATGAGCATGTTCGAGCTGGCGCTGGGCTACCGCGACCGCGGCATGGCGGCGTACAGCGAGCTGCAGGAGCGGGAGTTCGCCGCGGGCGACCTCGGCTACACGGCCATCAAGCACCAGCGCGAGGTCGGGACCGGGTACTTCGACGAGGTCAAGAACGTGATCACGGGCGGGGCGAGCTCGACCGTGGCGCTGGCCGAGTCGACCGAAGCCGAGCAGTTCTGAGCCCGAGCAGGGCGGCGAGGAGCAGGAGCGACTCGCCGCCCCGCCCGCCGGCCACGCTGCCGGCGCACCCGCCGCACCCCTCCCCGCTGATCTCGCCGGGCGTCGCGTCGTCGTCGTCGTCTCCGTCGTCGTCGTCGTCGGTCGCGTCGTCGTCGTCGGCCGCGTCGTCGTCATCGTCGTCCGTGGCGTCGTCGTCGTCGCTCGCGTCGTCGTCGTCCCCCGGGTCCTCGTCCAAGCCGAGCGGGTCGATCGCGACGTAGGGGTCGCCGAGGATCTGGAACTCGATCCCCGGCCCCTCCCACGCGACGGCGACGTTGTCGAGGCCGCCGCCCTCCTTGTGGAGCGCCTCCAGGAACACGACGTCGCCCTCGGTCAGCGACTGCAGCTCCGACTCCTGGCTCGCGTACTCCGTCCACACCTCCGGCGGCGTCCAGCCGTCCACCCAGGCGATCCGCTCGCCGTCGAGGTTCAGCTCCGACTGGTCGTCGCTGCTGATCCAGAACGTGTAGTCGCCCGTCGCGGGGACCTGCACGTACGCCGTGAGCCGCGAGCCGTAGCTGTCCGCGTAGTCCGTCGGGCCGGCGAAGGTCAGGGCGTGCTCCACCTCGTCGGGGGAGTCGGGGAACGACGCGGCCGCCTCGAGGTCGCCCAGGGTGCTCCCCCCGATGCCCAGGTACCGCTCGATCAGCACCCCCCGGTACGTCGTCTCGACCACGATCTCGTGCACGTACGTGTGCCCCGTCGACGAGGTCACCGAGTACGTGAACGCGTCCGTCGCGGGCTCGTCCGGGGGCGTCCACGACCAGGTGCCGTCGCCGCCGTCCGTCAGCTCGTCGTCCACGTCCAGCACCGCCACCCCGTCGAACGACAGCGCCTCCCCCTGGAGGTCCCAGGCCAGCGCCTCGCCGCCCGGCGTGGCCACGAACGTCCCCTCGATCCCGCCCATCGCGGGCAGCCACGGGGGGAGCGCCTCGTCCGTGTCCGGCGGGTTCGCCGCGAGCCCCCAGTTCGTGTTGAAGAAGCCGGTCAGGTCGTGGGCCGTGGCGTCCGTCCAGCGGGCCAGGAACGTGTCCCGCTCGGCCTGCGTGTCGGCGGGCTGCTCGGTCGCCTCGTTGTACGCCGTGAAGACGTCCGTCCACGACTCCCACCCCCAGCCGTCCCGGAGCTGGAGGAACATCGCCAGCTTGTCGCCGACGCCCACCTCCGCGAACGTCCCCGCCTCGGTCGCCGCGAGCGCCCGCCGCATCACCTCGATCCGGTCGCCCGTCCACGACCACCCGCCCCGGCTCGGCTGGCCGTGCTGGTCGTACGCGTAGCTGGTGAAGATGTTGACCGTCGCCTCGACCGCGCCGTCGAACGTGTACGGGTTGTCCCACCCCCACGACTTGTCCGGCCGCCGCTGCGCCTCGTGGCCGAGTTCGTGGTACCAGCCCCAGCTCCCCGTCTGCTCGAGGACGTCGATGTCGGGGATGGCGGTGCTGGCCCAGTCGGGCCCCTGGGTGGGGTAGCCGGCGTGGAGGAGGCCGACGCTGATCTGGACGTCGACGTTGATCCGCTCGGCCATCGCGCGGAGGTCGCCGTGGTTCGCGAGCTCGTCCTGGAACCGCACGACGTCGTCCCAGTGCTCCATCACCGCGGTCATGCCGTCGACCGCGTCCACCATCGACGACGGCAGCGAGATCGTGCAGTGCTCGGACTCCAGCTCCGCGTACGGCGCGGGCAGGTCCCGCTCGTCCAGCCAGTCGGCGTCGGAGGTGTCCCCGAGGACGAAGTGGGGCGCTTCGACCGCGCCCGCGAAGGCGATGTCGAAGGGATCCGCGGCCGGCTCGGCGCCGACGTCGACGTACAGCGCGCCGCCGAAGGGCGAGGCGACGTCGATCGTCTCCCCGTCCAGCGCGAAGGCCCGGCTCACGCGAGGCATGCGGGACCACGAGTCGCGCCCCTGGATGTCGTCGACGTGGCCGCTGATGCGGACCAGGAACCCGTCGTCGGTGGCGTCGGACGGGGCCGTCACCGTGACGACCTCCCCCGGCGCCGCGTACAGGCCGGTGCTGTGCCAGCGGGTGCGGGACGTGTCGATGAAGACGGACTCCGTCACGCGGTCCGCCGAGCCGACGATCCCGAAGCACCCCTCGGCGCTCCGGTGTTCGACGACGTCGGCCAGGTCCGTCGCCTCCAGGATCGACGTCTCCCGCAGCAGCATCGCCTGGTCGAAGTCGTCGGCCACGGGCGTCGCGGGGGTGGGGGTGATGGCGGAGACCGCGTCGAGGAACGCGGCGTCCAGCTCCGCCTCCAGCGGGTCGCCGTCGGGGAGCGCGTCGTAGATCCCGGTGAGAAGCGTCGCCGCCTCGGTCAGCTCGTCCGGCGTGTAGCCGCCGCTGCCGTTGACGAGGACGTCGAGCAGCACGCCGGCGTTGACCTGCCCGGACGCCCGGTTGGACGCGTCGATCACGCCCGTCTCCCACGACCAGCCGCCCGCGAAGCCGAGCCCCGCCTCGCGCAGGAGGGTGTTGCCGACCGCGTCGCTCATCGGCCCGCCCCACCACCAGTCGTAGCCGACGCCGTAGTCGGCGACGAAGAGCCCGCCGCCGGACGTCACGAAGTCGGCGATGGCGTCGAGGTTGTCCGAAGGCTCCGACGTCCCCAGCCACCCCGCGACGAACACGTCGGCGGTGACCAGCGCGTCGGCGAGCCCCGCCTCGTCGGTGGTGACCACGTCGGTGAAGCCCTGGGAGACGAGCCAGTCGGTCACGTCTGCGCTGTACGTCACGACGGCGACGTCCAGCGAGGTCGAGTCCGCCAGCCAGCCGATCCCGTTGACGTAGAAGGTCCCCGAGTCGGCCCCGTAGGCCCCCATGTTCAGCATCTGGTGGTCGGGGACGGCGATCACGCGCCCCGCGCCCCACGACGCCGCCCCGATCAGCGGCCCCTCGCCGGGCCCCGAGGCGTAGTAGGAGACGGCGTAGGCCTCGGGCCCGAAGGCGACGAGGCGGCCGGGCTGGACGCCGGAGTGGATGGTGGTGACCCCGGCGAGGACGGCGTCCCGGGCGGTCTCGGCGTCGACGGTCGCGTTGACGGCGACGCGGAGGGTCTCGGTGGTGGTCGTGGTGACCTGGATGTTGCCGACGCCGGCGTACCCCGGCTCGGGGGTGAAGACGAGGCCGTCCAGCGCGGCGTTGATGTCGGCGAGGTCGCCGAGGACGGTGACGTCGTCGTCGTCGACGCCGGTCCCGAGCGTGAGCGTGAGCCCGGCGGTCGTCGCGAGCGTGAGCGTGCCGTGCAGCCCGCTGAAGGTGACGGCGTCCGCCGGGTCGTGGGTCCCGCTGAGCGCGATGGCGTTGAAGTGGGACGAGGCCAGCTCCAAGGGGACGTCCTGCGCGGTGGCGGCGACGGGCGGCAGCTCGACGGTGACCCCCCCGGCGGCGGCGAAGCCGGGAGCGAGCAGGGCGGCGAGGAGGACGACGAACAGGGCGCGGCGCATGGCTCGCGACGCTACCGTCGCGCCATGGACGACGCCACCCGAACCGAGATCGAGGCCGCCGCCTTCCGCGCCCTCCGCGACCACCTCCGCGAGCGGACCGACGTGCAGAACATCGACCTCATGGAGCTCGCGGGCTTCTGTCGGAACTGCCTGTCCAAATGGTACGCCGCGGCCGCGGACGAGCGCGGGCTCGCCATCGACAAGCTCGAGGCGCGCGAGATCGTCTACGGCATGCCGTACGACGAGTGGAAGGCGAAGTACCAGACGGAGCGCTAGGAGGCGGCGTCGGAGCCAGCGCCGCCCGCCCGGCGGCTACGGAGCGTCGCCGTCGCCACCGCTGCTGCCGCCGCCACCGCTACCGCAGTCGGTGTCATCGAAGGACGACTCGCAGTCGCCGTTGGGCAGGTCGCAGGAGTAGGTGCAGGAGCCCCATCCCCCCTCGGCGGAGCAGCCGACCAGGGACCAGTCCGAGCACTCGGGCGTGGGGCAGTCGGTGTCGGTCTCGCACGCCCCGCCCTCGTCGCCGAGCCCCCCACCGCCGCCACCTGCGGGGTGGTCGTCGTTGACCATGTCGGACCACCAGTCCTCGCCGCCGTCATCGTCGGGGGTGGGCATGTTGCCGTTGTGGTCCTCCGGGATGCAGTCGGAGTCGGGGTTCGCCATGACGGTGCGGTTGTAGACGGGGTTGCCGCCGATCGTGGCGTCGCCGGCGCCGAGGACGCTCTGAATCTCGGCGGCCGTGGCGGGGTCGACGGCCAGCGCCGTCCACTTGGTGAACGCCTCGTCGAGGACGGTGCCGCCCTGGGGTCCGGTCGCGATGTTGGTGGTCGTGGCGACGACGATGACCACCGCGTCGGGGATCGGACCGCCGGCCTGCCCTGCCGCGCCACAGGCGCCACCGGGGGCGGCATAGCTGAGCTCGTACAGGGCGACGGCGGAGCTGGTACCGAAGTAGAGGCCGAAGCCGTTCAGGCCCATCGCCAAGCGGCCTGTTCCCGCGGCTGTCGACCCCCGCGACATGGCGCCGCCCACTGCTGCGGACGCGGCGGTCAGCGCCGTCGGGGCCAGCCACGCGTCGGTCAGGTGCAGGTCCACGCAGTTCTCGGCGAAGGTCGCGTCGTCGCCGTCGAACTGCGCGTCGTTGAGGATGTCGTTCAGGGTCTGCGCGGCGAAGTCCATCTCGTAGGGTCCGCACTCACGTTCTTCATCGCTGGGGGCCTCCGTGAAGACGAAGCTCCACCAGTCGTTCGACGTGGAGACTCCGTCTGCGGGCATGCCGGCCCCGGTCAGATGGGTCATCCTCCACCAGACGTGGCCCTCGTCCAGGAGCATGGCCGTGTACGACTCGTCACCTCGCAGGTAGTAGTAGTAGTCCACCTGGCCCGTCGCCAGCGGGTTGTAGCCGGTGAAGGCCGGGTAGTACGCACCGAAGTCCCAGGGCTCGACGTTCCACTGGATGCTGACGATCGCGCCGGCTCCGTAGTCGCTCGTGAAACTCGAGGAGTCGAGCACGGTCGCGAGACTCGGGTCGATGTCCCACGCTTGGGCGACGTAGTGCCAGGCGCTTGCCGCTTCCACGGGCACCGGGGGACCGGCAGAGGCGACGGACGACCAGGGCGCGTGGATGGCCGTGACGATGCAGGCGAGAAGGGAGAGACGTGAGACGATCATGGTGCGGACTCCTTCCGAGCCCGGAGCGGGCCCTGGCCCCAAGACGGGAAGAGCCCTCGGTCGTCTCAAACCTTGACAATGACCTGACAATCGAGTCCGTCGTCGGGTCGAGTACGGACGGCGCTACGAGGGCTCTCCGGGCTCCCGGTGACCCTTCTGGAAGGCCGCAAAGACGTACGCCAGGACAAGCGAGATCACCCAGACCGCACCCGGAGACTGGAGGTCATCAAACGCGAAGACGCCCGTGGTGATCCACGCCACCCAGAAGGGGTGAGCGCCAAGGAAGCGTGCATCCCTGAGGCCGGCATAGAGGCGGCGAAGCAGCGACGGAGGGGTGGCGGAGGGCATCTGGACCAGAGAGAACGGCACGCTACCGTCGCGCCACCGGGGACGCCAGCAGGACCGGACGTCAGGCCGCCTCGTCGGCGTCCGCGTCCGGCTTCTTGGGCTCCTGCCCCTCCCACGGCTGGAGCTCCGCGACGCCCGCGTAGGTCTTGAACTGCTCCGCCTGGGCCGCGAACTTCGCGTTCGCCGGGAGCTTCCGCTGACGCCACTTGTGGCGCCAGGCGCCCATCTTGATCCAGACCGCCTTCCGGAACAGGCGCAGCATCCGCCGCAGCGTCCGCGGGGACAGCACCCCGAGCACGCCGAACGCGCGCCACTGGAGCTTCACGAGGAAGACGAGGTTCAGCCAGTACGTCCGCGAGATCGACGTGTAGAGGTCCAGCCGCCCCGGCGCGAACTCGGCGTCCTCGAGGAAGTGGCCGTGCTCGTCCGTGGGGTGGTACCCGCCGATGAGCTGGTCCGCGCGGTAGGGGTCCATGAAGCCGGCGTTGCGGCCCTCGTCGATCATCCGGCTCAGGTCCTCGTAGACCGACCGGAAGTACGGCTTCTCGCAGTTCCCCACGATCGCGTCGCACATCTCGACGTCCAGGTGCCAGCGGCCGATGAACATCGGGACCCACATCCCGAACCACCACATGTACTCCAGGTAGATCCGCCAGCTCATCGCCGACGCGTGCCCCGTGTGCTTGTCGTGGTGGCTGTAGAGGTGCAGCGCCGTCTCGCCGAAGTAGACGTTGAACCGGTCGTAGGCGGTCCGCTTCGTCTCCACGTCCGGCTCGCCCGCCATGGCCGCGCGGATCAGCTCGGTCGTCGACGTCACCGCGATCGCCACCGTCGACAGCCCGAGGCTGTAGAACGCGTCCCCGAAGTAGGCGGCGTCCCCGATCGCGTACCACCGGTCGGGGTGGAACATCTGCTTGCAGAGGTGCGACGGCTTCTTCCAGTAGATGAAGTCGACCACCTCGTCGGCGCTGTCGACGATCTTCCCGAGCGCCGCGTGGTTCGCCCGGATGAAGTCGATCAGCTTCTCCTTCCGCCCGACCTGCTCCCCAGGGATGACGTCGTGGTGGAACATGCCGCCGATCGACAGCGTCTTCGTCTCCGTGCAGATCGGGATCTGCCACAGCCAGTGGCCGTGCCCCATCCAGTGGTTCGTCGCGTAGTACTGCGACGTCGCCACGCGGTCGCGGTCGGCGCCGGGCTTGAACAGCTCCGGGTCGACGCCCTTGACCCGCACCCAGGACGCGCCCGTGTTCAGGCCGTACAGCGAGCCCGCGTCCTGGCGGATGTTGTCGAACTTCTTCCCCGTCAGCCACGCCCGCCCGGCCGCGTCGACGAGGTGGTCGCACGTCAGCGTCGCGTCCTCGTTGCCGTGCGTCCCCTTGACGGTGACCGTGTTGACGGCCTCGCCCGCGCCGACCTCGAACCCCCTGACCTTCCCCGTGAACCAGGCCGCGCCGTCCTCGCGGTTCATCCGCATCAGGTCGGCCTCGAGCCGGCCGCGGTGGACCTGCCAGGTCATCACCTTCGGGAACCGGGGCGGCCAGATGGAGTAGTAGTCGTCGATGGAGTCGGTCTTCCCCGCCTCCTTCGCCCAGTGGAACGCGAGCCCGCACTTGGGGGGGTGGTTCTCCAGGAGGTAGTCGACCAGCCCGAGCTCCTGGCTCATGAAGATCGCCGCGATCTCGACGGTGGACTCGCCGATCTTGTGGATCGTGGCGGTCCGGTCGTCGCTCCGGGGGTCGATGACCGCGACCTTGATCCCGGGGATCGTGCGGAGGAGGTGGCGGGCCTGGAAGTTCCCGCCGATGCCGCCGCCCATGATGACGACGTCGTAGTGGTGCTCGCTCATGGGCGCATACTTAGTAGCTCACCGCCGGATGTAAACCGGGGATCGGGGGATCCCCCACGCTAAGGTGGCTCCCGAGGCAGGGGAGCTTGGCAAAACAACTCGATCGCAAGCTCGGCTTCTGGTCGGTGTTCAGCATCTCCGTGGGGGCGATGCTGGGGAGCGGCGTCTTCGTGTTGCCGGGGCTGGCCGCCGGCATCGCCGGGCCCTGGGTCAGCCTCTCCTTCCTCCTCGCCGGGCTCATGGTCCTGCCCGCGGTGCTGTCGAAGGCCGAGCTCGCCACCGCGATGCCCGTCGCCGGCGGCACCTACACCTACGTCGACCGCGCCATGGGGCCGTGGATGGGGACCGTCACGGGGCTCGGCAACTTCGCCGCGCTGACGACCAAGGTCGCCTTCGTGCTCGTCGGGCTGGGGGCCTACATCGCGATCTTCGGGGGGTCCGACGAGCTGGTGAAGCCGATCTCGCTGGCCGTGCTGGTGTTCCTCGTCGCCGTCAACGTCGTCGGGGTGGGCAAGGCCTCCGTCCTGCAGAACGGCGTCGTCGCGCTGTGCCTCGCGGCGCTCGCGGGGCTGTGCGTGTGGGGGTTCACCAGCCGCCAGCCCGAGCACTTCGCCGAGCCCCTGCCGTTCGGGAAGGCGGGGCTCGTGTTCGGCGCCGCGTTCGTGTTCAACGCGTACGCCGGGCTGACCAAGATCTGCTCCGTGGCGGAGGAGGTCCGGGACCCCAACCGCAACCTCCCCCGCGGGCTGATCGCCGCCCACCTCGCGGGGGTCACGATCTACGCGCTGGTCGCGTGGGTGGTGGTCGCCACCGTCGAGGCCGACGTGCTGTACACGAGCACGACGCCGATCACGGACGCGGCGGTCCGCATCGGCGGCGACGGGTTCCTCATCGCCATGGCGGTGGTCTCGGTCCTCGGCCTCCTCGCCACCGCGAACGCCGGGATCCTCGCCAGCAGCCGCGACCCCTTCGCGATGGCCCGGGACCTGCTCCTGCCGTCCCGCGTCAACACGATCAGCCCGCGCTTCCAGACGCCGGTCCCCGCCATCGTGCTCACCGGCGTCGTGCTCGCCGCGCTGGTGCTCTTCCTCCCCGTGCTGAAGCTCGCGAAGCTGGCGTCGGGGTTCAAGATCGTCGTCTTCTCGCTCGTGAACCTGGCCGTCATCGTGCTCCGGGAGACGCACGTCCGTTGGTACAAGCCGACGTTCCGGTCGCCGCTGTACCCGTTCCTGCAGGTCTTCGGCATCGCCGGCGGGCTCGTGCTGCTCGCGAGCCTGGGGATGGTCGCGTTGATGGGGGTGGTCGCCATCGCGTCGGTGGGCACCCTCTGGTACCTCGCCTACGCCGGGCGGAAGGTCGGCCGGAAGTCCGCCTTCGCCCATGTCTGGGGCGTGGCCCACGTCCTCCGGGAGACCGAGCTGCTCGAGGAGGAGGAGGAGCGTGGGTACCAGCCACCGCGTGTGATCACGCCGCTCTTCGGGCGCGAGGCGAACCCGGAGCGGCTGATGCGGCTCGGCGCGGTGATGGTCGACGAGGGGTGGCTGGAGGTCCTCCGGCTGGAGGAGCTGCCCGAGCAGACGATGCTGGTGGCGTCGCTGGAGGAGGACGCCGAGATGAGGGCGCTCTCCGACGGCGCCTACGCGATCGGGGACGAGTACGACGTGCGCGTCGCGTTCCACGACCTGCTCACCCACAACGCCAAGCGGGCAGCGGCGGACCACGCGGTCAAGACGAAGGCGGAGTGGATGGTCATGGCCTGGCCGGAGCAGGACCGGCGGGCGATCTTCGTCCGGAACCCGATGGCGTGGTGGCTGGACCACGCGCCGGTGGACCTGGCCGTCCTCAAGGACCGGGGGGAGGAGCGGTACCGGCGGATCCTGGTGCTCGCCAAGCCGGGGCCCTACGACTCGCTGGTGCTCCACGTCGCCGACCGGATCGCGCGCCACAACGGGGGCACGCTGACGCTGCTGCGGGTGGTCGCGGAGCAGACGGAGCAGATGCAGATCGAGGGGTACCGGGAGTACCACAAGCAGCTGTCGGAGCTGTCCCGGTCGCGGACGGAGTCGCTGATCCTGAAGACCGCGGCCCCGGCGAAGCTGATCGGCGAGCTCACCGCGGACTACGACCTGATGGTGCTCGGGGCAGCGCGGGAGAAGCCGATCCGGAACCTGCTCGTGGGGAGCCGGCCGGACAAGCTCGCGCAGGCGGCGCACTGCTCGGTGCTGATGGTGAAGGCGCCGCGGCACGCGGTCCACAGCCGGTTCGACCCGCCGGACCACAGCCGGTTCGGGTTCGGGGACCTGGGGATGTTCACCACGTGGGCGGCGTGCGCGGCCCAACTCGAGGTCAAGAGCAAGGAGGAGCTGCTCGACCGGATGGCGCGGCGGCACAGCAAGGTGCTCGGCGTCGACATGGCGGACGCGATCTTCAGCAAGCTGCTGAAGCGGGAGCAGCAGCAGCCGACGGCGCTGCCGGGGGGGGTGGCGCTGATCGGGGCGACGAAGAACGGGCTCCCGGCGACGAGCCTGGGGGTGTTCACGACGCGGCGGAAGCTCCCCTGGATCGTGCGCGGGGGGAGCCGGGGGGTGGGCAAGGTGGACGTCGCGATCACGGTGCTGTCGCCGCCGGGGGAGCGGCAGACGCAGCTGTGGATGCTGGGGCGGCTGTCGCGGATGATCCACGCGCCGGGGTTCCTGCGGCGGCTCCGCGCGGCGGAGGACGAGGCGGCGCTGCTGGCGGTGATCTCCGAGGAGGACCACCGGATCGACGACTTCCTCGACCGGATGGACACGTCGACGGACTGGGCGCCGGTGCGGCTGGCGGACGACAGCGACGACGACCTGATCTCGAAGCTGTAGCGGCAGGTAACGGTCGCGTAAGGGGCGATCGCGGCGGCGCTGGATAGGTTCGAACCGTCATCAAGACGGAGGAACCCATGCACTTCAAGACGATCATCCTGGCGGCCGCGATCGCCGCCCCGAGCGCCGCGTTCGCGACGCAGAACACGCCCGCGTCCGACTTCGCGGGGAACTACTCCCTGGAGGCCGCGGAGGCTGCCATCAACGTGCACGTCGGGCTCGCCGCGGTCGGCCCGGACGGGCAGCCGCAGACGTGGGCCGGTCAGGTCGGGTTCGCGCTCGACGTCGACGGCATCGACGAGGACGAGGCGGCGGACATCCACGCCGAGCTGTTCGACGCGTGCACCGACGCGGGGCTCCCCGCGGGGGCGTGCAGCAACGCCGCGGAGGTCATCGCCGAGGCGGTCGTCGACCTCAACCAGGCAGCGCTGGACCTGCTCCCGGAGTCGCTCCGGCTGGCGGTCGGGAGCTGGGGCTGGGTGAGCAACTGGTTCGGGCTGTACCCGGCCTACGGGAAGCACACCGGGCCCGAGAACAGCTTCGTCCTCACGTACCTGCTCAACAACAACGACGGCGCCGCGCACGGCGACCTCCTGTCGGGGGCGCTGAGCGTCAACGGGTTCGCCTCGAACGCGTCGACGTGGGCCTGCGTGGACGTCAGCGCGGGCGTCATCGCGGGGAACATCGACCAGCACGGCGGCTTCGCGCTGGAGGCCGACTTCCTCGTGGACCGCGAGCTGGCGTGCGTCGCCAACCTCGGGGGCGGGTACGGGATCGCCGGGACCATCGGCATCGCGTACGGGGGCGTGCTGACGGGGAGCAAGTAGCCGTGCGGCGTCAGCTGACGACGCTGGTGGTGGTCGCGGTCGGGGTCGGGCTCCTGGTGGGGCTCGGCCCCGGCCGCGGGCCGGGTCCGGAGGTGGCGGCGACGGCGGGGGTCGCGCCCGTGGCCGCGGCGTCGGTCCCGTCGTCGCGCGCGGCGTCCCGGCCGGCTCCGGCAGGCCCCCGCGGGGGCGCGGCGCCGGCGATGACGCTGGACGACGTCCCCGAGGTGCCGGCCGGGTTCGAGCACCTCGAGGACCTGGATCTCGACCTGGACCTGCGGGACGTGATGGCGGACCCGGAGATCGAACGGCAGGCGCGGCTGGCGCACATGCGGGCGGACGCGAAGGCCGGGCTGCTCGCCCAGCTGGCGGCCGAGGGGGCGGAGGTCGCCGAGGCGCGGGCGCTGCTCGCGCTGGCCGAGGCGGCGCGGGCGGAGGCCCGGTAGATTGCGCGGCATGGCCACCCTGACCGAGGTCGCGACCGGGAGCGCGCAGCCCTTCGCGCGCCGGCTCCGGGTGGGCCGCAGCCCCGACAACGACCTCGTCGTGGGGGGGACCTCGGTGAGCAGCTACCACGCCTGCATCGAGTGGCGGACGGACGGCTTCTACGTGCGCGACCTGGGGTCCCGCAACGGGACGGCCCGGGGGCGGGACCGGGTGACGGACTGGACGCGGCTGGAGGTCGGTGACGTCCTCCGCTTCGGCCCCGACGCGGCGTGGCGGGTGGACGACCTGGAGCCCCCGGCGATCGACGCCGCCGAGCCCGCGGCGGCGGCGGAGCGGACGCGGACCGTCGGCGCGGGGACGATGGCGGCGGCGAAGTTCGCGGCGTTCCGGCTGGAGCTGACGCAGCGCGGGGAGTACGGGGACATCGCGGTCAGCGACGGCGCGCGGCGGGCGAAGTGGACGGAGCAGGAGCTCCGGTTCCACCTGCTGTGGGTCCTCGGCGAGGCGGGCGGGGAGTGGGTCGACGACGAGCACCTCCGGAACGCCATCTGGGGGCGCCGCGCGGCCGAGAACCAGGCCAGCTCGACGCTCGCGAAGCTGATCCACGACACCCGCGCGATGTTCGGCAAGGAGGGGATCGACGGCGCGTTCATCGAGAAGCGCCGGGGGCGGACGCGGCTGCGGCTGAAGGCGGGGCAGGTGGCGCTGCTCTGACGGTCTGGCGGGCGGCGTGTCCCG
>CAYFOA010000068.1:32230-33186 GCA_964344575.1 uncultured Rickettsiales bacterium | reverse complement strand
CACCAGCGCCGCGCGGGGCGCCTGGGCGTCCTGAAGCCCCGTCCGCACGCCGAACATCGCCGCGTGCTTGTACTTGCCCTCCCGCGGATGCATGTCCAGGAAGAACCGTGCGACCTCCCGGCCGCCGTCGATCAGCGCCCAGCATTCGACGTCGGGATGCCACACGGGCTCGTCGGTCACCGGCTGGAAGGCGACGCCGAACAGCTCCGAGTAGGTCTCGAGGACCCCCGCCTTGACCCGGTCGTACGGGAAGTACGCCCGCACCGCCCGCGCGTCGAAGCCGTACTTCTCGGCACGCACCTTGCCCCGATAGAAGAACCGGTCCCAGACCTGGACGTCGGTGGCCCCGGGCACGTCGCGGCGCTTGGCCTCCAGGAGCTCCTCGAGGTCCACCCGGCTGCGCGGTCGGGCGATCTGCGTCAGTTCCTCCAGGAAACTCTCCACCCGGGCGGGCGCCTTGACCATCTTGATCTCGGCGTCGTACTCCGCCCACGACGCGTAGCCCAGCCGCGACGCGTACTCCGCGCGCAGCGCGAGCAGCTCCTCCAGGATCGGCTTGTTCGCCGGGAAGCCCCGCGCGGAAAACTCGGTGTACAGCGACTTCCGCAGCGCCCCGTCCGAGCAATACGTCTGAAACGGGAAGAAGTCGGGATAGTCCGTGCTCACCCGGAACGGATCGCCGTTCTTCGGCGTATGCGCCTCGATCCAGTCCTCCGGCAGCCCGGCCAGCGCGCTCGGATCCTCGATTTCGATGTGCCGGATGTCCGCCCGCACGTTCGTCTGGTAGTCCTGCCCCAGCTTCACCATCCGCGCGTGCAGCTCCTTGAGCCGCTCGCGCACCGCCGTATCCCGATCCACGCCGGAGCGTCGGAAGTCCCGGCGCACGCGCTCCACGAACCGGTTCGCCTGGGGATCGAGCCCATCCAGATCGACGGCACACATCGCTCCGTACACAC
>CAYFOA010000068.1:0-32122 GCA_964344575.1 uncultured Rickettsiales bacterium | reverse complement strand
CCATCGCGTTGTCGAGCGCCACGGACATCCGATGGTAGCGGTCGAGCGTGTCCGGCGCGTCGGGGGAGTCGATCAGCTCCTGGCGGAGCGTGCGCGCGGTGTCGAGTGCCGCGTCGCAGAACGTCCTGAGTGCGGCGCGACTGGTCCAGATCGGTTCCGTCATGAGTCCTGCGGGATGGTAATCGTCGCGGCCGCCGATCGGCAAGTCGCTCAGCCGAACGTCAGGCCGGCACAGTGCCCGGAATCGCAGCGCACTTCGCGCCTTCCCTCGAGCGGCAGCGCCAGCCCGGTCCCCGCCAGGCGATCGCCTTCGGTCGGTCGTGCTCCGGGCGCTTCGGGGTCGAACCAGGCCCGATAGTCGCCGACTTCGACCGCGTCCGGGGTGGGCTCGGCGGACAGCACGAACGCGAAGGCGGCCGGCGTCGGAGGCGCGGCGTACAGCCGCTCGGCGGCGGATCCGACCACGTCCAGCGCCAGGGCCAGCACCCGCGGTGTCCCGGCGCGCACGAGCGCGGCGGCCTCTCCCACCGCCATCAGCCCGGAGGCCCGTCCCGCGGTGATGCACTGGTTTTCGCCGCGAAGTTTCAGCGCGATCGCGATCTCTCCGAGCACCACGTTCGGCAACGTGTAGGCGAACAACCGCGGATTGGCGCCTTCGAGGCCGTCTTCCAGGACCTGGGCGTACCATTCGTAGTCCGCTTCGGTGCAGCCCAGCGCGGTCCCGAGGACGATCGCATCCACCGCCCGCTCGTCTTCGAGCACCCGGCCCGCCGCCGCGAGTCCGGCCAGGCACAGGTCGTCCAGCCGCCGCGGGCGTCGGTGCAGTCCGGCGCACAGGGCCAGCCACTCGGCCCGGCCTCCGGCGAGGCTCACCGCCCGGTCGACGTAGACCGTCATCCGATCACCACCGCGGCGTTGACGCCCGAGAAGCCGGCGCTGGTGGACAGAATCGGCCCCGGCGACAGGGGCGTCGGGGCCAGAGTCGTCGTGATCGGGATCTCCGGATCCGGCGTACGGCAGCCCACCGTCGGGGGCCAGACGCCGCGTCGATGCGCCAGCACCGCGACCACGGCCTCGACGACGCCCGCCGCCCCGAGCGTGTGCCCCAGCGCCCCCTTCAGCGAGTGGCTGGGCGGGGCGCGTTCGAACACCCGGGTCAGGGCCTGTCCCTCCATCGCGTCGTTGTACGGCGTACCCGTACCGTGCAGGCTGGCGGCCACGATTTCCTCCGGCGGGGTGCCCGCCAGCGCGCGATCGATCGCCGCCGCCAGGCCGCGCCCCTGCGGGTCGGGTCCGGTGATGTGGTTCGCGTCGTTGGTTCCGCCGTAGCCGAGCACCGCGAGGCCGCCCTGGTCTCGCTGCAGGGCCAGGGCGGCGGCGCCTTCGCCGACCGTCAGCCCGGTGCGGCCGGCGTCGAACGGGCGGGCGGGCCCGTGTCCGAGGGCCCGCAGGCCGGCGAAGCCGCGGACGATGAACTCGCACAGCGCGTCCACGCCCACCACGAGCACCCGGTCGGCCCGTCGCGCGTCGATCAGGCGCTTCGCGTGGCCGATCGCCGCCGTGCCGCTCGCGCAGGCCAGCGACACGGTCTGGACGACGCCGGTGACGGACAACTCCGCGGCCAGGCGGGCGGCGGGCGCGAACAGCGGGAAGTCCGCCAGCGCCGCGGCGGCGATCCGCCGTTCCATGACACCCTGGGCCAGCGCGATGCCGCCCTTGGTCGACGCGACGATCAGCGCGTCGGGCGCCGTGGTCCAGCCTGCCTCGTCGATCGCGCGCCGGGCGGTCCTGCGAGCCAGGCTCAGCGCGCGGAGCGGTGCGCCCTGCGGCGCCTCGGCGGCGCTGTCGACTTCGGCCACGACGACGTCGGGGAGGTCCGGCAGATCCAGCGATACCGGCGGCGCGATCCCGGTTCGGCCCTCCAGGATCGCGTCGAAGGTCTGCTGTTCCTGGCCCAGCGCGGTGATCGCGCCGACGCCGACGATTCGCGTTCGGGTCACGGCGGCTGACCCTGGCAAACACGGTCCTGCGCCGCAAGGCGGAGGTGGTATAACGACGCCCGTGACGCGACGTCCACAGACCCTCGAAGGCATCTTTCCGTGGGACACGCTCAGGGCGATCGTGGGCGGGGACTCGGCGCTCGACGTTCCGGCGCTCAACGTCACGTCGCTGTCGGACGCGGAGTCGTTCCTCGAAAGCTACGGGTTTCTCTACATCTCGGCGGCCCACCGCGCGGAAATAGAGGCGTTGCGCATGGAGGCCTGGGCGCTGATCGAGGAGGAACTTCTCGTGGACGAGCCGTCGCTGACGCCGCCGGCCCACATTCGCAACGAGCACGATCCGCGGCGGCTCCTACTGGCGGCCTCGGCGAAGCCGCGCACGGACGATCAGCGCTGGGCCTGCGCGTTGTTGCGGGTGGCGCACGTGATGTCGCACGCCCACAGTGGCCTGAACGAGCGGTTCGGACCGGAGGTTCGGGCGCAGGTTCTGGGGCGGTTCGAGCCGCACCTGCACCAGTCGGCGCGGGGCGTTCGGCTGGGGCGCGGTCCGGGTTCGGTCAAACTGGTGCACTTCGAGGTCAAGCACGGCAAGCCGCTGCGCTCGGTGGCCATGAAGCTGTTGCACAAGAAGGAAAACGTCTCGGCCGGCGTCTTCGACCAGCTCGGCGTGCGCCTGGTCACCCGATCGCGATTCGAGACGCTTCTGGTCGTCCGCTACCTGCGGATCCGGAACGTGATCATGTTCGCCAACATCGCGCCGAGTCGCAGCCGCAACACGCTCGTCGACCTCGACTCCCTGCGCGACGGCATGCGCGCGCTCGACGACCAGGTCCGGATCGGAAACCTCGATCCGGAGCGATCCCGCGCCGAGCTCGAGCGGTGGGTCGAGGAACTGCCGTACCCGGGGACCGCCAAGGAGTACAACCGGCACTCGTCGTCGGACTACCACTCGATTCAGATCACGTGCCGGCGCATGATTCGGATCCCGAACGACGCCGGCGAGCTGCGCTTCTTCTTTCCCTACGAGATCCAGATCATGGATCAGCGGAGCTGGGAAACCACGCGCAGCGGTCGTGCTTCGCACGACGAATACAAGCAGCGGCAACGCCAGACGGTCAAACGGCGGATCCTGCGCGAACTGCTCACACTCACGTAGCACGATTTACGATGTAAATTAAATATTTCCTAAAGTGAGTGAGGGGTGCGGTCGACTGTCTAACCCGTATCTGCAGCGGGGAGACTGCGCTCGAATGAATCTGAGACGAGATCCCAGACGGGAAGTTTACGAAGAGGATCCCCTCAGCGAGGCTGAGGTGGATGGATTTCGCAAGCTGCTGACCGAAAAGCGGGACGCGATCATCAAGACCATGTCGGGTCAAATGCCGGAACAGTCGGAGGGCTTCGCGCCCGACGAGATCGACCAGGCAACGACCGAACACGCCACCACGATGAGAAACCGCTTTCGCCAGCGCAATGCAGGGATGCTCAAAAAGCTCGAAACGGCCCTTCGGCGAATCGCCGAAGGCGAGTACGACGAGTGCATCGACTGTGGCGACATCATCAGCCGGAAGCGGCTGAAGGCGCGTCCGGAAACGACGATGTGCATCATCTGCAAGGAAGAGCAGGAACGAAAGGAGTCCGCGTACGTGAAGCCCCGCTCGGGCGACGACGCCATCTTCTCGTTCTGACCAAGACCACCCACGGGGCCGGGTCGCGTAGACTGCCTGCGTGACCCGGCCCGCCCTCATCCTCAGCTCGATTCTGACGCTCATCGCCGCGTGCGGTGACGTGGACAGCGACGGCGTGACCGGCGACGCCGCGGCCGACCCGGGCGCCCCCGATGCGTCGAGGGTTCCGGAGCGGTTGGAGGCCACGATCGGGGTCCAGGTCCGTATGGACTTCGCCGCCACCGATTTCTGGTCGGCGCCGTGGCCGTCGATCCATCGCCAGGACGTCGCGGGCTTCCCCAACCCGGAGTCGATCGCCTTCGTGGATCGCACGCTGGCGCTGGCGCCCGACGAGCCGGGGCTGACGGCGGGGGTCTTTCTGTCGCTGAGCGCCGACATCGGCCCGGTGGACATCCACTTCGCGGCGACGGTCGAGGACGCGTGCCCGGTCGGGCTCGTCGCGCTCGACGACGGCACGCGGGTCCCGGTCACGGTCGACTTTCGGGTGGATTCGGGCCCTCACGGCCCGGACCACCTGCTGTCCCTGCTGCCGATCCAGGGGATCCCGCTGCGGCCGAACACCCGCTACGCGGCGATCGTGCGCGCCGATCTGACCGACCCGCCGCTGGGGCGCTCGGAGACGATGGCCGCGCTGCTCAACGGTGACGGGCCGGCCGACTACGTGGCCGCGGTCGCCGTGCTCCCAGAGCCGGAAACGCTCGCCGGGCTGGCCGTCTTCGAGACCGGGGATCCGACGGCGACGATGGCGGTGGCGGTGGACACGATCCGCGCCGCGCCGCTGCCGACCCCGAACGGCCCGTTCGAGCCGCAGGACGTCTTCGACGACTACTGCGTGTACCAGACCACGATCGACATGCCGATCTACCAGCGCGGCGAGCCTCCGTTCACCGAGGAGGGCGGCGGCTGGGTCCTCGACGAGGAGGGGGCGCCGACCCCGCAGGGCGTCGAGACGGCCCGAATCGTGGCCACGATCCCGCGCGATGCTGCCCCCGAGTCGGGCTTCCCGGTGGCCGTGTTCGTCCGGACGGGGGGCGGCGGCGACCGGCCCCTGGTCGATCGCGGGGTGCGCGACGCCGCGGGGGAGGTGCTCGATCCGGGCGGCGGTCCCGCCCGCTACTTCGCGGCCGCGGGCTGGGCGGGGCTGTCCATCGACGGCCCTCACGGCGGCCTCCGCAACGTGACCGGCGACGACGAGCAGTTCCTGATGTTCAACGTCATCAATCCCGAGGCGCTGCAGGACAACGTCCGGCAGTCCGCGCTCGAACTCGTCCGCTTCGCCGACGTCGTGGAAACGCTGGCGGTCGACGCCGCCGACTGCCCGGAGGTGGCGGGGACGGTGATGTTCGATCCCGCCCAGATGGCGCTGATGGGCCACTCGATGGGCGCCACGATCGCGCCGCTGGTCGCGGCAAACGAGCCCCGCTACCGGGCGGTGGTGCTCAGCGGCTCCGGCGGCAGCTGGATCGAGAACCTGGTCCACAAGCAGAGCCCGCTGCCGGTGAAAGGCTTCGCCGAAGCCATCCTCCAATACGGCTCGGCCGGCTACGCGCTGCACGAGCACGACCCCATCCTGTCGCTCGTGCAGTGGGCCGGAGAGGGCGCGGACTCGGCGGTGTACGGCCCCCGGGTGACCCAGCACGTGCTCATGTTCCAGGGCCTGCTGGACACCTACATCCCGCCGCCGATCGCCAACGCCACCGCCCTGTCGATCGGCCTGGACCTCGCCGGCGACGCCCTGGATGACGGCTACGGCTTCACCACGCTCGAGGAGGTGCTCCCGCTGATCGGACGCTCGACGATCCCGCTGCCCGCGACCGCCAATCGCGACGGCGTCACCGCGGTCGTCGTCCAACACCCCGAAGACGGCGTCGAGGACGGCCACGAGGTGATGTTCCAGCTTCCGATACCGAAGCAACAGTACCAGCACCTGCTGGAGACCCTGCTGTCGGGCCCGCCTACAGTCCCCGCCGGTACAGCCCCGGCGCGTCCGTGATCGGGGTCAGGGTGGGGTGCGCGGGCGGGGTCTCGTTCCGACCCACGACCAGGATTCCGTCGCGGCGGAGGGGCTGCAGTAGTCGGTTCAGGGCGTCGTTTCGACCCTCGTCGTCGAAGTAGGTGAAGGCGAGGTTGCGGCAGAGCACGAGGTCGAACGGGCCGTCGGGTGGGGCGGCCTTCAGATCGCGGACTTCGAAGCGGACGCACTTGCGGAAGTCGTCTTCGAGGCGGACGCCGTCCGCGCTTCTGTGGAAGGCCTGGTCGCGCCAGCCGTCGGGCAGTTCTCTGAGGGATCCGGCGGGATATCGGGCGGCGACGGCGCGCGCCACCATGTGTTCCGAGGCGTCGGTGCCGAGGACGTCGACGGCGGGGGCGTTCGGGTCGAGGCGGGCGATCAGCTGGAGGGTCCACGCCTCCTCGCCCGACGCCGCGCCCGCGCTCCAGCAGCGGACGGGACCGTCGACCGCCAGGGCCGGGAGCAGCCCGCGCAGGGCGTCGAAGACCATGTGATCGCGGTAGAACCGGCTGATCGTGATCCGGCACATCGCTTCGAAAAACGGCCACTCGGCGTCCGTGTCGCGAAGGTAGTCGCCGTAGTCGGCGACCGACATGAGGCCCAGCTCCTGGCGGCGGCGGTCCATGCGCTTGCACACCTGCTTGCGGACCTTGACGAACCCGCGCGGATCGAGGCCGCGAAGGGGCAGGGCCCACGCGAGAACCGCCTGGCAGGCCCTCGGGGCCACTACTTGGCGATGACGTGGATGCGCGCCGAACGGGCGGGCAGATCCACCGTCAGCTGGCCGTTGGCGATGGCCCCCTCTCCACCGTACAGCGCTTCGGTCGTGGCGCCGTCGCCCGCGACGCCGGAGACGTCGATCGTGACCGTGCGCGGCTGGCCGTCGCGGTTGAGTACGACGATGGCGGCCTCGTCGTCAGTGGTTCGGGCGTAGGCGAGGAGCGTTCCGTCCTTCCACAGCGGGGCGCTCCAGGCGCCGCGGCGCAGCGACGGGTGGTTCTGGCGGGCCTGGCCGAGGCTCTTCACGAAGTCGAGGGTACTCTGTTCGGCGGCGCTCAGGTCGGCTCCGAAGCGCATCATTCGGCGGTTGTCGGGGTCGCCGGCGCCGGGCAGGCCCATCTCGTCGCCGTAGTAGATGAGCGGGAGGCCGGGAATGGTCATGGCGTAGGTCAGCGCCAGCTGGAGCTTCTGGTAGGGGGCGGCGTCGCCCGGGGGCCCCGGCGGAGCGTGCCAGCCCTGGGCGATGTTGCTCACCACGTCCCACGGTCCGCAGGGGATCTGGCCGGCGGCGAGGCTGACGAAGCGGGCGATGTCGTGGTTTCCGACGAAGGTGCTCATGAGTTCGCCGCCGCCGTACAGCGCGCGCACCTGGCGGACCTGGCTGTCCATGGCGTCCAGCCCGGTGGTCTCGGTGGCGAACCCGTTGAGGATGGACAGGTTCGCCGGAAAGTCGAACTGGCCGTGGATCTTGTCGGGGCCCACGAAGCTCTTGATGAGGCCGGCGTCTCCCGTGAACGTCTCGCCGACGATGTAGAAGTCGACCCCGGTCTGCTCGAACTCGGCGCTGGTGCGGGCCCGCAGCTGCTGCACGAAGCTCATTTCGAGGTGCTTGACGGCGTCGAAGCGGAAGCCGTCGGCGCCCGTTCGCTTGACCCAGTCCACGGCGTGGTCGACGACCGCGTCCCGGGCCGCGGCCGAGGTGTAGTCGAAGTCCGGCAGGTAGGGAGTGAACCAGCAGGTCTTGGGCTTGGCGTCCCAGCCGACGTCCTGGCAGATCTCGGCGGGGGTGTTGAACCAGTCGCCGTGCTCGGCGTACAGCCAGGACGAGTCGTGCACGTGGTTGGCGGTGAAATCCAGGAGCACCCGGATGTTGCGGGCGTGGGCCGCGTTGACCAGGGCACGCAGCTCCGCTTCGGTGCCGAACCGCTCTTCGACGGCGTCGACGTCGGACGGCCAGTAGCCGTGGTAGGCGGTGTACTTCATCGGCGCCGTCGGCGCGGTAGCCGGGTTCATGCCGCAGTACGTCTGCGCGGGGTGCGACCCGTCCTCGGCGTAGCCGGGATTGTCGACGGGCCAGCTGATCCACAGTGCCCCCACGCCGAGTTCGGAGAAGTACCCGTCTTCGAGTTTCTGTGTGATCCCGGCGAAGTCGCCGCCCTGGTAGTTGGTCCGCCAGTCGACGCCGTCGAGGGGCGCGTCGTTGCCCGGATCCCCGTTGGCGAAGCGGTCCGTCATGGCGAAGTAGATGACGACGTCGCGCCAGTCCGGCTCGAGCCCGGTGTACACCTTGAGCAGCATCGTTCCCCCGCCATGAACGACCCGCACGTCGTGAATCCCGTCCGCGAGCCCGTCCAACACCAGCGTCGCGTTCGGTCCATCCACGACCAACCCGCTCACGGGCGCCCAGTCCAGCGTCACGGAGATGGAACTCGGATCCAGATCCGCCCCGTCCGGCGAGACGAAGTGCGCCTCGAACGTGTCGCCCACCGAGGACGAAGCGGTGAGCACGATAGCCCCGCAGTCCGGCACCGAAACCACGGAGTTGACCCCCCCGAACCCATCGTCGACCGTATGGTCGTGCCCCGGGTCGGCGATCCACGCCCCATCGACGACGAACTTGTACTGGTGTGTCCCCGGGTCGAGCACCAGCTCGAGCGTCTGAGAGCCCTTGAGGGTGAAGCGCACCCGATCCCCGACCGCGACCCCGGCCCCGACGCCCTCATCGGCTGCTCCTGCCGCGCCTCCACCGCCCCGTCCGCAGCCGCGTCACTCCTCCTGCTGCCCCTCGGTCTCGCGTTCCGCCGCCGATCCTGACAATCCCCCTTGCCCGCCCCACCCGACCCGGCGGAGGATGGCCGCCGGAAGGGGGCTTCCGATGGTTCGCATCTCGAGTCTCTCCGTCGCGCTGGCGACGCTCGCCCTGATTTCCTTCTCCTGCCTCCCGAGCACCGGCGACCTGATCGTCGTCGACGACGCTCCGGACCGGTTCGTCTCCGACTGGCCGATCATCAACGGCCTCCCGCCGGACGCACCCGAACACCAGGCCGTCGTCTCGCTCCACGTCCTGGAGTACCCCAACGTCTACGTGGCGCCCTTCTGCAGCGGCACGCTCATCGCCGAGGACGTCGTCATCACCGCGGCCCACTGCCTCGACGACGCCGGCGGCGGCGGGCAGTTCGTCACCACGCCGCCGGAGAACCTCGCCATCTACATCGGCGACGAGCCGGCGGTCGACATCCTCGACCACCTCTACTTCGTCACCGAGACGCTCATCCACCCGAGCTACGACCGGCTCGGGCTCTACAACGACATCGGCCTGATCCGCCTCGAGACGCCCGCCGTGGAGGCCGCCCCGGTGCCTCACCTGCCCGCGTCGGAGGGCTTCACCTCGGGCGACATCGGCGCCCTCATCAACTTCGCCGGCTTCGGCGACGACGAGAACGGCGCGTCGGGCGTCCGCCTCCAGGTCGACGGCACCCTCGGCGGCCTCGGCTGCGACGTCCCCGGCTGCCCCGACGCCGGCGATGTCGCCACGATGGTCTCCTACGAGCAGAACTACACCATCGGCGGCCCCTGCTTCGGCGACTCCGGCGGCCCCCTCTTCATCGACCGCGCGGGGACCGCGTACGTCGGCGGGCTGACGTCCTACGGCGACGCCAACTGCGCGATCTACGGGGTCAGCACCCGCGCCGACGCGTTCGACGCCTGGATCACCGACTTCATCGCCGACGAGCCCCCCGCCTGCGACTACACGGGCACCGTCTCGAGCAGCAACAAGAACGACTACTTCGGGATCGGCGCGCTGTCCGCCGGCACCCCCGTCACCGGCGACCTCAGCTGGGACTCGAGCAGCGCCAACCTCGACCTCTACCTGCAGTACTACAACGGCAGCCGGTGGCGGAACTCCGCCTCGTCCACCAACGGCACCCCCGGCGTCGCCGAGTCGATCAGCTACACCGTCCCCAGCAACCGCGACGGCCTCGACTTCCGCTGGCGGGTCCGGCGCCGCTCGGGCACGGCGACGTACTGCCTCGTCGACAGCTTCACGCCGCCTCCGCCGCCCCCGAACGAGCCCCCCACCGCCGACGCGGGCGGCCCCTACAGCGCGGAGACGGGCGCCTCGATCACGCTGGACGGCAGCGGCTCGTCCGACCCCGACGGCACGACCGTCTCGTACGCCTGGGACTTCGGCGACAGCACCACCGGCTCGGGCGTCAGCCCGTCCCACAGCTGGGCCGCCGCGGGCAGCTACGTCGTCACCCTCACGGTCACCGACGACGACGGCGACAGCGACGTCTCCACGACCACGGCGACGGTCAGCGACCCGCTCCCCAACCAGCCCCCCGACGCCGACGCGGGCGGCCCCTACGCGGCCGACGCGGGCGCGCCCCTGACCCTCGACGGGAGCGCCTCGTCCGACCCCGACGGCACGATCGTCTCGTACGCCTGGGACTTCGGCGACGGCAACACCGGCTCCGGCGTCAGCCCCACGCACACGTACGCGGCCGCGGGCAGCTACGCCGTCACGCTGACGGTCACCGACGACGACGGCGCCACCGACGTGGGCCAGACCACGGCGACGATCAGCGAGCCGCCGCCGCCGCCGCTGTGCGACCTGAGCGGGACCGTCTCGAGCAGCAACAAGAACGACTACCTCAGCCTCGGCAACGTCGCCCAGGGCACGACCCTGGCCGCGACGCTCACCTGGGAGGCGTCGGGCGCCAACGTCGACCTGTACCTCCAGTGGCACAACGGCAGCCGCTGGAAGACCGCGGCGAGGTCGACGAACAGCGCCCCCGACGTGCCCGAGTCCGTCTCCTACACGGTCCCCAGCAACCGCGACGGGGCCCCCTTCCGGTGGCGCGTCCGGCGCCGCTCGGGCACCGCGAACTACTGCCTCACGCTCCAGTAGCCGCGCCGGATGTTGCGGGGTTGCGCCCGCTTGCGCCGGAGACGTGCACAGTTCGTTGCAGCGGCATGAAGTCGCGGATCCGCTGATAGCGTGACCGTCGATGGCACGGAGGACCGCGAAAGGAGCTGACGTCATGCGCCTGGCGCTGCTTCTCCTGCTGATCCCCGCCGTCGCCTGCGTGGCCGGGTCCGACCTGACCGCCCTGGACGCCGAGCCCGACGCGGCCGCGGCGGACGACGACCGCCCCGAGGGCCCGCTCCACCCCGACACGTTCCTCGTCGAGGACCACCCCTGCTTCGCGTCCGCGTACCCGTCGGACGACAACTCCGTCATCGACTTCGAGTTCGACTGCGACGCCACCGACGTCGCCGGCCTCGAGGTCGGCCGGATCGTCAGCGGCACCGAGGGCGGCGGCTACCTGCGGCGCATCGAGTCCCTCCAGTTCGACGGCTACACCGCCACGGCGTGGACCTCCCCCGCGACGCTGGTCGAGGCGCTCGTCGACGTCGACTACAGCGACCACATCGAGTGGGGCGCCCGCCAGGTCGTCGATTTCTCCGGGCGCGTGCTCGACGAGTCGATGTCCGAGAACGGCCACGACTCCCGCGCCATCGTCGAGCGCGGCATCGTCAACATCGACCCCACGATGGACATCGACGCCGAGATCCGCTGGTTCTCGCTCAAGTCCGCCACCGCCAAGCTGACCGTCAACCTCGGCTACGACGTCGAGGCCCTGATGGAGGCCGGCAGCAGCCTCCACCGCGCCGACACGATCGACCTCGACACCCTCGTCTTCCCGTTCGAGACCGACGTCGGCCCCGTCACGGTCACCGGCAAGCTGGACGTGCACGTCCGCCTGCGCTGGGAGCACACCTCCGAGGGCGGCCCCGTCTCCGACCGCTTCGGCTTCCAGGGCAACGGGACCGTCGTGATGGGCGGCAAGTACGTGAAGGACGGCGAGACCTGGACGCGCATCTGGGAGCCGAACTACAGCGGCACGCTCACCGACCAGGTGGTCAGCGGCGCGGGCGACCACCTCGGCAAGATCACCGTCGAGATCGAGGCCAAGCTCTCGATGGACAAGGTCGACGGCAGCACCTTCCGCTACGAGCCCTGGAACAGCGGCTCCGTCGTCGGCGGCTGCGAGGCGTCCGACTACTTCAGCGACGCCGGCATCAAGGGCGCCACGACGATGCACCTCGGCTTCTTCAGCGACGGCCCCCGCGTCGAGGAGTACCCCGAGCTGAACATCGAGGCCGACCGGGTCGAGGGCACGCTGACCCACCCCGAGCCGCCCGTGGGCTGCGGCGACGTCGACGACGAGGACGGCGACCCCGGCGACGAGCTCCCGCCCCCCCACGAGGTCCCCGGCGAGTGCAGCGTGCTCGGCGACGTCCAGTGCGGCGGCACCATCGGCGGCGACACCTCCACCGCGGGCACGTCCGCCATGGACGGCTACTCCTGCAACGTCGGCAACTACGACGGCCCCGAGATGACGTGGCGCTTCGTCGCGCCCTACACGGGCCAGTTCGAGGTGGCCTTCGAGGGCGCCATCCCGACCGAGGTCAACCACGACATCCTCATCCTCGACGGCAGCTCCGGCTCGTGCCTCAGCACCGAGTGCATCGCCCAGGGCTTCAACTCGGTCACCTTCGAGGGCGTCGCCGGCCAGGCGTACTTCGTCGTCATCGACGGGTACTACCTCGACGCCGGCCCCTTCTTCGCGACGGTAAGCTGCGGGAGCTGACATGCGTGACTTCGGCCTCATCGGGGCCGTGGTCGCGCTGGTCGCTCTGACGAGCGGCTGCGGGTACGACGGCCACGTCTCCTGGAATCAAGACATCGAGCCGCTCCTGGAGGGGCGCTGCCTGGGCTGCCACGGCCCCGGCGACGTCTCCGGGATCGACCTGACCCGCTACGACGCCGCCTACGCGTGGCGGGACGCGATCAAGGCGGCCGTCGTCTCCGGCGACATGCCCCCGTGGCCCGCCGACGGGGACTGCAACGAGTACGAGTTCGACCCCCGGCTGACGGACGAGGAGATCGCCCTGATCGCCGACTGGGTCGACGGCGGGGCCCCCGAGGGCGGAGTCGGCGTCGCGCCCGCCGAGCCGCCGCCCTCGGTCGAGCGGACCATGGAGCGGGTCGATCTGGAGCTCGCCCCGGAGCATGCGTACCAGCTCCAGTCCGCGCCCGACGACTACCGCTGCTTCGTCGTGGACTGGCCGATCGACGAGGAGGTGTACGTCACCGGCCTGCGCGCGGTCCCCGGCAACCGGAGCGTGGTCCACCACGTGATCAGCTTCGTCGCCGGCCCCGACGAGATCGGACAGTACGAGGCGCTCGACGCCGCCGACCCCGGCCCCGGCTACGCCTGCTACGGCGGCCCCGGCGGCGAGTCCTACCAGGACGCCCGCTGGCTCGGCGGCTGGGCGCCGGGCTACAGCTCGGGCAACTTCCCCGACGGGACGGGCATCCGCGTCGACCCCGGCAGCGGCGTGATCGTGCAGGTCCACTACAACGCGCAGTCGACGGACGTCGCCCCGGATCGGACCACCCTCCAGCTCCAGGTCGAGCCCACCGTGGACCGCCCCGGCCGCATCCAGCCGTGGACGAACCCGGGCTGGCTCGACGGCGGCATGCCCATCCCCGCCCACACCACGGGGGTCGAGCACGGCTTCAGCTACCCCTACTGGGTCGACTCCGAGATCCACCTCGTGCTGCTGCACATGCACACGCTCGGGCGCTCCGGCCGCGTCACCCTCACCGACGAGCTGACCGGCACCGAGCAGTGCCTCCTCGACATCCCCGACTGGGACTTCGGCCGCCAGATGGTGTTCAAGCTCGAGGACCCGGTGCGCGTCCGCTCCGGTGACACCCTCAGCGTGCAGTGCACGTGGGACAACCCCACCGGCGAGGACGTCGACTGGGGGGACGGCACCGGCGACGAGATGTGCCTGTCGACGCTCTACATGGCGCCGCCGGCGGCCTGGGACTGAGGCCGCAACCCGAGCCAGGGCGCATTTCGTCACGCAAACCGTGACGGAATCGCCGCTGGCAGGCCCCAGACGCCGATCTGTCACGGTTTTCGTGACAGATCGGCGTCTGGCCGTCCCTTCAGTCGTCGTCGGCGGCGAACCCGAGCGCGCCGGGCTCGCCCGCCGCCGCGCTCAAGCGCCCCTCGGCGGCCCTCGCTTCGGCGTCGTCCACCACGCTCAGCTGCCCGCCGGGCTGCTTGGGGACGTCGAACCCGCGCTCCGCGAGCCAGCGCCGGGCGGCGTTGCGGTGCTCGTCGTCGTGGCGGGCGTCGGTGGCGACCGCGGTGGCGAGGGCGACCGCGTCGCCGGCCGGGAGCAGCTCCAGCGCGAGGAGCTTGCGGGGGGCCAGCGCGGAGCCCGCGAGCTCGGCGGCGAGGCCGGCGGTGCGGGGGTCGTCCCGGTGCCACTCGGCGAGGGCCCGCGCGGCCCGCTCGCGCACCGCGGGGACCGGGTCCCGGCGCGCCATCCACAGGAGCTGGCCGACGCCGTCCTTCCCCCGGGGGTCGAGCCCGGCGGCGATGGCGACCATCGCGCGGACGGTCCCCACGAGGCGGCGCCGGTCCCACTCGATCCCGGTCGTCCGCCGCTGGATCTCGCCCCCCTCGACGCTGATCGCCCAGTCCCGCACGCCCTCGCGGAGGGCCGTCCGCCCGTCGTGGTCGAGCAGCGGCAGCACCCCCTCGGCGCGGCCGTAGACGAGGACGGCCCCGTCGAACTCGCGGTCCCCGGTGAGGATCCGCGCTCCCCACCCCCCGGCCGCGATCCGGTTGAGCGCCGAGTCCCGGTGGAGGCGCGCGGACTTCGGCAGCCACGGCAGCGGACCGATTTCGAACTTCGTGGACCACGGCTCGTCGTTGACCCCCTGCCCCCCCGAGTCCACGAGCCCCGGCCCGCCCCACTCGGTCACCCGGATGGGGTAGCCGCCGACGGTCCCGACGAGGAACGCGCGCCGGTCGGTGGCCCGCTTCATCTCGACCCCGAGGTCGACCGCCGCGAACCTCCACGCCCGCCCGCGCATCGCCCGCCGCCGGATCCCCACCAGCGCCCCCGCGACGGCGAGCCCGCCCCCGACGAGGAGGACTACGGGTTCCACGTCTCGCTCCGGGAGAGGGGCTCGAGCACCCCCAGCTCGAGCAGCTGCCGGACCGCGTCCCCCGGCAGGCGGGAGACGTCCACGGACGGGAGGTCCAGGACGAGCAGGTCGCCCCCGGCGTCGAGGGCGACGGCCAGCACGGTCGCCCGCTCGGGGCAGGCGTCGTAGTCGCCGCGCTCCACCGCCGCCGCGAGCTCCACGAGATCGAGCTTCGAGTCGACCAGCCGGACGCCGGACGCGAGCCGGAGCGCACCCTCCGCGCCGGGTCCCCGGAGCACGGCGACGGGACCCGCCGTGGCGAGCGCGGCCTCGTACCGGGCGAGCTCCCCGGCAGGGTCCGCCCGGTCCTCGAAGACCTCCGTCCAGCGGAGCGGCAGAGCGGCCCGCCGGGGACGCGCACGATCGAGCTCCACCAGCCCCGCGACCGCGTCGGGCCCCGCCAGCTGGAGGCTCCCGGGCGCGCACGAGGCGAGCCCCTCGGTCACCTGCCGCAGCGTCGACGTCGGCCGATCCAGCGCCTCGTACCCGAGCGCCTGGAGGTCCTCCGGAGGCGCCAGCTCGTAGTCCTCGTCGACGGCCTCGTAGCCGTCCGCCGCCGCCCCGACGTCCCCGTCTACGGCGAGCCCGTCGAGCACCGCGTCGAGCGCGTCCGCCGCCTCCCCGTCCGTCTCCTCGCGGACCACGCCGATCCGCCACCCCAGGTCCTGCCGCACCCACGTCGCCCGGTCCCCGGCGCGCTCCGGCGGCGGCCCCTCCCCCAGCAACGCCAGCGCGACCTCCTCGACCCGCGCGATCAGCTCGTCGACCGACCGCTCCCGGTCGAACCGCCGCACCCACGCGTGCATCGCGTCGGACGCCAGGCGCCGCCCGTGCGCCTCCGCGTAGGCCACCCCGTCCGACGCGAGGTCGATCGTCGCCCACCGCGAAGGCACGACGTCTCCGCTGCGCCGGGTCCGCGCGACCGCCGCCAGCTCCCGGTCCAGGAAGCGCAGCCCGTCCGCCACCAGCCGCTCGGCCTCGGCCGCGTCGAAGTCCCGCGCGGGGCCGAGGGCCGCGCGCGCCTCGCACTCGGGGCAGAACGTCCGGAACAGCGCCCCGTCCCCGGCGTGCTTGCCGCACCGCCGCAGGAACGCCTCGTCGAAGAAGTAGTACAGCGCCACCGGCAGCAGCTCCGCGAGCCGCCCCCCCGTCGCGTGCGCGAACGGCGTCATCTCCGCCGTCCACGCGTGCCCCACCAACCCGTGACACAGCTCGTGCGTCGACCACTTCGCCCGGTGCCCGGGGTGGAACCCGCCGCAGCGCTGGTCGTGCCGGAACGACTGGTACTTCGACTCGGGCAGCACCCCCACCGACCACTCCGGCGGATCGGCGAGCTCCGGCGCGTGCTCGGGGACCCAGTGCAGGGGCAGCGGGAGCTGCACGCGGTGCTCGTAGTGGAAGAGGAACAGTCCGTCCCGGGCGGCCAGCTCGGCGACCGCCATCGCCGCCGGCGACCGGAGGTACTCGTGCGCGGGGGCCCCCGGGGGCGGCTCGGCGTCCAGCGCCGGTTCGTCCGCCGCCGCCCGCGCCCGCCACCGGCCGGCGACGTCCGCCGCCTTGACCTGCCCCAGCGTCGTCACGGGGACGACCCTACTAGACCGTCGCCGTGCGCCCCGCGATGGCGGCGAGGATCCGCGCCTCGAACTCGGCCAGCGGCATCGACTCCTGCTCGCGCGAGCCGTACCGGCGGAGCGTCACCGTCTCCTCGGCCTGCTCCCGCTCGCCGACGACGAGCACGTTCGGGACCTTGGACGTGACCGCGTTCCGGATCCGCTTGTTGAGCGTGTCCGTGCTGAAGTCCGCCTCCGCCCGCACGAACGAGTCCCGCAGCCGGTCCACGACCTTGCGCGCGTAGCCGTGGAAGACGTCGGCGATCGGCTCGACGATCACCTGGCGCGGCGCCAGCCACGTCGGGAACGCGCCCCCGTAGTGCTCGATGAGGAACGCCACGAACCGCTCGTGCGTCCCCAGCGGCGCCCGGTGCAGGACCCAGGGCGCCTTCCGCTCCCCGTCCGCGTCGACGTACGTCATCCCCAGCCGGGCCGGGACCGCGAAGTCGAGCTGGTTCGTGGACGCCGTCTCCTCGCGGCCCGTGACCGTCCGGAACTGCACGTCGATCTTCGGCCCGTAGAACGCCCCCTCCCCCTGGACCTCCTCGTAGGGCATCCCGATCTCGTCCATCGCCTCCCGGATCCGCGCCGTCGAGGACTCCCACGCCTCGGGGTCGTCGACGTACTTCTCCTTGCCCTTGGGATCGTCCGGGTCCCACGTCGACAGGCGCATCCAGTAGTTCGACGACAGCCCGAGGATCTCGTAGAGGTCGGCGTGGAGCTGCATCACGGCGATGAACTCCTCCTTGATCTGGTCCTCCGTGCAGTAGATGTGCGCGTCGTTCATGCACATCCCGCGGACCCGGAGCAGCCCCGACAGCGCGCCGCTGTCCTCGTAGCGGTGGCACAGCCCGTACTCCGCCAGCCGCAGCGGCAGGTCCCGGTAGGACCGGAGCCGGGCGCTGAAGATCTTGTGGTGGTGGGGGCAGTTCATCGGCTTGAGGACGTACGACTCCTTGACGACCTCCTCGCCGTCTTCGGACGCGTCCTTCAGCTCCATGAACGGGTACATGCCGTCGGCGTAGTACGGCAGGTGGCCCGTCTGCTCGTACAGCCGCGTCTTCGCCAGCACCGGCGTCGCCACCCGCTGGTAGCCGCCCTTGAACTCCATCTCCCGGGCGAGCTTCTCCAGCTCGTCGCGGATCACCGTCCCGTTCGGCATCCACAGCGGCAGCCCCTTGCCGATGTCGTCGTCGATGACGAACAGGTCCATCTGCTTGCCGAGCCGCTTGTGGTCCCGCTCCAGCGCGAGCTTGTGCTCCTTGAGCCGCTTGTCGAGCTCCTCGCGCGTCTTGAACGCCCACGCGTAGATGCGCGTCATCATCGTGTTGTCGCTGTCGCCCCGCCAGTAGGCGCCGGCGATGCTCCGGAGCTTGAAGGCGGCCTTCGGGAGCTGCCGCGTCTGCTCGACGTGCGGCCCCTCGCACATGTCGAGGAACGGCCCGTTCCGATAGAACGTCAGCGTCTCCAGCCCGCCCTTCTCGACCAGCTCGCGGGCGTACTCGAGCTTGTACGGCTCGCCCATCTCGCCCTCGATGAGCGCGAACGCCTCGTCCGCGGACAGCTCCTCGCACTCGAACTTCTGCCCCTGCTTGATGATGTGCTTCATCTTCTTCTCGATGGCCGAGAAGTCGTCCTCGCTGAGCGGCTCCGAGAGCACGAAGTCGTAGTAGAAGCCGTCGTCGATGGGGGGGCCGAAGCCGAGCGTGGAGCCGGGCCGGAGCTCCAGGACGGCCTGCGCGAGGACGTGCGCGAGGCTGTGGCGGATCTTGTAGAGCTCGAGGTCGACGGACGGGTCCATGAGGTCGGGTCTCCTGCGCGGCGGCGCCGCACCATGCCACAGCAGAGGCAGTCGGGCGTCGTCCTCTTCTAGACTCCGGGATCCGTGGCTTCCGCCGCCGCCAAGCTCGAACTGAACGCCTGCACGGTCGACCTGAACCGGGGCGAGGTCGTGCGCGCGGACGGGCGTGACGCGGGGTGGCTGACCGAGCTCGAGGCGAAGCTCCTCCGCTACCTCCTCGACCGCCCCGGCGAGGTCGTCTCCCGGGACGAGCTCCACGAGAAGGTCTGGGGCTACGCCGACGGCGTGTCGACCCGCGCCGCCGACTTCACCGTCTCCCGCCTGCGCGCG
This sequence comes from uncultured Rickettsiales bacterium, assembly GCA_964344575.1. Taxonomy (GTDB): domain Bacteria; phylum Myxococcota_A; class UBA796; order UBA9615; family UBA9615; genus JAAESI01. Next base: position 13,600 of record CAYFOA010000068.1, on the reverse strand, counting down.
AAGATCGAGGAGTCCCCCTCCCGCCCGCACCACCTCAAGACCGTCCGCGGCGAGGGGTACCGGCTCGACCTGGAGGACGGCGACGGCGAGACCGACGACCGCCTCACCGTCCTCGACGTCACCGTGCAGCGCCCGCGCACCGCGATCAGCCTCGACGGCGTGACCGTCGACATGCCCGGCCGGCGCGTCCTCAAGGGCGGCCGCCAGGTGGAGCTGACCGCCGTCGAGGCCGCCGTGCTCGACCACCTCGTCGGCCGCATCGGCGAGACCGTCACGAAGGACGACCTCCTCCGCGTCGTCTGGACGCACCGCCGCCAGAAGCAGGCCCGGTCCCGCCCCAACGACCGCATCGACACCCTCGTCGACCGCCTCCGGGGGAAGATCGAGGAGGACGCGTCGGCCCCCCAGCGGCTCGTCTCGGTCGGCACCGACGGGTTCCGCCTCGAGGCCCCCGAGCCCGAGGAGGCGACCGAGCTCGTCAAGACCAACCTCCCCGAGGAGCGGACCCGCTTCGTCGGCCGCGAGCGCGACCTCGCCGACCTCTGGGAGATGCTCGCCCGCCCCGGCCGCCTCGTGACCATCGTCGGCCCCGGCGGCTGCGGCAAGACCCGCCTCGCGCAGCACTTCGCCGGCATCGAGCTGGCCGAGAGCCGCTGGCCGGGGGGCGTCTGGTTCGTCGACCTCGCCGACTGCCGCGACGCCGACGCGGGCGTCCTCGCCATCGCCGAGGCCCTCCGCCTCGCCCGCCGCGGCACCCTCGGCGACGTCCGCTCCCGCCTCCTCGGGGCCCTCCGCTCGCGCGAGCGCCTGCTCCTCCTCGCGGACAACCTCGAACAGGCCACGGGGCCGCTGTCCGCCCTCCTCGAAGAGCTCCTGGAGGCGGCCCCCGAGCTCCGGATCCTGGCGACGTCCCGCGAGCGCCTCGGGCTCGAGGGGGAGACCCTCCTCGACCTCGGCCCCCTGGACGTCGCCCGCGGGACCGAGCTGTTCATCGCGCGCGCCCAGGAGCTCCGCCGCGACTGGTCCGCGGGCCCCGCCGACCGCGAGATCGTCGAGCAGGTCGTCCGCCGCCTCGAGGGCCTCCCCCTCGCCATCGAGCTGGCCGCCGGGCAAGCCCGCACCCTCGGCCCGCTCCAGCTGCTGAAGCGCCTCGACGCCGGCCTCGGCCTCCCCCCCGGCAAGCGCCGCGGCGGCCCCGCCCGGCACGCCACCCTCGACGCCGCCATCTCCTGGTCCTGGGACCTCCTCGGGGACGCCGAGCGGCGCGCCCTCGCGACGATGTCGGTGTTCGTCGGCGGGTTCACCCTGGAGGCGGCCGAGTCCGTCCTCCCGGACGACCCCCAGCCCGTCGAGATCGTGGCGACGCTGTGCGATCGCAGCCTGCTCAAGTCCCGCGAACAGGCCGAGCTCCCGGGCTCCTACCGGTTCGTCGCCTACGAGCCGATCCGCGCCTTCGCCCACGCCCGCCTCGGCGCCGGCCGGGAGCGGGCCCGCGCCGAGCAGGCCCGGGAGCGGTGGCTGCTGGACTGGGGGCAGGACCGGGTCGCCGAGCTGGAAGGGCTCCAGGGGGCGGAGGCGCAGCGGGCGCTGATCGCCGAGCGGGACAACCTCGTCGCCGCGCTGGAGGCCGCCGACGGCCGCCGCCCCGCCGCCGCCGCCCGCCTCGGCCTCATCATCGACGGCGCCATCCGGAGCTCGGGGCCGACATCGCTGCTGGAGCACGCGCTGGACGTCGCCGTCTCCAACTCCGTCGACGCCCGCGACGACGCGGTGATGGCCGACGCGTTCGTCACCCGAGGCGGCCGCCTCCGCCTCCGCGAGCGGATCGACGAGGCCGAGGCGGACCTGCTCCACGGCATCTCGGTCGCCCGCCGCATCGGCGACGAGGCCCAGGAGGCCCGCGCCCGCGTTCACCTCGCCGCGCTGTACCGCCGCCGCGGCCAGCAGGCCCAGTCCACCGTCCAGCTCGACAAGGCGGGGGAGATCGTGGAGGAGCTGGACGACCCCGTGCTCGAAGGCGGCTACCGGCTCATCCGGGGGCTCACGTACATCGACGTCGGCCGGCTCCTCGACGCCACCGCCGAGCACCGCCTCTGCCTCGGCGCCATCCTCCGCGCGGGCCAGGTCCTCGCCGAAGCGCAGGCCCGCGCCAACCTCGGCGACCGGTACCTCGCGGCGGGCCGGCTGGAGGAGGCCGAGGAGCAGTTCCGGTTCGCCATGGAGGTGAACACGCGGACCTCGGACACGTTCATGCAGGCCGACGCCCAGGGCCGCCTCGGGCAGGTCCTCGCCGCGCGCGGGAACGTCGAGGAGGCGGACGCCGCGTTCGCCGACGCGCTGGAGATCGCCCGCCCCACCGGGGATCGGGCGCTCCAGTCGACGCTCCTGCTGGAGCGGGCGTGGCTGCGGCTGGAGCAAGGGCGGACCGACGGCGTCGGCGAGTGGCTCCACGCGGCGCTGGCGGCGTCCCGCGCGGTCGGGCTGAAGGCGCGGGAGGCGAGCGTCCACACCGGGTTCGGGGTCGTGGCGCTGCTCCAGGGGCGGCCCGCGGAGGCCCGGGAGGAGCTCAACAAGGCGCTGACGGAGGCCCGGGCCGTGGGCGACCGGTGGGTCGAGATCCGGGCCCACGGCTACCTCTCGGTGGCGCACGGACCGCTGGGCGGGGGGCACCTCCGGAAAGCCCGGAAGCGGCTCGTGGACGAGGACCCCCAGGCGCTCCGCCGGTTCCTCGAGCTGTGCGACGGGCTGCTCGACCTGGCCCGCGACGACGTCGGCCCCGCGACCGCGACCCTCGCCGCCGCGGACGCCCGCCCCCCCGGCTCGCTGACGGGCCACGGGCGCACGGTCCGGACGCTCCTGCGCGCCCGCCTCGCCGCCGCGAAGGGCTGACGTGGTCACGAAGGACCCCCGCCGCCGCTTCGGCGCCTTCACGGGGGTCTTCACCCCGACGCTGCTGACGATCCTCGGCGTCATCATGTACGTCCGCCTGGGCTGGGTGGTCGGCAACGCGGGCCTGATCGGGGCGTGGCTGATCCTCCTCCTCGCCCTCGGCATCACGGTCTGCACCGGCCTGTCGCTCGCGTCGATCGCGACGAACACCCGGATCGGCGACGGCGGCCCCTACGCGGTCATCGCCCGGTCGCTCGGCCTGGAGGTCGCCGGCAGCGTCGGCGTCCCCCTCTTCCTGACCCGCCCCCTGGGCATCGCGATGTACGTGTTCGGCTTCCGCGAGGGGTGGCTGTGGGTGTTCCCCGACCACGACCCGCTGGCCGTCGACCTGACGACCTTCGCCGTCCTCTGGTTCCTCTCCTACAAGTCCGCCGATCTCGCCTTCCGGGTGCAGTTCGTGATCATGGCGGTCATCGCGATGTCGCTCGTCTCGATCGTCGCGAGCCCGGTGACGACGGACCCGGTGACGGACGAGTTCCTCTGGTTCGGGGACTTCCCCGGGTTCCCCGAGGACGGCTTCGAGGGCGTCTCGTTCTGGACGGTCTTCGCGGTGTTCTTCCCCGCGACCACCGGCATCCTCGCCGGGGCGAACATGAGCGGGGAGCTGAAGAACCCCCGCCGCGACATCCCCCTGGGGGCGCTGTCCGCGATCGGCCTGTCGTCGGTGATCTACTTCGGGCTGACGCTGTGGGCGGTCCGGGCGGGCACCACCGAGGACCTCGTCTCCAACTACACGATCTTCCTGGACCAGGCCCGGTGGCGCTGGATGGTGCTCGCGGGGCTGCTCGGGGCGACGGCGAGCTCGGCGCTGGCGGGGCTCGTCGGAGGCCCGCGGATCCTCATGGCGATGGGCGACCACCAGCTGCTCCCGAAGTCGGAGTGGCTGGCGAAGCGGCAGAAGGGGGAGCCCCGGAACGCGATCCTCCTGTCGGGGGTGCTGACCCTCGGCTGCCTCCTCGTCCGCGACCTCAACGCCATCGCGCCGCTGGTGACGATGTTCTTCCTCATCACCTACGGCGTCGTGAACCTCGTCGTCCTCGTCGAGGTCCAGCTCGGCCTCGTCAGCTTCCGGCCGACGTTCCCGGTGCACCCGATCTTCCCCCTGCTGGGGCTGCTCGGGTCGCTCTTCGCGATGTTCATCGTCAGCCCGCTGTTCGGCCTGCTGTCGCTGGTGGCGGTCGTCGCGCTGTACGGCTGGATGCAGCGGCGCGGGGTGGAGCGGCTGGACGGGGACCCGCGGTCGTCGATCTTCGTCGGCGTGGCGGAGTGGGCGGCGGAGCGGGTGCTGGACATGGGGAGCGAGTCGGTGCGGGCGTGGCGGCCGAACCTGCTGGTCCCCGTGGACGACCCCGAGGTGCTGCGCGGGGAGTTCAACTTCCTCGTCGACGTGGTCCGGCCGGAGGGGGCGATCCAGCTGCTGGGGCTGACGCGGTCGATGCCGCTGGCGTCGCTCCACAGCCGGCTGGAGGGGATCGGACGGAGCTTCCGGTCGGACGACGTCCGGGCGACGTGGTCGGTGGTGGAGGAGCAGGCGTTCGGGGAGGGGACGATCGCGGCGCTGCAGGCGCTCCAGGCGAGCTTCTTCCGGCCGAACATGCTCTTCCTCACGCTCCCCGACCTGCGCGACCGGCACGAGGAGTTCGCGCGGATGATCGAGGAGGCGTCGGCGACGCGGGTCGGCGTCGCGCTGCTCGGGCTGCACCCCCGGGCGGGGCTGGGGCAGCGCAAGACGATCAACCTGTGGCTGCGGCAGCAGGGGCCCGACTGGGACATCGACGAGGCGTTCCGCGTGGGCAGCCTCAACCTGACGCTGCTGATGGGGTTCCGGCTGATGCGGCGGTGGGACGCGGAGGTGCGGCTGCTGACGGTGGTCCGGGACGAAGACCAGCGGACGGCGGCGGCGGAGTACCTGGAGGAGGTCCGCGAGCTGGCCCGGATCCCCCGCCGCGCCGAGCGGCTGGTGCTGGTCGGCAGCTTCGAGCAGTCGGTCGCCCACGCGCCGTTCGCGGACCTGTCGGTGATGGGGCTCCAGCGCCAGCCGGACTTCGAGTTCGTCACGGACATGGTGGAGCGGACGTGCAGCACGTGCCTGATGGTGCTGGACAGCGGCCGGGAGAGCGCCCGCGCCTAGGTCTGGTTGCTACAAACCGCTACACAACGGCCCGCGGCGTCTTCCTAGGGTGCCGCGCATGGCACGCCTCACCTTCCTGTTGTCCGTCTGCTTCCTGTTCGGTTGCGTCTCCGAGTACGACCTCGAGGCGGTGCCCGACGACGACCCTGCGGGGGTCGGGGACGACGGGGACGTCGACGAGAACGAGAACGAGAACGAGAACGAGAACGAGAACGACGACACCGACGATCCCGAGGAGGGGAACGAGGACGAGAACGAGGACGAGAACGAGGACGAGAACGAGAACGAGGACGAGAACGAGAACGAGGACGAGAACGAGGACGAGAACGAGGGCGACGACGACGACGTCGAGGACCCCGAGGACCCCGAGGACGAGGAAGACCCCTCGGACGAGGAAGACCCCGAAGACCCGCCCCTCACCGACCCCTGCGCCCCCGTCGATCCCACCGCCGCCGCCCTCGTCGCCGGCGTCCCCTACGCCTCCATCCAGCAGGCCATCGACGCCGCCCCCAACGGCGGCGTGGTCGAGATCTGCCCCGGCACGCACACCCCCCCGACGCTCCAGATCGGCGCCGGCCGCGACCTCACCCTGACGGCGGCGAACGGCGACCCCGCCACCACCATCGTCAGCGGCGCCGGCGCGCGGCGGGTGCTGACGGTCGACGACGCCCTCGCCCTGGTGCTCTCCGACCTGACGATCCGCGACGGGTTCAGCGGGTACGAGGGCGGGGGCGTGTTCGTGGACGACGTCGCCGCCTTCACGGTCCTCGACTGCGTCTTCGTGGGCCACTTCGCCGACTACGGCGGGGGCGCCCTGTTCGTCTCGGACGTGGGCGCGCTGACGATCACGGGCTCCGAGTTCACCGGCAACACGTCGATGTACGAGGGCGCCGCGATCGAGCACAGCTCCGGGCCGTCGTCGGTGGTGGTGATCGAGGACACGATCTTCCAGGCCAACTTCGCCGACTACGAGGGCGCCGGCGCCGAGCTCCAGGTGGGGGGCGGGGAGACGCTGACGGTCACCGTCACGGACGTCGAGTTCGTCGACAACGAGGCGGGCTACTCCGGCGCGGGCCTGCTCGTCGGCGGCGGCGGCAGCGCGGACGTCACCGTCAGCGGCACCTTCTTCAGCGGCAACCAGGCGGGTTACGTCGGCGGGGGGCTGATGTTCGGCGGCCAGGGCGACGTCACGCTGACCCTGGACACGACCACGTTCGTCGCCAACTTCGCCGACTACGAGGGCGGCGCGTTCCACGCCGGCGGCTCCGGCATGAGCTTCAGCGGGTCGATGAGCGACGCGATGTTCGACGGCAACCAGACGAACTACGAGGGCGCCGCGATCGAGCTGGACGCGGGCGCCGGGGGCACCCTGGCGATCGCCGACTCCTGGTTCTTCAACAACGACGCCCACGGCCCCAGCGGCGCGATCGAGCTGAGCGACAGCGACGAGCTGATCGCGACGAACGTCGACTTCGGCACGGGCCCGACGGACAACACCCCGACGGACATCGACAACGCGGGCTTCACGGTCACCGGCCTCGGCGCCGCGACGACGGTCACCTGCCCTGCGAGCGGCGCCTGCTTCTGATCCCGACGAGGAGCAGCAGCCCCGCCGCCCACGTTCCCGGGCCCCCGCCCGGCGCGCTGCACGCGCAGCCGGCACCCTCGGCGGCAAGGTCACGGCGGACGGCGGCCGGGAAGAACGGGGAGTCGCCCGCGACCGCGTCGTCGTCGTCGTCGTCCGCCGCGTCGTCGTCGTCGGGCGCGCCGCTGTCGTCGTCGTCGTCGTCCCCGGAGTCGTCGTCGTCGTCGTCGTCGCCCGGGTCGTCGGCCTCCTCCCAGGCCTGCACGAGATCCGCGACCGCGCCCCACAGCTCGTCGTCGCCGTCGTCGTAGTTCAGCGCCCAGAAGCCGAACCCGCCGATCCCCTCCTCCCAGGCCATCTCCGCCTTCAGCGCGATGGAGTCCACGTCCTCGCACCACAGCTGGTACCACTGCCCGTCGTCTTCCCAGGACGTGTACGGCGTCGCGGCGGGCTCGTCCCAGGACTTGCCGTAGGTCGCGAAGCGGTCCTGGCAGGTGTCGAAGAACCGGGCCCAGTCGTCTCCCGTCGCCTCCCCCGGGACGTCCGGGCCGTCGGCCTCCCACGTGTAGCCGTACAGCGGCAGGCCGAGGACGATGGCGTCCGCGTTGTGCTCCCCGCCCCACTCCAGGTAGTCCTGCACGGACCACCGGAGCGACCGCGACCCCCACAGGTCGGAGGCGTCCAGCGGCGCGTTGGGCTTGGGGTTGGACCAGCCCCCGGCGAAGGCGTACCCCATGATGAAGAGGACGTCCGCCGTCGACGCGAGGACGTCGTAGTCCCACGCCCCGCTCCAGTCGACCGCGGGCGTCGCCATCGTGAGGAGGCTGCCGGGCTGGGCGTCGTCCATGGCCGCGCGGAGGTCGATGATGAACTCGACCATCTCCTCCCGCTCCGACGCGTTCAGCCCCTCGTAGTCGATGTCGATCCCGTCGCCGCCCCCCTCGATCATCTTCGCGACGAGGTTGTCGATCGCGTTCTGGCGGGCCGTCGCGTCGTTGAGGAGCTGGGCGACGTTGGAGCCGCCGAACCGGGTCGTGGAGATGACCACGCGGGCGCCGGCGGCGTGGGCCGCGGCGATGACCTCGTCGGAGCTGGCGGTGCCCCAGCCGTGGTCGTTGCCGAGGCTGCCGTCGGCGTTCGTCCCCACCGAGAACCAGGCGAGGATGTCGAGGGACTCCCAGGGGATGTTCTCCGGCTCGACCCAGTAGGGGAGGTAGCCCATCACGGTCGGGCCGCCCACGCCGCGGGCCTCGCGGACGGCGAGCTGCTCGGGGGTCGGCCAGACGACGGAGTCGGGGGCGAACACGGGGTCGCCCGCGTGGGCCTCCAGCGCCTGCTGGTGGGGCGACGTCCAGCCCGCGAGCAGCGGCAGCGACAGGAGCAGCAGGGCGAGGCGGATCGTCATGGCGGCGCGCATGCTATCAGCGGGTCCGTGTCCGTCCTCCCCGATTTTCTCGTCGCCCGCGGCGGCATCAAGCTGGCGCTCGAGGGGAACCACCAGGCGTTCGAGGACAGCGTCCACGTCAAGCTGACGCGGGGGACGTCGCGGGTGCTGGCGTGGGCCCCGCCGGACGAGGAGATCGTCGTCTGGCTGCGGCCGTCGAACCTGGCGGACTGGCTGCTGTCGGAGGAGGACGCCGTCGAGCTGGGACGGGCCGGGCTGGACCGCCTCCTCGCGGACGTCCCGCTGACCCCCCAGGTCGTCGACCGGGAGCACGACGTCCTCGTGTTGGAGACCGACTCGATCTTCAAGGCGAGCCTGCTCCTGGCGCCCGGCCTGCGCGCCGCCGTCGAGCCCCAGCTCGGCTGGCCGGTCTGCGCCGTCGCCCCCTGCCGCGACTTCCTGCTGCTGTTCCGGGACGGCGACGACGCGCTGATCCCGAAGCTGAGCGGCATGGTCGCGCACGAGTACGAGGGGGACCCGAACCACGCGCTCACCCTGGAGGTCCTGCGCGTGAGCGACCGCGGGATCGAGGCGATCGGGGCCTTCGCCGAGGTGACCGGGGGGTAGCCGCGCGACTCGACGCGCGGCCCCCGTCAGCGCGCGCCGCCGCGCCCCCCGGCGGCCATCAGACCGTGCAGCCATGCGGCCGCGTCGTCCTCCGCGGCGAACATCCGGACCGGGTGCGGAGGGCGGTTGAACCGGATGAACAGGTTGGCGGCGATGCGCTGGACGGCGCTCGTCGCGAGGATCGCCATGGCCGCCCTCACCGCGGCGCACTCCGGGGACGCGGCGCGCGCGCGGGCCGCCGGGCTCACGCCTTGCGCGCCCGGGCTGTTCAGGAGCACGTAGAGCTGGCCGGCGCGCCCGGCGATGTCGCGGAAGACGGCGGTGACCTCGTCGATGTCGTCGGGGGCGACGTAGACGCCGGGCCTGTGGAAGAGCCGCACGAGGCCGTCTTCGCAGAGGTCGATCCACGCCACACGGGTCTCGCGGGTCTCCAGGACCCCGACTGACGTCACCCACCTCGCGGTCTGTCCCCCCTCCATGCGGGCAATGTAGGAGGCCCGCGCGGGGGTGTCGACCTCAACCGCGGCGGCGTCGGGCGGGGGCGCCGAGGAGGAGGAGCAGGGCCAGGGCGAGGAGCGAGCCGCCGCGGGAGCCGGCGTCGCCGGCGTCGCACGCGCAGCCGTACTGCCACTGCACGGTCGGCTCGTTGACGTCGAGGCCGCCCCACTCGTTCCAGGTCGCGTCCGCCACGCCGTCGCCGTCGCTGTCCGGGTCGTCCGCGTCGGGGGTGCCGTCGTTGTCCGAGTCGAGGTCGCGGAAGTCGGGCGTCCCGTCGCCGTCGCTGTCGTCGTCCAGCTCCCACGCGTCGTCCAGGCCGTCGCCGTCCGAGTCGAGGTCGAGGTAGTCGGGCGTCCCGTCGCCGTCGGTGTCGCGCGGCTCCTCGGCGAAGATGCCTGCCTCGAAGGCGTCGCTGATGCCGTCGTTGTCGGAGTCGGTGTCCGCGTAGTCGGGGATGCCGTCGCCGTCGCTGTCCACGTCCGTCTCCATCGCGTCGGGGAGGCCGTCGCCGTCGGAGTCGTGGTCCTGCATGTCGGGGATGCCGTCGAGGTCGGTGTCCAGCGGGTTCTCGGGGAAGTCGCCCGCCTCGTCCGCGTCGGGGATGCCGTCGCCGTCGGAGTCGAGGTCGTAGGCGTCGAGGATCCCGTCGCCGTCCGCGTCGCCGGCCCCTTCGGCGGAGTCGGGCACGCCGTCGCCGTCGGAGTCGTGGTCCCACTGGTTGGGGACCCCGTCGCCGTCCGCGTCCGCGTCGAGCCCGCCCTCGAGGTAGTTGGGGATGCCGTCGCCGTCGGTGTCCATCGTGGTCGCCGAGTCGTCGTCGAGGAGGTCGCCGTCGCCGTCGGTGGGGGAGACGCACACGCTGGTGGCGATGTCGCAGGACTCGCCCGCGTCGCAGCCGGTGTCGTCGCAGCGGGCCTGGCAGGTGTCGGACGGACCGCAGATCAGGGTCCCCGCGCAGTCCACGCTGAGCGCGCACGCGGCGCCCGCCTGGCCGCCCCCCTCGGGGCCGATGTAGCGCCACCGGACGGCGTCGAAGGCGACCGGCTTGCCGTCGTTGATGGTGCCGAGGTTCGAGGCCGTGACGTACTGCTTGGGCCCCTGGAGGAACTTGAGCGGCTGGCCGCCGAACAGGGGCACCCAGTCCCCCTCGTTGGCCGCCTGGTCGACGGTCGCGATGGCGTGGCCGCCGTGGAAGGCGACGTCGTAGACGGCCATCGAGGTCGTCTCGAAGGACGCGTCGGGGACCTTCACGTCGACCGCCCACGCCCCCGGGTGGGGCATGTAGGGCTTCCACATGCCGACGGCGAGGGTCTCGGCGCCGGTGAACGGCCCGGCCGCGGCGAACGCCTCGCCGGTGGTGGCGTCGGTCTCGGTAGTGGACTCGCCGGTCACGACGGCGAAGTCGTTGGACGAGGTGTCGGAGCTGATGTCGGCGTCGGTGCAGGGGTTGAACCCGGGCTCCGGGGTGTCCCCCTCGGCGATGGACGCCTCGCCCGTGCAGGCGCTGGAGTCGACGCCCTGGAGGAGGTCGAAGGGGTCGATGCCGGCGCTGTAGGACTCGGGGTAGATGGAGAAGTGGATGTGCGCCTGGGTCCCCTCGGCGTTGCCGGTGTCGCCGACGGTGCCGATCTGGGTGCCCGCGCTGACGCTCGTGCCGACGGTCATGCCGGGGGCGATCGTCTCGAGGTGGGCGGAGTAGTAGTGCCACCCGCAGGAGTCCTTGATGGTGACCCGGTTGCCGCCGATGCCGCTGTAGCCGCTGTGGGTGATGGTGCCGCTGACGACGGCGATGGCGGGGGTCCCCTCCTGGGCGAAGAGGTCGTTGCCGAAGTGGTCGCCGGCGATGAAGTCGGAGTTGTCCGGGGAGGACGAGGGGTGGGGATCGCACGTGAACGTGGTCGCGTTGGAGTCCCACCCGCCGTTGTGGGGGCCGCCCACGGGGTAGTACTCGAGGTGGGGGGCGCAGGTGACGGGCAGCCCCACGGAGTGGAGCTCGTCGCCGGTGGGTCCGTGCCAGCCGTGGGGGGGCTCGGCGGGGGGCTCGACGCAGGCGCCGAGGGCGGCGGCGAGGAAGGCGATGGCGGCGACGGCGACGCCGTAGGGGATCGAGAGCTGCGGGTCGGACAGGCGAGTGGACACGTTGGCTACCTCCGCCCGTTGCTTGAGCAAGGGGGGTGCCAACTTGGGGATCGGTGGACGTCGCCGCTGCGGGGGTCAGCCGACGGTCACCGCGGTGACCACGTGGCGGCCGCCGGGTGGAAACCCGGGTTTCCGGACGCTCGGTCTCAGTAGGTGGGGACGGTGGGGTCGACCTGCTTGGACCAGGCGTCGATGCCGCCGGCGAGGTTGCGGACGTCGGTGAAGCCCTGCTGCCGGAAGTGCTCGGCGGCCTGCTGGGAGCGCATGCCGTGGTGGCAGTGGAAGACGAGGACGGTGTCGCGGGGGAGGCCGATGAGCTCGCGCTGGGCGTCGTCGGTCAGGGGCGTGGCGCCGATGGAGGCGGTGGCGATCTCCTGGGGGGTGCGGACGTCGTAGAAGCGGAAGTCCGCGCCGGACTCCAGGAGGGCCTTTACGTCAGCGGGGGAGACCTGCTTGACGGGGGCGGGCTCGTTGGGGTTGGTGATCTTGAAGCCGGACTGCATCCCCTCGGTGACGAAGTCGATGACGGTCCCGCCGGCGACCTTGGCCGAGGCGCGGTCGAGCAGCAGGGTGTGGGGACCGACGGCGACCTCGACGTCCCCGAACGTCTTCGGCCCGAGGTTGAGCTCGTAGCGGAAGGTGGGAGGGATCTTGAGGCGGAGGAACTCCCCGTCGGCGAGGCCGGACAGCGCTCCCGCGAGCTCGGCGAGGGCGGCCTCGGTGACGACCACGTCCGGCGTCGCGACGTCCTCGAGCTCGACCCCGAAGGTCTCGTGCAGCTCCCCGGTCCCGGCCATCTCGGTGATGATGTCGCACCCCCCGACGAGCTCGGCGCCGACGTACAGCTGCGGGAAGGTGGGCCAGTCGGAGTACTCCTTCATCCCGGAGCGGACCTCGGGGTCGGAGAGGACGTCGACGGTGTGGTAGTCGTCGATGATCCCGTCGAGGATCCCGACGACGCGGGCGCTGAACCCGCACTGCGGCATGCGCCGGTTGCCCTTCATGAAGAGCACGACCTCGTGGTCGGCGAGCAGGGTGTCGATGCGGGACTTGAAGGCGGGGTCGAGGGGCATGGGTGCGTTCTCCGAAGGGCGCGGAGGGTAGCGCCGGGCCCGGCGGACGTCGACCTGCTTTCGCCCGGCCCCGCCTCGCCGCTCCTCGCCGCGCCCCGCCGCCCCCGACCTGGCGCGGCCTCAGTGGCTCTTTCGTCTCCGGAATGCGGACAGAACCGCCGCTGAGACCCCTCAGCGGACGTTTCGTCCCGATTCCGGAGACAAAGACCGCGCTGAGCCGTCGAACGCCGGACCAGCTGTAATGTTCGGGTCGCTCGTCCCTCTTGGAGGTGTGACCGACTTCGTCCACCTCACCGCGAGCCTCGCGCCGGGCCGCCCCGAGCTCCTCGCGCCGGAGCGGGCGGCGTGGCTGTGGGGGCGGCTTCGCGCGGTCTTCCCGGGCGCGCTCGCGGCCTGCCTGATGCCGCGCCACGTCCACCTCGTCGTGCCCGCCGCGGGCGACCCGCAGTCGGCGCTGCGGCGGACGCTGGCGTGGTACGGGCGGCGGTTCCCGGTCGCGGACGTCCGGGCCGGCGCGTTCCTGCCCGTCCCGCCCCCCACGCCGATCGCGGACGCCGGCAAGCTGGCGCGGCAGATCCGGTACGTCCACCTCAACCCGTGCCGCGGGAGCCACTGCGACGATCCGCTCCGGTGGCAGTGGTCGACGCACCGGGATCTGGTCGGCGCGACGGCGGACCCGTGGGTCACCCCCGACGCCGTCGCCGCCGCCCTGGGCCGCAGCCGCGCGGGCTTCGAGGCGTCCTTCCACGCCTACGTCAGCGGCGACCCTTCGGTGAATCCTGCCGGCACGCCGCCCCCGGAGCCGCCCGAGCCGGGGGACGCACCCCTGGCGGACCTCGTCACGGCGGTCGCCGCCGCGCTTCGCCTCGCCCTGTCCGACGTCCCCCGCTCCCGCCTCGGCCGGCGTCTCGTCGCCCACCTCGCCCCGGAGTTCGGGTGGCCCCGCCCGGCGCCGGTCGCCGCCGTGCTCGGCGTCGCCCCGGCAACGCTCCACAAGATCCGGCTCCGCCACCCCGACCCGCCGGACCTCGAGGCGGCCCGCCTCTGCCTCGGCGACCCCCGCCTCCTCCACCCCCGCCCCTGACCGGCCCCCAGGCCACCTCGACCCGCGCCCCCTCACCGCCCGCCCCGCGTGGCTCCTGCGTCGGTGCACGTCCGAGCGGCCCCCCGGCCACACGCTCAGCGGGTCTTTTGTCTCCGGAATGCGGACAAAA
>CAYFOA010000067.1:0-33347 GCA_964344575.1 uncultured Rickettsiales bacterium | reverse complement strand
GGTCTGCGACGGCGAGGACAACGACTGCGACGAGCTCGCCGACGAGGACCTCTACGGCACCGGCCCCGACTGCCCCGGACAGTCCTGCCTCGACCTCTACGACGCGCTCGGCGCCCCGCCTGACAGCACCTACTGGATCGACCCCGACGGCAACGGCGCCCTCGAGGTCTACTGCGACATGAGCACCGACGGCGGCGGCTGGACGCTCGTCATGAAGCAGGCCGCCAACCACGGCTACGGCTCGGCGCTGTCGGTCGGCGTGTGGTCCGGCTGGAACACCCCCAACCAGCTGATGAACGAGGCCGACGCCACCCTCGCGGACGGCAACATGGTCAACGCCGCGTACAGCGCGCTGGCGGTCACCGACCTCCGCCTCACCGCGTCCACGACGTGGTTCGACGTCGCCTCGGGGGCGTGGACGATGACGGTCGACGCCACCCCCTACGACGCGCTGTCGGACGCCAACGGCAACGTGATCGGCAACTACGGCAACACCGACACGACCCCCTGGGCGGCGGCCTCCTTCACGGACGAGACGTGGACGTCGACGACCACCGGCTCGGGCCTGTGCTGGCGCGCCGGCCCCTGGTTCAACCAGACCAGCTACGAGTACACCTCCGGCGGCATCAAGTGGGGCTGGTTCTTCAACAACGAGTGCCACAGCTCGACGACGGACACCGCCGAAGGGCTCGGCTGCTGCGGCAACAGCTGGTGGTACCGGGAGAGCCCCTGGACGCTCTACCTCTGGGGGCGCTGAGCTCCGGCGTGGTTGCGATCGCGATGCTCGATGGCCTGGCTATCGGGGCCCCAGCCGGCGTCCGGAGAAGACGGACACGAGCTCAGGCTGATTCGCACCAGTCTTCGACCGACAGACCCTCGACCTCCCGGAAGTGCCGCGTGTTGTGGGTCACCAGGGTCAGCTCGCGACTCATGGCGTGCCCCGCGATGCACGTGTCCATCGGGCCGATCGGCTTGCCTCTCTTCCGCAGGGCGGCAGCGACGCGCGCGGCGGCGTCCGTGTCGTCCGCCGTCAACGGGAGGATTTCGAGCCCACCGAGGAATCCGCGAAGCGCGGTCCAGAGGCGCGGCGACGCCCGCAGGTGCGCGCCGAACTCCAGCTCGAACTTGACGACGACGCTCGTGCACACCTGCTCGCGCCCGGCCTCCGAGAGGCGAGCCATCAGCTCCTCGTCGCGGTTCCGCAGGGCGTAGCTGACGATGTTGGTGTCGAGCAGGTACTTCACTCGAACGGATCCCTGAGCGCCTCGCCGGGATCGAGGCGCGGGATCTCCTCGTCCCAGGCGCCGAAGCTCGCCCAGAACGCTTCCCCCCACTGATCCGTGATCGGCTCGAGCACGATGCGGCGTCCCTCGCGATGAATGCGGACCTCATCGCCGGGGAGGCGGAACTCCTTGGGCAGTCGAACTGCCTGGCTGCGTCCGTTCATGAAGAGCTTCGCCGTCTTCATCGCGTCACCTCTTGCCTAGTATATACCGCGATATATACCAAGCAAGATCCCGAGCGTTCTACCTCTCCGGGCGCTGAGCGACGACGAGCATCTTGCGGCCCGATCCGAGGACGTGATCGAGGCGACGCATCGCGATCAGCCCCAGCCGCCGGCGGAGCCCGTACTGGTGGATGAAGACCTGCGCCGACATCGGCGTCAGGGGGCGCGTCGACAGCAGCTCCAGCCCCGCCGCCTCGAGGAGGCGGCCCACGTTGCGGTGGCTGAAGTAGCAGTAGTGCTGCCCCTCGTACATCTCGTCGCGGATCCCCCCGAGCCGCTCCGGCAGCGCCCCGAACAGCTTCAGGAAGAGCGGCACCAGCGGCCACGCCTCGTCGACCGTCGAGAGCACCAGCTGACCGCCGGGGCGGAGGAACGAGCCGATCGACGTCAGCGTCCGGACCGGGTGGGGGAGGTGGGCGAGGACGTCGAACATCGCGACGCGATCGAAGGACGCCGCCTCGAACGGGCAGTCCTCGGGCTCCCCCAGCCAGACGTCCCCCCGGACCCGGCCCCGCGCCTCCTCGACGGACGTGTCGGCGACGTCGATCCCCGCGCAGTCCCACCCCCGCAGCTCCAGCTCCTCCAGCAGGTGGCCCCGCGAGCAGCCGACCTCGAGCAGCCGCCCGTGCCGCCGCGGTCCGCACGCCGCCTCCATCGCGTCGGCCTGGAGGCGGGCGATGGCGGCGAGCACGTCCTCGCCGTCGTCGAGCTTGCCGTGGTGGGCCTGGACCCGGCCGTAGTAGGCGGCGACGTCGGCGCCCTCGCCGTACTCCTCGGTGAACCGGACCCCGCAGCCGCGGCACTCCAGCAGCGATCGCCCGCGGAGGTCGAGCCGCATCACCAGGTCGCGCCCGCCGCACAGGGGGCAGGCGTCGCGGCGCCGGCCGCCGGGGGCGAACCCGCGATCGCGGACGCGCGCGGCGGGATCGGCCTCGGTCACGACGCCGGCGGCTGCCAGGGCTCCTGCCGCGCGCCGCGCATCCGGGCGACCAGCCCCGCCCCGGGGATCGTCCGCTCCGTCCGCTCGGCCCGCCGCCGGTTCCGCATGAGCAGGAAGTTCAGCTTCGTCCCCGGCGTGTGCCCGTCCTGCCCGACGACGCTGGCGAGCCCCCGCGACTTCCCCCGCAGCTTCCGCGTCATCGAGTACTGGAGCATCTCCGCGAACCGCCACCCCAGGTACTTGGCCCGCATGTCGTAGCCGAAGAGCGCCCCGTTCAGCATCCGCGGGCCGAAGAAGATCAGCGGGTCGACGCTCTTCGGGACGAGCCGGTTCAGGTGCCGGTGGACCCCCTTGCCGACCGCCTTCACGAACAGCTCGCGCGGCACGATCGGCCGCAGCCCGTAGGCGAGGAACCACGGCCGCCACTCGGTGTCGTAGCCGTGCCCCTTGAACATCAGCGAGTTGATGAACCCCGCCGCCGCGTCCTTCTCGTCCTGCTCGCTGATGATCCCCTGCTCGATCGCGATCTTCGTCATCCGCGTCCGCGGCAGGTACGCCAGCGGGAGCGGCTTGACGACGTTGGGCCCGGCGTCCGCGTAGAAGAGCAGCGCCTCGTCCTGCTCCCGCTCGGTCTCCTCCGGCGTCCCCAGGATGTGGTCGACGGTGACGAAGATGTCCCGGTCCCGCAGCCGCGTGATGGCGTGGTGGATGTCCGAGTTCTTCTCGTACCGCTCCATGACCCGGGCGCGCACCGGCTCGGACGTCGACTGGACCCCCATGATGACGCTGCGGCAGCCGCTGTCGGCGAGCAGCTCGGCCATGTACTCGGACACCAGCAGCGGGTACGTGATGCAGCTGTACGGGAGCCCGATCTCGGCCTTGTACAGCGGCGCGAACTCCTCCAGCCAGCGCGCCCGCACGGGGAAGATGTCGTCGTGGAAGAGGACCGCCTCCATCTGGGGGTAGGCCGCCTTCGCCGCCTTCAGCTCGGCGATGACGTGCTGCGGGCTGCGGAGGCGGACGCGGCGGTTGCCGACGATGTCGTGGACCGCGTTGTAGAAGCAGAACGTGCAGTTGTAGGGGCAGCCGCGCGAGATGGTCGTCATGTACTCCGACGCCAGCCCCGGCAGCTTGTCGTAGTACAGCCCCTTGTCGAAGAAGGGGAAGTCGTCGAGGTCGGGGTGCTCCTCCCGCATCGGGTTGCGGTGCACCGTGCCGTCCCGGTCCCGCGCCCAGATCCCGGGGATCTTCCGCGGGTCGCCGGCCGTCCGCCCGTCGAGCACGTCGCACAGCTCGACGAGCGCGTGCTCCGCCTCGTTCACGGCGATGTAGTCCACCTCGGGCCGCGCGATGACGACGTCGGGGCACATCGTCACGTGGATGCCGCCGAAGATGATCGGGATGTCCGGCCGCCGCGCCTTCACCCCCGCGGCGATCTTCAGCGACCAGAGATAGCCGTTGATGTCGATCGGGAACCCGATGAGGTCGGGCCCGGACGCGATCAGGTCCTCGATGACGAGCTCGTCGTTGGACAGGAACTCGATCAGCCGCGGCTCCTTGATGGCGCCGGTGGCGAACAGGTTCGGCTCGAAGACGAGGTCGGTGGTGTGGCCGGCCGCCTTGAGGCAGGCCGACAGCATCTGCACGCCCAACATCTCGGTGAGCTGGTTGCAGAAGACGACGTGCACGCGACGCCCTAGCGGAGGACCTGGGAGGCGTCCTCGGGGTTCGACGCGACGTACGAGGGGTGCTCCTCGATGGGCAGGAGCGCGTCCGGATGGGCGGCGATCCGGCTGACGTACTCGTCGTAGAACTGCTCGTCGTTCGACGCCATGCAGCGCTGCTGCGTCTGCCGGAAGTACTCGAAGTTGCGGAGCCGCGCCCAGATCGTCGCCACCGACTCCTTGCGGACGTTGCCGAAGTTGAGGTGTATGAACGCGCAGGGGATGACGTCGCCGCTGCTGCTGACGTAGATGCGCTCGATCCCGGGGCGGCAGCCGTTGTGCTTGTAGTTCGACTTCCCCTCCCAGACGACCCACGGGAGCGCCATCGCCTTGTCGAACTCCTCGTAGTCGTCGGGGGTCAGGCGGACGTCGAGCTGGTCCTCCCACTTCCCGGTCGTGCAGGGCTGGACGAAGTTGACGGTGACGTCCTTGTCCTTGGCGAGCCGGACCATCTCCCAGAGCGTCCCGTCCTCCACCTTCTGATGCGTCATCGTGCAGTTGAGGATGACGGGGATCTTGTGCCGGTGGCAGTTGTCGATCGCCTCCATCACCTTGTGGAACGAGCCGGGGACGTTCAGCAGCTCGTCGTGCACCTCCGGCTTGTGGGAGTGGAGCGAGATCATGACGATGTAGAGCCCCGCGTCGGCGAGGTCCTTCGCCATCGCGTCGGTCAGGAGGAGCCCGTTCGTCTGGATGTTGGCGACGCCCCGGTGGCGGGGGACGGCGCGCACGATGTCGAGGATCTGGGGGTGGAGGAGCGGCTCGCCGCCGGTGATGTTGACGCTGACGGCGCCCGCGCGGAGGGAGCCGTCGATGACGCGGCGGAGCTCGTCGAGGTTGAGGCGGTCGTCGTTGACCGCGGTCTGCTCCATGACGTGGTCGGCGGAGCAGTGGTTGCACGTCGCGTTGCAGCCGGACTCGATGTTCAGGCTCAGGGTCCGCATCACGTCCTGCCCGAAGGCGTTCATGCGGACGAAGTTCAGCGCGAGCTTGGGGACGAGCTCGGGGCGCCGGGACAGGAGCCGGCTGCCGTGGGTGCGGACGAGCTTGACGAACTGCCGGGCGGTGGTGAGGGGGTTGGTCTGGACGAGCTCCATCGCTGCACCCTAGCACCGGACTCGGGCGCCATCGCCCGATCTGTGGTGCCCGATCAGCCGAGCCCGGGGACGACCATGGCGGCCCACCGATCCGGGTCCCGGACCCCCGCCGCGCGGAGGGCCTGGGTGGGGCCCGCGGTCCCCTCGCCGCGCCAGCGGGCGGCGACGAGGCGGCAGGTGTCGGCGTCGAGGTGGAGCGAGCCGCCGGCGAAGATCGTCGCGGCCTCCTCCAGGGCGGCGGCGGCCGCGGCGGGATCGTCGCGGGAGAGGATGGCGTCGATGACGCGAGCGCTCCCCCGGGCGCTCGGCCACTCGGCCTTGGCGAGCTTCTTCGCCGCCTTCCGCGCCTCGCCGACGCGGCCGCACGCGGCCAGCACCGGGCCCTGGATGCGCCGCACGCGGATGGCGGTCTCCTGGAGGTAGAGCAGGTAGGACTTCTTCAGCCGCGGCCACGCCTCGTCGCAGGCCGTCGCCGCCGCCTCGAAGTCCCCGAGATAGAGAAGGCGGCGGACGCCCGCCGCGAGGATCAGCCAGTGGTGTTCGTTGAAGAGGTCGGGGGCGAGGCGGGCCCGGTACGGCGCCACCAGCTCCTCGGCGCGGTCCGGATCGTCGTCCGCGAGCGCGATGTGGGACAGGAAGACCGCCGCGAACGAGCCGCGGTAGTGGTTGCCGCGATCGGCCGCCCGCGAGGCCGCCGCCGTCGCCATCTCCCGCAGCCCGTCGAGGCGCCCCAGCTCGAGCCGGACCGTGCCCGCGGACTGCTCGCCGATGGTCGTCGCGAAGGCCGCGCCGGCCCCGTGGGTGCGGAGCAGGGCCAGCCCCTCGTCCAGTTTCGGGAGGCACTCGACGAACCGCCCGGTGAACATCCAGTGCATCGCCTCGGAGATGTGCAGGAACCCCGTCAGCTCCGCGTGGGGTCGCTCGGCGAGGCGTTCGCGGACGGTGTCGTAGACGCGCCGGGCGAGCTCGGGCGACCAGTCGCACACCTGCAGGGCGAAGTAGATCTGCGCCCGCGTCGCCCGGATCCACTCCCCCGCCGCCAGCGCCTCGAGGTGGTGGCGGGTGAAGAGCGGCGCGCAGGTCTGGGCGTCCCACAGGGTCATCGAGGACGCCGCCGACCACAGCGTGTCGATCCGGTCGAGCGTCTCCCGGGGGACGGCGTCGGCCTCGACGGAGGTGAAGTCGAGCTTGCGGCGGACCCGCTGGACGCCCCACAGGAACGACACGATCGCCTTCAGGGAGCCGATGGGCCGGTGCTCTCCGAGGAGCGGGACGAGCGCGCGGCGGGCCTCCTCGATGTGTCCGCCCAGCATCCACGCCTGGGACGCCCGCGACATCAGCCTCCCGAAGTCCTCCCCCGGACCGGCATCCGCCGCGGCGACCTCGAAGGCCTCGCCGGCGTCGGCCATCCGGCCGTCGGCGTTGAGGGCCTCGGCGAGCCCCACCCGGGCGACCGACCGATCGAGGTCGGCCTCGGCGGCACACGCGATCGCTTCGCGGTACAGCTCGGCGGACCGACCGAAGGCGAACGCGTCGAACGCCTGCTCCGCGCCCGCGACGAGGTAGCCGTGCGCGCGCCCGGGGAGGCCGCCGCGGGCGAGGTGGGTCCCGATGCGGTGCGGCTCGAGATCGGGGTTCGCCTCCAGCGCCGTGCCGAGGGCCGCGTGCCGTCCCCGCCGCGCCGCGTCGTCGAGGCGCCCCACCAGCGTCTCCCGGATGCGGTCGTGCCACGGCTCGGCGGTCCCGCTGGCGGCCGCGCCGTGGGTCCTCACGAGCCGGGCGGCGCGGAGCGTGATCCAGGCCTTGGGAGGCTCCGCGACGCCCCCCGCGGCCTGCTCCAGGACGCTCCGAGCGAGCGGCTCGCCGGCCACCGCGGCCAGCTCCGCGAGCGCCCGCAGGTCGTCGTCGAGGGCGTCGAGGTAGTGCGCGACCGTCGCCTCCAGGGTGCCGTCCGACGCGGGGTTGACCATCTCGATGAG
Organism: uncultured Rickettsiales bacterium; assembly: GCA_964344575.1. Lineage (GTDB taxonomy): Bacteria > Myxococcota_A > UBA796 > UBA9615 > UBA9615 > JAAESI01. The sequence goes on along the minus strand of CAYFOA010000067.1, from coordinate 26,100 downwards.
GAGGGGGTTCCCCCCCGCGGCGGCGACCACCGCAGCGGCCGCGTCGTCGTCCAGGCTCCCGCGGCGCCGCGCCAGCTCGAGCGCGGCGTCGGAGCCGAGCGGTCCGACGTCGATCCGCTCCCGGTCGGGGACGACTCCGTCGAGGAACTCGTCGAACCCCGCCTGCGCCGCCTCCGCGGGACGGACCGAGGCGATGAAGAGCGCCGCCGTCCGGCCGGCGGTCCCGCCGAGCAGCGCCTCGAGGAGACCGCGCCCGTCGGGATCGGCCCAGTGCAGGTCGTCCAGGAACACGATGACCGGGGTCGTCGCCGCGATCCCGTGCAGCAGCGCCGAGAACTGCTCCCGGGCCTGCCGTCGAAGCTCCGCCGGAGCGGCCCCCGTGGGGCCTCCGAGGCAGTCTCGGGGGATGGCCCGGGCGAGCGCGGGGAAGAGCCGGCGCAGCGCGGTGCAGTCGCCGTCGAAGAGCGCCGCCCTCCCGTCGGCGTTCAGCCGGCGGAGGTGCCCCGCGACGCCCTTTGCGACGGTGTCGAACGCCTTGAAGGGGACCGACTCCCGCTCCCAGCAGCGCCCCTCGAGGACGAGCGCGTCGGCGGGGGCGCGATCCGCGACGAAGCGGCGGGCCAGCGTGCTCTTGCCGATCCCGGGGTCCCCGCGGAGCTCCACGAACGCCCCGCGCCCGGTCCCCTGGACCCGCTCCAGGGCGGCCGCGAGGCGGTTGAGGAGGGCGCCCCGGCCGACGAACCCCGAGAGGGTGTCTTCCAACGCCGACGGTCCCACGTCCGCGGTGCTCCCCAGCTCGGCGGCGACGTCCCCGGCGGAGGGGCGGGCGTGGGGGGAGGTCGCGAGCAGCCGCTCGCACAGCCGCGCGAGCTCGGGGTCGGCGGCGGGCGCCTCGACGGCCATGTCGGGGGGGGGCTGCGACCGTCGCTGCCGCTGCACCCACGCCGGCGGCCCCGCCGACGCGAGGAGCCGCCCCGTCAGGACGGTGAAGAGCATGGTCCCGACCGCGTACATGTCGCTCGCCGGGAGCGCGGTGAGGCCCGACGCCTGCTCCGGCGCCATGAACGCCGGCGTCCCCACGACCTCGCCCGTGTCCCGCCGCGCGTCGAGCTCGGTCGCGACCGGCCCGAAGTCCAGGATCGCGACCCGGCCGGTCGGCTCGATGAGGACGTTGGACGGCTTGATGTCCCGGTGGATCAGCCCCGCCGCGTGGAGCGCCGCGAGCCCCTCGAAGGTCTGCCGGAGGGCGTCCCGGATCGCGTCGGCGGGGGCGTCCCGGAGGGCGTCGGTGAACGGTTCCCCGCGCACCAGCTCCATCGTGAAGAAGAGCCGGTTCTGGGCGGACTCCAGCTCGTAGACGGTGGCGAGGTTGGGGTGGACGATCTCGGCGACGCGGCGGAACTCGCGCTTGAGCCGCGGCTGCTTCTCGGACGAGATCGACTTCAGGAGCTTCAGGGCGACGCGGTGGCCGGTTCCCGGCTGCTCGACCTCGTAGACGGCGCCCAACCCGCCGCTGCCCAGCTCCCGCAGGACGCGATAGCCGCCGAACCTGGGCGTCCCTCCCACCCCTCCATCCTACTCAGGGCCACAGCTGATTCTGCAACTTGTAGCGGGCGATCGTGCGGAGGTAGTTGAGGTACAGGCGGGGGCGGATGTCGTCGCTCCCCAGCAGCCCCCGGAGGAGCCGGGGAACCAGGATGACGTTGCCCATGCCGGGGAGGGCCGTGAGCGGCGCCAGGCGGTGGTGGAGATCCCACTTCAGCATCCGCTGGCGCCCCTTCGGGCCGAGCATGGGGAACAACGCGTAGGCGAGGTTCCACGGTCGGTAGTCCTCGCCGCTGAGCTGCCCTTCGAACATGAAGTGGTCCCAGTCGCCCCCGGCCGCCGCGTGCTCCTGCTCGGCCCGCTTCGTCAGGTCGGTCCCGGGGAAGTACGTCATGAAGAACGGCTTGACGACGTCCGCCCCGCTGCCGGCGTAGAAGCGGAGGGCTGCCTCCTGGTCGCGGGTGGTCTCCCCGGGGATGCCGAAGATGTGGTCGAGGAGGACGAAGATCCCCTGCGCCTTGAGCCGGCGGACGGCCTCGGCGATGTCCTCGGTGGACTCGGTCCGGTTGATCACGTCTGCCCCGCGCGAGGCCTCGCTGACCGTCTGCGCGCCCATGATGACGTAGCGGCAGCCCATGGCCCCGAGCAGCTCGGCGACGTCCTCCTTGATCAGCTGGGGGTGGGTGATGCAGCTGAAGGGGAGGCCGACGCGTTCGATGTACAGCGGGGCGAACTCGCGGAGCCAGCGGACGGAGGTCGGAAAGATGTCGTCGTGGAAGACGACGTAGGCGGGGTCCCAGGTCCGGCGGGCGTGCTCCAGCTCCCCGATCACGTGCTCGGGGGAGCGCGCGCGGACGAACCCGTCGCGGCCGTAGACGTCGTACAGCGTCGTGTAGAAGCAGAAGCTGCAGGCCCAGTGGCAGCCGCGCGAGGCGACGCACATGTACTCGCGGGAAAGGCCCGGGAGCTCGTCGTAGTAGAGGCTCTTGTCGGGCCAGGGGAGGGCGTCGAGGTCCTGGATCAGGGGGCGGGGATCGTTGCGGTGGACGGCTCCGTTGGCGTCCTTCCACCAGATGTTGGGGATCGTCGTGGGGTCGCCCCCGTCGAGGGCGTCGACGAGCTCGGGCACGGCGTGATCGCCCTCACCGATGCACAGGGCGTCGACCCCGTCCCGTCCGATGCACTCCTCCGGAGACGACGTGACGTGGAAGCCGCCGTGGACGCCGACGACGTCGGGGAGCGCCCGCTTGACCGCCGCGCCGACCCGCGCGCACCAGTCGAACGAGTTGATCTCCGACGGAAAGAGCACGACGTCGGGCGATTTCGCGACCACCCGCCGCGCCGCCCGCGCCGCCGAGTCGAACGGCAGCTTCACGAAGCTCGCGCTCAGGAGATCCGGTTCGAACACGAGCTCGACCTCGTGCCCGGCCTGCTTCAGCAGCGCCGACACGATCTCGATGCCCAGGTACTCCGTGAGCCGATTGCAGACGACTACGCGCACGCGCTGGACTGTAGCGGGGAGATGAGATGGCGCACCCGCCAGGATTTGAACCCGCCCGCAAGGCTCCGCCCCAAGCGGAGCCGAGGACGCCGCGCCTGCCGGCGCTGCCCGAAGCCGCGATCTTGCGGAGCCATCGAAATCATCTCGCGACAGCGAGGGATGAGATGGCGCACCCGCCAGGATTTGAACCCGCCCGCAAGGCTCCGCCCCAAGCGGAGCCGAGGACGCCGCGCCTGCCGGCGCTGCCCGAAGCCGCGATCTTGCGGAGCCATCGAAATCATCTCGCGACAGCGAGGGATGAGATGGCGCACCCGCCAGGATTTGAACCTGGGACCCCCGGTTTCGTAGACCGGTGCTCTATCCAGCTGAGCTACGAGTGCGCGGCGCGCGGATGATAACCGTGGTTTTGGAGGCGTCAATCCCCCGCCGAATTCAGGGAATCCAGGGACCGTCGTGGTCGGTGGGCTTCTTCTCGGCTTCGATGTCGGCCTCGCCCGCGGGGAACTCCTGCTGGAGGATCGTCTGCGGGACCTCCAGCTCGCCCGACGCCGTCGACGACCAGACCTGGGGCGCGGACGTCGCCGCGGCCATGGCGGAGTGGCTCTCCTCCTTCGACTCGTCCGCGGGCCGGAACCGGGCCACCGCCTCCTCGCCGACCTGCACCGCCCGCCCCTCGGAGACGAGCACCGGGGCGAGATGGTGCGCGAACACCGCCTCGAACGTCCCCCCGCCCAGCAGCAGGCCCGCCGCGCCGGCCCACTCGACGGCCGTCCAGCCCTCCTCCGGAGCCGCCGCCAGGACCGCCACGAGGTGGTCCTTCGCCGCTTCCAGGATCGCCGACCCGTGCTGCTTCAATTGTTCTGTGCTCATGGCGTCGAGATGTTACCATCCGCCGCCTTTCGCCCCGCCGGGGGCCCTTCCCCGGCCGGACTCGACCAACGCAAACGGGTTTTCTTCCATGGTTCGCTCCATCTTCGGATTCTTCTCCCTCGCCCTCGCGCTCGCCCTGATCGGCTGCGGCGGAGGCGACAGCGCGTCCACGGCGGCGGCCCCGGCGACCACGTCGGCGGCGGCCCGGGCGGGCGGCAGCGGCGGCGGCGACGCCCTCGGCGGCGGGAACAGCGGCGTGGTCGCGAAGATCGGCGACCAGGAGATCACCTGGCAGCAGCTCGACGACAAGGCCGCGGCCCGCCTCGTCCGGCTCCGCGTCCAGGCCTACGAGATGCGGAAGCAGGCGCTCGACGAGATGATCGACACGCAGCTCATGGAGGCCGAGGCGACCAAGCGCGGCGTCACCCTCGAGGAGCTGGAGAAGGCCGAGGTCGCCGACAAGGTCACCGAGCCGACCGACGAGGAGGCCAAGGAGTACTTCGACAAGAACCCGCCCCGCGGCCAGGTCGACTTCGAGCGGATCAAGCCGCGCGTGAAGGCGTACATGAAGCGGCAGCAGGAGCAGGAGCTCCGGACCGCGTTCATCGCGACGCTCCGGGAGGCCGCGTCGGTCGAGGTCTTCATGGAGCCGCTCCGGTTCGACGTCGACCACGGCGAGGGCAACCCGACCTACGGCGACGTCGAGAATGCGCCCGTCGTCATCGTCGAGTTCTCCGAGTTCCAGTGCCCCTACTGCTCCCGCGTCAACCCGACGCTCGACCAGGTCAAGGAGGAGTACGGCGACAAGGTCGCGTTCGTCTTCCGCGACTTCCCCCTGCCCATGCACAAGGAGGCCGGCAAGGCCGCCGAGGCGTCGCACTGCGCCCAGGAGCAGGGCAAGTTCTGGGAGATGCACGACGTCCTCTTCGACAACCAGCGCGCGCTGCAGGTCGACAAGCTGAAGGGCTACGCGACCGAGCTCGGGCTCGACCAGGCGAAGTTCGACGAGTGCCTCGACAGCGGCCGCTACGCCGCCAACGTCGACGCCGACAAGGCGGCCGGCGAGAAGGTCGGCGTCAGCGGCACCCCCGCCTTCTTCATCAACGGCCAGTTCCTCAACGGCGCGCGCCCCTTCGAGTCCTTCAAGGAGGTCATCGACGCCGAGCTGAAGGCCAAGGGCGTCCTCTAGACCTCGAGACCGGAGTCGCGCGCGCGTGGGCAGCGAAGAGCCCAGCACCCGGGTCACCAACCTCAGGGCGCGTCGGAGCGACGCGCGCCTGGTGCCGACGTTCACCATGCTCGAGGGGCCCGAGGTGGGGGCGTTCTACGCCTTCGACCCGGGGCGCCGGGCCCACCGCCTGGGCCGCGCCGAGGACGCCGACATCCGCGTCAGCGACCCGTCGGTGAGCCGCGTCCACGCGATCTGCATCGTGGCGTCGCGCGAGGGCCGGCTCGGCGTCCGGATCCAGGACAACGGCAGCACCAACGGCGTCCTCGTCAACGGCAAGACGGTCGCAGAGCAGGCGCTGATCAGCGGGGACAAGGTCCGGCTGGGGGACATCCTCCTCCGCTTCGAGTGGATGGCCGAGGAGGAGGTCCGCTACCACAGCGACGTCAGCGAGCGCGTCCGCCAGGCGGAGCGGGACCACCTCACCGGGCTGCTCACGCGCGCGTTCCTGTCCGATCGGCTCCCCAAGCTGCTCGAGGACGTCGACCGTCGGGGGCAGCCGATCAGCTGCGTGCTGTTGGACCTGGACCACTTCAAGGCGATCAACGACGTCCACGGCCACCTCGTCGGCGACCAGGTGATCCAGCGGGTCGCGGAGACGATGACGTCGGCGCTGCGGGAGACCGACAGCGCCATCCGCTACGGGGGCGAGGAGCTGCTCGTGGTGATGCCCGGGCTGGAGGTCGACGACGCGCTCCAGGTGGCGACGCGGGTGGGGCAGGCGGTGCGGGACAAGTCGATGTTCGACCTCGCCCGGGGGCTCTCGGTGACGGCCAGCATCGGCGTCGCGATGCGCGGTCCGGACGAGCCCTGGGCGGCCTGGGTGAACCGCGCCGATCGGGCGCTGTACGCGGCCAAGGCGGACGGCCGGGATCGCGTCGTGGTGGCCGAGTCGGCGGCCGACGCAGCCGCCGCGGGGGACGTCGAGGAGCAGGTGTTCCTGGAGACGTTGCCCCGCAGTCGTTCGTTCGGTCCCATCACCGACGACCTCCCCGAGGGCTCCGGGGACGCTTGACGCCTCCGATCCGGGGGCTTACATTGCGGCCGGTCCTGAGCGGAGATTCCCCGGCCGGACGTGGCCGGGGTTTTTTGTTTCGGACCTGGACGAGAGAGGTTGCATGGCCAAAGAAGACGCGGTTGAGCTCGAAGGCACGGTCAAGGAGGTGTTCCCGGGAGGGACCTTCCGCGTCGTGACCGACGACGACCACGAGATCCTCGCCCACCTGGGCGGGAAGATGCGTAAGTACCGAATCCGCGTCCTGCGCGGCGATCGCGTGATCGTCGCGGTCTCGCCGTACGACCTGACGCGCGGTCGCATCACCTACCGTCAGCGCTAGCCGCTCCCCCGTCCCCCCCACGCTGACCCTCCCGGAAGGTACTGTCATGTCTGCCAAGCTGTTCGTCGGAAACCTGCCCTACTCCTGCACCGACGACGACCTCCGCGCGCTCTTCGAGAGCTGCGGCGCCGAGCCCCTCGACGTCCGCGTCATCATGGACCGGAGCACCGGCCTGAGCCGCGGCTTCGGGTTCGTGGAGATGGAGTCGCACGACGACGCCGTCCAGATCCGGTCCGCGCTCGCGGGCGCCAGCCTCGGCGACCGCAACCTGGTCATCGACCTCGCGAAGCCCGGCGGCAGCGGCGGCGCGAAGATGGCGCGCTAGGGGTCCTTCTCGGGATCCTCCTCGCGGGCCAGCCACACGGCGCAGGCCCCGCACCGGCCCTCCTCGATGGCCACCCCGACCCCCAGGTCCGTCCACGCCTCGTCCCTGGCGAGCGCGTCGTGGTCCGGATCGACCGTCCACAGCTCGCCCGCGATGCCGGCGGCGTACTTCGTCTCGTCGGCGAGCAGCAGCGTCTGCCACTGGCGCGCGACGCCGAGCATCTTGGGGTGCAGCCGCTCCCGCCGCGGGGCCAGCCCCTGCCCCTCGGGATCGACCTCGCCGCTGAAGTGGCGGAGCGCCATGTCGTGCGCGTGGACGCGGGCCAGCTCGGCGACGTCGGGCGCCTCCTCGAGCCGGCCGGCGGGGTCGAGCACCGACCGCAGCGCCGCCTCGATGGCCGCCGGATCGGGCCCCATCCAGGGCGGCCGCTCCTGGGGGACGTCCTCGTGGCCCCACTTCGCGATGACGACCGAGATGAGGACGATCCCGCCCGCCACGACGACCAGGAGGACCAACGTTCCGATCAGGGTGAGCACGCCGATACGGCCCTCCGTTTATAGTGGCGGCGCCGTGGGCGGCGTCGACGTGGCATGACGGATCAAGAGTACCCCGAGCCCCTGGTCGTCGAGCTGGAGGCCAACTGCGCGGCCTTGGGTCGGCTGCCCCGGCTCCCCGTCCGCATCCTCGTGCTCAGCGCGCCCGGTCTCGACGACCCCGAGCGGAAGGGGCTGGCCGACCGGCTCTCCGCCCTGAGCGACGAGCTGGGCGCGGCCGACGGCGTGTCCGTCACCGCGCAGCCGATGGCGGGCTGGTCGATCGTCCCCGGGGGGACCGACCTCCGCCGCTTCGACGTCGTCGTCCTCCGCCCCGACGCGGTCCCTCCCGAGGGGGACGCGGGGGACGAACCGTCGGAGGCCGTCATCGCGACGCTGGGCCACGTCCTCGCGGACCTGGGGACGCGCCTCTGGGTCCTCGACCCGCCCGTCGATCCCGACGACGCCGACGACGACGTCCGCCGCATGAAGCTCTGCCGCCGCCTCGTCGAGCGGGGCGCCCCGCCCGTCGTCATGCTCCCGCCGGGGTGGAGCGCCGACGAGCTCCGGGGCTGGCACGTCGACTTCCTCGAGCGGATCCTCCACGACGCTCCCCTGAGCGCCGCGGTCTCCCGGGCGACGGCCGCCCTCCGCCCCGTCCCCGCGATCTTCCAGCCCGCGGGCGGTCGGTTCGGTCTGGATCTCGGGCGACTGCTCGAGGACCACCGCCAGCGCGTGGGGGAGGCGAGCTCCGGCCTCCGCATCTTCGAGAAGGAGCTCGAGGCGGCCCGACCCCCCGAGGACGCCGGCGAGGGGCCGGTGGGGACGTGGGCGGCGCTGGACCAGCAGTCGCGCCGCCGCGCCGAGGCGCTCGACCGCGTCCGCGAGGCGCTGGACGAGATCAACCGGGACCGGGACCCCGCCGGGTGGAGCCGGCTGGGCGCCAACGTCGCCGAGCTGCGCGCCATCGAGGACGAGGAGGCGGCCGCGCGGGAGCAGCTCCGGGCGCTCCGGACGATCGCCCGGGAAGCGAGCGGCGGTTGACGTCCCGCCGGGGGGTGTGGCTCGCGGCCGCCGCCCTGCTCGTGGCCCTGTCGTTGGCCGCCCACGCCGCCGGGGACCCGCCGCTGGTCTACCGGGCCACGAAGCTCCCCGACGACTCCCGCGCCCACTTCCTCGCCGTCGCGCCGAAGCACGTCCGCGTCCTCCACGCCGAGGACCACGGGGCGAAGGCGCTGACGGCGCAGCAGTTCGCGGAGGAGACCGGCGCCGAGGCGGTGATCAACGCGTCCTTCTTCGACGTCGACGGCAGCGCGATGGGGCTGCTGGTGGTGGACGGGGACGAGCGCGTGCCCCTCCGGCCGGTCGACTGGGGGGTCTTCGCGGTCGACGAGGCGGGCGCCGCGTCCATCGTCCACACGGACGCCTGGGACGCGACCCGCGCGCCCCGCCAGGCTGTCCAGTCGGGGCCCCGGCTGGTGGTCGGCGGCAAGGCGACCGAGCTGAAGAAGCAGTCCGCCCGGCGGACGGCGGTCTGCACCCTGGACGACGGCCGCGTCGCCCTGGTGGTGGTGGACGACTCGGTGGCCGCGACCGAGCTGGCGGGCTGGTTCGTGGCCCAGGGCTGCACCGACGCGCTCAACCTCGACGGCGGCCCCAGCTCGCAGCTCTACCTGAGCCGCGGCGGTGTCGTCGTCGACGTCCCCGGGGGCTGGCCCGTCCCCGTGGCGCTCGGCATCTTCGACGTGGGGGCGGCGGACATCGCCCCCGAGGCGGGCTGCGGGTGCCGATGACGACGGACGCGTACGTCGGCGAGGTCCTCGACGACCGCTACGAGATCGTCCGCCCCCTCGGCGCCGGGGCGATGGGGGCCGTCTACCTCGCGCGGCAGGTGTGGCTCGACCGCCCGGTCGCGATCAAGGTGCTCCGCGCCGACGTCCCCGTGAACTCGCGGGCGCGGCGGCGGCTCCACCGGGAGGCGCGGGTCGTCGGCCGGATCAGCAACCCCCACGTGGTCCAGGTCCACGACTACGGCCAGGCCGAGGACGGCGCGCCGTACCTGGTGATGGAGTACGTCCGGGGGACGACGCCGTCCGAGGCGCTGGGGGGGACGACGGAGCTGGCCGCGGTGATGGCCGCCATCGACGGCGTCCTCGAGGGGCTCGGCGCCGCCCACGCCCGCGGCGTCCTCCACCGCGACCTCAAGCCCGCGAACATGATCGTCCGGGGCGGCGACCCCGCGCAGGTGGTGCTGCTCGACTTCGGGATCGCGGCCGTCCTCGGCGCGTTCGAGGAGAGCGAGTCGACGATCTCGGCCGAGATGCTCGCCCGCGAGACGGCCGGCGAGGCGCTGACGCACGCCGGCACGGTGATGGGGACGCCGCTCTACATGGCCCCCGAGCAGGCCCGGGGGGCGCGGATCACGGAGCGGTCGGACCTCTACGCCGCGGGCGTGGTGCTCTACGAGTGGCTGGCGGGGACGCCCCCGTTCCGCGGCCCCGTGCGCGAGGTGATGCGGGCCCACGTCTTCGACCCCCCACCCCGGCTCCGCCCCCGCCCCGGCCTGCGCCTGCCGGACGGGCTGATCGCGGTCGTGGAGCGGACCCTCGCGAAGGATCCGGCGGCGCGGTACGGCTCGGCCGCGGAGATGCGGCGGGCGCTGAGGCGGGCGTCCGGTCCCCCGGCCCGGGCGGCGACCGCGACGGCGATGCGGACGTCGGCCCCCGGCGCCGTGGTGTTGCCCCCGCGGGTGGCGGAGACCCTCCCCGTGGCGGCGCTCTCGGCGGCCAACTCGGGGGGCGCCGCGCCGGCCGTGCCGACCACCGCGCGGATGATGGCGGACCCCCCGTTCATGGACCGCGAACGGGAGGCGTCGTGGCTGTCCGAGCGCCTCGCGGAGGCCGCCGCGGGGCGGGGCGGACTGGCCCTCGTCGACGGCCCCGGCGGGATCGGCAAGTCCCGCCTCGTCTCCCACGTGCTCGACGACGCGCTGGCCGCGAACACCGTCCGGGTGGGCCGGTCGGCGGCGTCGCCCGGGGGCGGCCCCGCGCTCGGGGGGATCCGCGGCGCCCTGGAAGACCTGCTCCAGAGCCGCCGCCTCGCCCCGGCCGGCCTCGTCCGGCGCCTCGGGGACGTCCTCGGCGGGGGCGGAGAGGGGCTGTCGGACGCGGAGTGCGCCCACCTCGCGGACTGGCTCCGCGGCGGGCAGGCGGACGTCAGCACCGGCCCGGTCCGCCCCGAGAGCCCCCTGGAGTGGCAGGAGCAGGCGCTGGTGGAGCGCGCCCTCCGGATCCTCGCGTCCACGACGTCGGTCGTCCTCTGGCTGGACGACCTCCACTGGGCGGACGCCGCCACGGTCGCCTTCCTGACCCGCCTCGCGATCGCCCAGCGGTTGCACCCCTTCGGCCTCCTCGTGGTCGCGACGCGGGATCCCGCCGAGCCCGGCGCGTCGGCCTCGCTGCTCCGGTACGGCGGCGACGTCCTCCACCGGCTGGAGCTGGAGCCGCTCCCCCAGGTGGAGGTCGAGTCGCTCCTCCGGACGGTCATGGCGCTGGACGCGACGGTCGCCACCCAGCTCGCGGTCCGGGCCGACGGCTCGCCCCTGCACGCGCTCCAGCTCCTCCGCCACCTCACCGAGCAGGGGCGCCTCACCCGGGTCGGGGAGGCGTGGACGCTGACGGACGAGATCGAGCTGAGCGGGCTGGTCCCGGCGTCGATGGAGCAGATGCTCGCGGCGCGGCTGGACGGCGTGCTCGCGAACACCTCCGACCCGGACACGGTGGGGCAGGTGCTGGAGGCGGCGGCGGTCCTGGGGCCGGGGTTCGACGTGAAGCTGCTGGAGCGGGTGATCGAGGCGGCCGGCGCGGACAGCTCCCGCGTCGATGACGCTCACGTCGACGAGCTGCTGGACGAGCTGGTCGACGGCGGCCTCCTCACCGAGCCCGACGGGGGTGGGGACCGGCTGAGCTGGGAGCACCCGATGCTGCGGGACCTCGTCCTCTCGCGGATGGGGAGCTCGCGGCGGGGGCGGCGGCTGTGCCGGGCCGCGGCGGAGTCGCTGCTGGCCGAGCACCCCACCCGGGACGTCGCCCGGCCGGTGGTCGAGCTGCTGCTGCTCGCCGGCGATCGGGACGGGGCCGCGGCGCACGCGGCCGAGGGGGGCCGGCAGGCGCTCGCCGCGGGGGACCTCGCCGAGGCGGTCCGGCTGTTCGCGATGGCCCGGAAGCGGGGCGGCCGCGAGGTCCGGATCGAGGCGTGTTGGGGGCAGGGGAACGCGGAGAACCACCTCGGCCACACGGACCGCGCGGAGGAGTGCTTCGCCGCGATCCTGGAGGAGGAGCCGTCGCCCGAGGAGGCGGCGTGGGCGTGGTTCGGGGTGGGCCGCTGCCGCTACAACCGGGGCGCCCCTCACGAGGCGCTGGCGGCGTTCTCGGAGGCGATGGCGCTGCTGGACGGGCGGACGGGCCCGGACGCGGCGCAGGCGCGGTCGAAGATCCTCCGGACGCTGGCCGCGGCCGCGGCGGAGCTGCCCGACGTCCCCGTCCCGGACCCCGATCCCGACCAGCTCCTGGCGGACGCGCCGGACGCGCTGCAGCGGTCGGAGCGGTACACGACGTTGGGGTACGTGGCGCTGGCCCGGGGCGATCGCGCGGCCGCCGTCCGGTGGCTCGACCAGGCGCTGGGCGAGGCCCGCGCGGGAGGCTCCCACCCGGCGCTCCCGGACATCCTCTGCGACCTCGGTCGCGCCAACCGCGAGGCGGGCGACCTCGGCGCCGCGGACCGCCACCTGACCGAGGGGCTGGCGCTGGCGCGCACGTCCGGCCAGCACCGCACCGAGGCGGAGCTGCACAACGAGCTCGGGGAGCTGGCCCGCGCCCGCGGCGACCTCCACGGCGCGGCGAACCACTACCGCGCGGCGCTGACGCTGTGGCGCCTCCTCGGCAGCCGGCACGTGCTCGTGGGGACGCTCAACCAGGCGCTCGTGGCGGTGGACGCGGGCCGCCCCGAGGAGGCGCTGGACGTCCTCGACGACGCGCCCGCCCCCGACGGGGAGGCCCGGCGCGCCGCCCTCCTCCTGACGCGCGCCCTCGCCCTGGCCGCCGCCGGCAACGACGGCGAGGCCGCCGACGCCCTCGAAGAAGGCGTCGCCCTCCAGGCCCGCTTCGACCCCCCGCACGACGAGGCCGTCGCGATCGTCGAGCGCGTCGCCGGCGTCTGGACGCGCGCCGGCAACTTCGTCATGGCGCTCCCGCGCCGAGGCCCTGGCGGGCTCGCTCAAGCCCTGACCGGCCCCGTCGATAAGCCCGCGCACGGGCACGCGTTGCCCGGTAGCCCTGGGATCCCGGTCCGACTACAATGAACGGGTCCGGGATCCGCGCGCCTCAGAGAGAGAAACGACCCGCCACGCATGCCAGAGCCCGTCTCCTTCGGACGCTATCGCCTGCTGAACCTCCTCGGCGAGGGGGGCATGGCGAAGGTGTTCCGCGCCGTCCTGGCCGGGCCCATGGGGTTCGAGAAGGAGGTCGCCCTCAAGCGGATCGACACCAAGCTGACCGAGGACGAGCGCGTCGTGAAGGCGCTCATCAACGAGGCCCGCCTCGGCGGTCAGCTGCGCCACAAGAACATCGTCGAGATCTACGAGTTCAACCAGGTCGACGGCAACTACTTCATGGCCATGGAGTACGTCGACGGCTGGACGCTGGACGCCGTGCTCCGGTCCTGTCGCACCAACGGGACGAAGCTCCCCCCCGTCATCATCTGCGAGATGCTGCAGTACGTCTGCCGCGGCCTCGACTACGCCCACAGCCTCGTCGCCAAGGACGGCCAGCCGCTCAACCTCGTCCACCGCGACCTCAAGCCCGGGAACATCATCCTCAGTCGCGAAGGCGACGTGAAGATCATGGACTTCGGCATCGCCAAGGCCGACACCAACCTCTACAAGACCACCGCCGCCGACGTCACCAAGGGGACGCCCATCTACATGAGCCCCGAGCAGGTGACGGGGGGCAAGCTCGACCGGCGCTCCGACCTCTTCAGCATGGGGTCCATCCTCCACGAGCTGACCACGCTGCAGGTCCCCTTCGTGGGCGACAACCTGCTCGCCATCATGCACGCCATCCTCAACGCCGAGATCGACGAGGCCCGGGAGCGGGTCCGGGCCCGGGTCCCCGAGTTCGAGCCGATCCTCGCGAAGTGCATGGCGCGCAACCCCGACGAGCGGTTCCAGACCGCCAAGGAGGTCGAGAAGGCGCTCCGCGAGGTCAAGCGCGAGCTGCCCCCCGGGCCGACGCTGCACGAGTGGACCGAGGACTTCGCGTCCCACCTCCCCGAGGCGATGGCTACGGGCGAGTTCGGCCCCGACGGCGCCCCCGTCTCGCTGCACGGCGCGGGCAAGCCCGCCGAGGGGACGCAGTCGCTCGCCACGGTCGCGACGAAGGACCGCGTCGGGGCCGCCAAGCAGGCCGAGCGGGTCCCCGAGGTCAGCGTCGGCGACGACCTCTTCGACTCCTTCGGCGACACCGTCGCCGTCGGCGCCGAGGGCGACCGCGACGGGCGGCTCAACGAGGAGGAGGCGTCCTTCTTCGACACCGACGGCGCCGCCCCCGCCCGGACGCGCATCCAGAAGGGGGTCGGCGCGGGCGGTCCCAAGCAGCTCCGGAAGACCGGCGGGAAGCGCCGGAAGAAGAAGAAGTCGAACGCGCCGCTGTACGCGGTGGCGGCGATCCTGGTCGGCGTCATCGTCGCCGTGGGCGTGCTCCTGATCACGCAGCTCGGCGGCGACCCGGCGACCGGCGGCGACCCCGGCACGGCCGTCACCACCGAGGATCCGACCGCGGCGACGTCCCCCGAGGAGGCGCCGTCGCCGGCCGAGGCCGCCGGCGACGAGGACGCGCTGCCGAGCCTCGCGATCGAGGAGCCCGCGACGCCCGCGTCCGCCACGCCGCCGAAGGAGCCGTCGACGCCGAAGCCGAAGCCGGTGGCCGAGACGAAGCCGCCCCGCGAGCCCCGCACGCCGAAGCCCGAGGCGAAGCCGCCGCGGGAGCCGTCCACGCCCAAGCCGACGCCCGTCGCGGACAAGCCCCCCGTCGAGGCGGCGCCCCCCGCACCCGCCGTGGTCGGCACGGGGACCGTCAGCTTCAACAGCAAGCCGTGGTCCACGGTCATCGTCGACGGCCGCGTCCTCGGCAGCACGCCGGTCCAGAACCACACGCTGAGCGCCGGCGACCACACCGTGGTGTTCGACTGCTCCGCCTGCTCGCCGCCGGACAAGAAGACCCTCACCGTCACGGTGCAGGCCGGCCAGGCGACCAAGAAGATCGTCCGGTTCTGAGGCGCCGCCGCACTTGAGCAAGGAACGCCTCTCGCGGACCCACGCCGGCACGCCCCGCGGGGCGCGCGCGACCATCCACGAGAACCTCGATCTGAGGTTCCGGCGCGAGACGACCACGCTCTTCAAGACGCGCCTCCTCACCGCCGCGATGTTCGGCGCGATGCTCTCGCCGCTCTTCATGGTCGTCGACTTCCTCGCCTGGAAGTCGTGGTGGCCGAGCCTGCCGCTGCCCGCGTTCATCGTCCTCCGGTTCGGGATGACGCTGTGGTTCTCGGCCCTGTGGGTGTGGCTCCGGTCGGCGGAGGACGAGTTCCCCGTCGCCGCGATGGACTGGCTCATCTTCGCCCCGCCGGCCGTCGCCCTGGGGTACATGACGGCCGCGACGGGGGGCGCTCAATCGCCGTACGTCGCCGGGATCACGCTGCTCGTGACGGCCCGCACCATCCTCGTCCCGGGGACCGCGAAGCAGCACCTCCCCGTCGTCAGCTTCCTCGTCTTCACCTACCCCGCGACGATCGTGATCTTCGGCCCCTACGCCGGCGACGTGGTGGGATGGCTGTCCGACACCCGGGAGATGGGCTACCTCGCCGCGAACCTCTTCCCCCTGGTGGCCATCGCCGGGGTCGGGCTGGTGGCGTCGGACATGATCCACGCGATGCACCAGCGCCTCGTCTCGGCGCGGTCCCTCGGTCGCTACAAGATCAAGAAGGAGCTCGGCCGCGGCGCCATGGGCGTCGTCTACCTCGCGTGGCACCGGGACCTCGGCCGGCCGTGCGTCATCAAGGTCGTCAACCCCGACAAGGACGCCAGCGGGGCGCTGCGGCGCCGCTTCGAGCGGGAGGCCCGCGAGACGTCGATGCTCCGGTCACCGTACACGGTCCAGGTGTTCGACTTCGGCATCACCCAGCAGGGTCAGCTGTTCTACGTGATGGAGTACCTCGAGGGAGAGAGCCTCCAGGACATGCTCGACGAGATCGGCCCGCAGCCGTTCGACATCGTCTGCCGCTGGCTCGCCTACGGCGCCGAGTCGCTCGCCGAGGCGCACGCGCGGCAGCTCATCCACCGCGACATCAAGCCCGCCAACCTCTTCCTCGCGCGCACCGCGGACGGGCGCGAGGTGGTGAAGGTGCTCGACTTCGGCATCGCCCGGAAGGCGGACGACGACCCCGAGCGGCCCCGCAAGCGGCGGATGAAGCAGCGGCTCCCGTCGGACGCCCGGCTGACCGCCGTCGGGACGATCATGGGGACGCCGCTGTACGTCGCCCCCGAGGTCCTCCAGGGCATGCCGGCGTCGCCCCAGGCGGACCAGTACAGCCTCGCCGCCACCGGCTTCCACCTCCTCACGGGCCGGCCGGTGTTCACCGCCGCGACGATCGAGGAGCTGCTGATGCGGACGATCGAGGACCCGGCGCTGATGCCGTCGCAGGCGAACCCGTCGGCGAACTTCCCGCCCGGGCTGGACGGCATCTTCACGCGCGCCCTGAGCAAGGACCCCGAGCACCGCTTCGAGTCGATGGAGGCCTTCCGCCAGGCCCTGGAGCCGTTCTCCGCGGCCCCCGGCGCCTCCAGCTCGGTGACGGACCAGCCGGTCTCCTACGGCTAGCCGTTTCGTTCAGGGCAGGAAACGCCCGATTGCCCCGACCCTCGCGCGCGCGTAGCTTGTTCGCCATGCGCCTCACCCCTGCCCTGACCCGGTCCCTCGCGCTCCTCGCCGCCCTCGGATTGCTGAGCGGCTGCCTCGGCTACACGTGGGGCGGCCGCGGCGGCGGTGGCGGGGACGACGACGACGACGCGACGTTCGGCGACGACGACGACTTCAGCGACGTCCCCGACGCCGACGGCGACACGATCAGCGACGAGGACGAGGGGACCGGCGACCCCGACGGCGACGGCACGGGCAACCACCAGGACCTCGACAGCGACGGCGACGGCATCCCCGACGCGGACGAGGCGGGCGACGCCGACCCGACGACCCCGCCCGAGGACTCCGACAACGACGGCACCCCCGACTTCCTCGACCTCGACAGCGACGACAACGGCATCGCCGACGAGGACGAGGGCGCCGGTGACCAGGACGGTGACGGCATCCCCGACAGCTCCGACCTCGACAACGACGGCGACGACATCCCGGACAGCGACGAGATCGGCGGCAACCCCGGCAACCCCGCCGACACGGACGGCGACGGCATCCCCGACTACCAGGACGAGGACTCCGACAACGACGGCATCCCCGACGCCATCGAGGGCGGCGACGACCCCGACGGCGACGGCATCCCCTCGTCGCAGGACGAGGACAGCGACAACGACGGCATCCCCGACTCCGACGAGGTCGACGACCCCGACAACCCGACCGACAGCGACGGCGACGGGTTCTACGACTTCGAGGACGCCGACTCCGACAACGACGGGATCATGGACAACGAGGAGCCGCTCTTCGGCACCGACCCCGCGAACCGCGACACGGACGGCGACGGCTTCACCGATCTCGCCGAGCTCGAGGCGGGGAGCGACCCGCTCGACGCGGGCTCCGTCATCGACGGCTACTACGCCGAGCTGTCCCCGCGGGTCGACACCACCCTGACCGTCCCCTTCACGCCGGAGATCCTCCAGGCCGACGTCCTCTTCGTCCTCGACACCACCTGCTCGATGGGCGGCGTGCTGTCCACGATGACGTCGAACTTCAGCAACGTCGTCAGCACCATCACCATCCCGAACCTCGCGTTCGGCGTGGCCGAGTACGACGACTACGCCTACTCCGACTTCGGCGACGCCGGCTACGGCGACCTCCCCTTCCGCCTCCGCCAGCAGGTCACGACGAACACCTCCGCCGTCCAGAGCACCCTCGGGAGCCTGTCGACGCGGAGCGGCTACGACTGGACCGAGTCGGGCATGGAGGCGCTGTACCAGGCCGCCACGGGCATCGGGTACGACCAGGACTGCGACAACAACATGGACAGCAGCACCGACGTGCCGCCGTTCATCCCCGTCGCCTCGGGGCCGGGGCAGGACGCGTTCTCGGGGAACGTGGCGGGCGTCTACGACAGCAGCTTGCCGGGCGACCTCGGGGGCGCCGGGTTCCGCGGCGGGTCGGTCCCCATCATCGTCTACGCGACCGACGCGCCGCTCCGCGATCCCGACGCCGGGTACGCCGTCCCGCCGGCCTGCAGCAACCCCGCCGGGAGCAGCGACGTCACCGCCGCGCTCAACGACCTCGGGGGCAAGCTGATCGGCGTCGGCACCACCAGCGACCCCATCGGCCAGATGCAGAGCCTCGCCTCGGCGACCGGCTCGATGGCCGACACCAACGGCGACGGGAGCCCCGATCCGCTCGTCTTCCAGGGGACCTCGTCGTCCACCGTCACCTTCGTGATCGACGGCATCGAGGCGCTCTCGAACGGCGGCCAGTTCGACCTGACGCTGGACGTGCTCGACGACCCCTACGACTTCGTCACCGCCATCACCCCGCCGGTCCACGCCGACGTCCCCGTGGGGACCGAGGTCGAGTTCGAGGTGACGCTCTTCCCCGGCGTCCCCCAGACCACGTCCGACCAGGTGTTCATCTTCCCGATGCAGGTCATCGGCGACGGCTCGGCGGTGCTCGCCGAGTGGGAGCTGGTGCTCGTCGTCCTCGCGGGGTAGCCCGCCCCGTCAGTCGGCGTCCGGGTCGTTGACGGCCTCGTGCTCGTCCGAGCTGATCACGGTGTGACGTGACGTGGTCGGCATCCACTCGCCCGTGTCCAGGGGCTGCTGTTCGACCAGCGTCGCCCCGATGTCGACGGCGCCCGACGCGCTCCACGCCACCGGCTCCTCCTCCAGCGTCGTCACCGCCCCGATGGGCGTCAGCGCGGTCGTCTCCCCGGGCGCCTCGTTGAGGTCGCGCAGGGCGGCCTTCACCGTCGCGAGCAGGTCGGGCACGCGGTACGGCTTCGGGAGGTAGACGACGCGGGTGAAGACCTCCTGGCTGCTGGGGTCGTCGGGGATGAACCCGGAGCTGAAGATCGCGGGGACGTCGGGCCGGTCCTGGCGGGCGAGGCGGAGGACGTCGGGACCCTCCAGGCCGGGCATGCGGACGTCGAGGAAGAGGAGGTCGATGCGGTCGCGGTGCTGGCGCCACAGCTCGGCCGCGACGGCGCCGTCGGGGGCCGACAGCACCTCGTAGCCCCGGGAGTGGAGCGACGCCTGGACCAGCTCGCGGACCGCGTCCTCGTCCTCGGCGAGGAGGATGACGGCGTCCTCGATCCCGGGGCCGCCGCCGTCGGAGGTCCGGCTCGGGCGGGTGGCCGGCTCGCCGCGGCCGGGGTGGACCGGGAGTCGGATCCGGAACAGCGCGCCGCCGCCGGGGGCGTCCTCCACCTCGAGCTTGCCCCCGTGCGCGTCGACGAGCTGATGGACCGACGCCAGCCCCAGCCCGATCCCGCGCCCCAGCCCCTTCGTCGTGAAGAACGGGTCGAAGATCCGCTGACGCAGGTCGGCGGGGACGCCGGGGCCGGTGTCGGAGACCTCGAGCTCGACGGCCGGCTCCGCGATGGTGGTGCCGTCGTCCAGCGCCTTCGTCAGCGTCGCCTCCCGCACCCGGAACCGGATCACGCCGCCGCCGTTGTGCTCCATCATCGCGTCGCGCGCGTTGAGGCAGAGGTTGAGGATCGCCTGCTGCAGCTGGGACTCGTCCGCGAGCACCGGCGGCAGCCCCGCCTGCAGCGACGTCTCCAGCGAGATCGCGTCGGGGACGACCTTGCTCGTGAGCTGGATGGTGTGGCGGACGAGGTCGCCGATGTCGAGGAGGCGGCGGTGCGGGGCCTGGCCGCGGACGAGCGCCATCAGCCGCTGCGTCAGCCGCGCCGCGAGCTCCGCGCTGTCCTCCACCGACCGCGCCAGCTCGTCGATCTCCGGCTCCAGCGTCGCCAGCCGGATGCGCGACGCGTTGCCGAGGATGCCCGTCAGGAGGTTGTTGAAGTCGTGGGCGATGCCGCCCGCGAGCGTCGCCAGCCCCTCCTGCGTGCGCGCCTGGGCGAGGTCCGCGAAGTGGGACTCCAGCGGCGTGCCGACGATGGCCTCGGGGGGCTTGCCGAGCAGACGCGCGAACGCGTCCCCGACCCGGAGCACGATCCCGTGCTCGTCGACGAAGACTCCGCCGCTGTCCTGCTCTCCCACGAACCCAAGTCTACTCCGTCTTGGCTTCGCCCTCCTCCCCGCTTCCGGGGTCGGGCTCGTCCTCGGGCGGCTCGGGGGGTTCGGGGGCGTCCTCGACGGGGAGCTCGTCCATGACGTTCTCCTCCTCGCCGGCGTTGACGATCGAGAAGACGAGGCCGTTGTGCATGTAGACGTAGCGCGTGAAGATCTCGTTCTTGTAGGCCGTCTGGCTGTCCGGCCGGAGCAGGAACTCGTTCCCCTTCCGGTCGCGCTCGAACTCGTAGTTGAGGACGTCGATGTAGGCCTCGCGCTTGAAGTCCTTGCGGATCTTCTTGGGCTTGTCCCAGCACATGAAGACCTCGTCCTTGTTCATCCCCTTGACCACCTCGCCGGCGATGACGTTGGGGCGCATCTCGTCCTCGATCGACTCCCACATCTTCCAGTAGCCGGCCTCCTTGAGGAACGCGTGGCGGTCCGCGGTCGACTCCAGGGTGATGAAGATGTCCATCTCCTCCTGCGACATCCAGGAGTCGAAGACGCGGGCCAGGACCTTGTCCTCGTCCGGCCACTTCTTGATCTTGCGGGGGTTGTACGTGGCCGCCGTCGCGACCGACGCGGCGAGCATCGATCCGGCGACGAGGCAGGCGATCAGAAGACGGGCAGCCATGATGAACCTCCTATAGCAGTCACCACCGGGCCAGGCCCACCGAGCCCCGGCTCAGCCAGCCGCGCAGCCCCGTGGAGAGCGCGACCTGCACCCAGTCCCCGTCCTCCTCGACGACCTCGACCTCGGCGCCCTCGTGGAGGCGGGCGAGGTCGGTGCTGAGGACGTCGCGGCCCGAGCGGAGGGTGACCTCCGGCTCCAGCACGACGGCGACGGGATGCTGGCTGATGGTGTAGGACCGGGCCGCCCAGCCGCCCAGGCCAAACAGCGCCACCGCGCCGAGCAGCGCGACGACGCCGCCCCACCCCGCGAAGGGGCGGACGAGCCGGATGGCGGCCACCCCGAAGAGCAGCGCCCACGCGATCGCGCCGAGCAGCAGCAACTCCGACGCCGACAGCGCGTCGTAGGGGCCGAGCAGCGTGCGCGCCAACGCCTCGCGCCCGCCGGGGGGCTCGAGGTCGTCGCGGCTGAGGGTGCGGGCCCGGTCGAGGTTCGCCTCGAGGTCGCCGTCCCGGGGGAGGTAGAGGGCGGCGCGGCGGTAGGCGAGGACGGCGGCGCCCACCTCGCCGGCGCGGTAGCGGGCGTTGCCGAGGTTGTAGAACAGGTGGCCGTTGGCGTTGCCCTGGGCGGCGAGGGCCTCGAAGCAGGCGGCGGCGGCGCCGTAGTCGCCGTCGGCGTACAGCGTCGGGCAGTCGAAGGACTGGGCCGCCGCGGGGGACGCGCCGAGGGCCGCGACGAGGGCGACGAGGGCGGCGCCGAGCCTCATCGCCAGCTCCGGTCGGCGTCGCGGATCCAGTCGGCGATGGCGTCGGCGAGCCCGGCGCCGCTCCCGCCGCCGTAGCGGCGGGCCTCCGACTGGTGGAGGAGGCGGCCGAGGTGGTCGGCGAGGTCGGGCGGGGCGCCGGCGGCGGTGACCACGGCGGGGGCGTCGGAGCCGGACAGGGCGGCGCCGGAGCGCTCCAGGCGGGCGGTCAGGTAGGCCCGCAGCGCGTCCTCCGCGGCGGCGACGTCGTCGTGCTTCGCGGCCCGGTCGGCGTCGGACCGGGCGGCCTTCGCCGCCTTCCCCCGGGCCCGCCGCCGGCCTCCCTCGGTCCCCGCGAGGCGGCGCCCCCCGGCCCGCGTGGCGAGGCCGCCGAACCCGAGCAGGGGGAGCACCAAGAGGGCCAGCACCAGCGGCGACGTCAGCCGGATCCGGCCGTCCCCGAGCATCCTCGCGCCGGCGTGCAGGGGGAGGATGTCGGCGCCGAGGACCTCGACCTGCTCCTTGGCGGCGGTGAGCGACGACGACCGCGCGACGACGGCGGCGTCGACGACCGGCTCGCCGGAGACGACGAGCCGGACGGGGTCGCTCCGCGTCGTCTCGTAGCGGCCCGCGTCGGGGTTGAAGTAGGAGAGCTGGACGCGGCCGATGTCGAACTGGCCCGGCTCCAGGGGGACGAGGGCCTTGCGGTAGGTGACCTCGGACATCAGCCCGTCGGACGTCAGCCCGGTCCGCACGTCGGGCTCCTCGTCGTAGACGCGGATCGAGTCGGGGAGCTCGATGGCGAGCTCCTGGCCGCGCAGGGAGCCGGCGCCCCGGACGCGGACCGTCAGCGTGGTCGTGCCGCCCGTCTCGATGGACGTCTCGTCGAGGCTCGCCTCCAGTCGGAACCGGCCCACCGCGCCCGCGAAGTCGTCGGGGCGGCCCTTGGCGGGGAGGGGACGGACGCGGACGCGGACGCCGTTCGACGCGAACTCCACCTCCTGGCCGCGGGCGATCAGCCCGGTCCCGCGGCGGGCGACGGTCATCGTGAACTCGGCGGGCTCGATGTCGACCGACGCGTCCTCGATGGCGAAGAGCGGGATCGAGATCGTGTTCACCGTGTAGCGGCGACCGTCGAGGATCTCCTGGCGCTCGTCCTGGAGCGGCTTGACCCCCGGCTCGGCGGACAGCGGCGCGAACGACGGCTGCTCCCAGTTGATGCCCCCGAGGGTCCGGAGGAACGACCCGATCTCGACCTCGTAGGTGAGCGACTCGCCGACGTAGGGGCGGTCGTCGCTGACGTTCGCGATCGCGTAGTAGTCGCCGCCCCGCTTGCCCGGCGAGGCCGCGCCGACCGAGGCGTCGGTCCCGCGGGAGCGCCGCGACGACGACGAGGACGACGACCGGGAGCGGCCCCCGCCGCCCTCCGTCACCTCGATCGTGTACGTCGCCGACGCCTTGGCCTGCCCGTCGATCTCCGCCCGGGCCGGCCCGAACGTGTACGTCCCCACCTGCGTCCCCGTCAGCGTGAACGTGTAGCGGTGCGTGATCTGGAGCCGGCCGCGCACGACCTCCTGCTTCTTGCCGCCGCCCGCCTGCACGAGCTCCAGCCCGGCGGGGGCGCTGATCGTGGGCCGGCTGGCGCTGCCGCCGCGGACCTCGATGACGACGGTGGCGACCTCGCCGATGGACAGCTCGGTCTTGTCGACGGTCATGCCGATCGTCCCCGCGATCGCCGTCGCGGGGAGCAGGAGCCCGAGGGCCGCCAGGGCGGGGAGCAGGGCCGGGCGCATCACCAGTCCTTCGCGGCGGCGCGCCGCCCGCGGGCGGCCTCGCGCTCGGTCCGCTCCGCGCGGCGCATGGCCTGGTCCGTGGCGAGGGCCCGGAGCAGCGCCTCGGCCTCGTCCTCGCTCAGCGCCCCCTCGATGACGTGCGGGGGGCGGGCGTCGGCGTCGGGGTCCTCGACCGTGTCGTGGGCGACGTCCCCGTCCTTGGCCGTCCCGTCGTCCTCGGCGGGGTCCTCGCTCCGGTCGATCTCCGCGGCCGCCGCGGCCCCCCCGATCTGCTCCTCCTCCCCCTGCGGCGCGGGCGTGTCCTCGGCCTGCCCGTCGTCCTGGCCGCCGTCCTGGTCGTCACGCTCCTCCTCGCCGGAGTCCTTGCCGTCGCTGTCCCCGCCCGACGGCTCCTGCTCCTGCTCCGACATCCCCTGCCCCTGCTGCTGCTCCTGCTCCTGCTGCTGCTCGCCGTCGCTCCCCTCCTCGCCGGGCTCCTGGTTCTCCGCGTCGGCGTCCTGCTCCTGCTCCTCCGGCTGCTCCTCGGGCGGGTTCTCCTCGCGCTCCTGCTGGTCGTTCTGCGCCTGCTCCAGGAGCTTCTCGTACCGCTGCCGCGCGATGTCGCGGTTGACGAGGGCGTCCTCGTCGTCGGGGTGGATCTCCAGGCAGGCGTCGTACGAGGCGATCGCGTCGAGGTACTTCCCCATCTGGGCGAGCGAGTTGCCGACGTTGAACCAGGCGTCCGCGGCGAGATCCCGGTCGGACGCCATCGTCGCCGCCCGGAACGACTGCTCCGCCGCCTCGAAGTCGCCCAGCCGGTAGTGGGCGTGGCCGATGTTGTAGTCCAGCGTCCGCTCCCCCGGGGTCGCCGTCTGGGCCGCCGTCCAGCTCTTGAGCGCGTCGTCGAAGCGGTCGTCGTCGAACGCCCGCCAGCCGTCCCGGAGGTGATCCGCCTCGAACCAGCCGGCGTGCGCGGTCGCGGGGAGGAGCGCCAGGGCGAGCGCCGCTGCCGCCGAGGTCGCGGTCGTGGCGGCAGTGCCCGACGCGCGCTCGGGCCGGCGCGCCGTCCCCCGCCTCCGCCGCGGCCCCAGCAGCCGCTCGACGAGGAGCAGCAGCAGCGCGGGGAAGACCAGCCACTGGAACCGCTCCTCCCACCGCTTCTGCCGGGAGCTGCTCAGGGCGCGGGCGGCGAGGCTCCCCTTGATGTCGTCGAGGTAGATCTTCTCCAGGTCCGCCACCCCGCCGACGGAGCGGACGTAGCTGCCCCCGGTCGTCAGCGCGAGCTCCTTGAGCGCGGGCTCGTCGAGCTTGCTGAGGACGACCTTGCCGCCGCGGTCCTTGATGAAGCCGCCCACGCCGTCCGGTACGGGCACGCCCTCGGGCTTTCCGATGCCGACGACGAAGACGTGGACGCCCTCCGCCTTGGCCCGGTCCGCGGCCTCCCGGAGCGTGCCCCCGTGGTCCTCGCCGTCGGTGATGAGGATGACCGCCTTGGAGCTCCGGTCCTCGGCGACGAACGTGTCGACGGCCTGGTCCACGGCGGCGCCGAGGTCGGTCCCTCCCACGGGGACCCAGTCGGGGCCGAGCTGGTCCACGAAGAACCCGAACGTGGCGTAGTCGAGCGTCAGCGGCACCTGCGTGTACGCCGTCCCCGAGAAGACGACCAGCCCGAGGCGGTCCCCCTTCAGCAGCCCGACGAGGTCGGTGAGCTCGCGCTTGGCCGCGGTCAGCCGGCTCGGCTT
Organism: uncultured Rickettsiales bacterium; assembly: GCA_964344575.1. Lineage (GTDB taxonomy): Bacteria > Myxococcota_A > UBA796 > UBA9615 > UBA9615 > JAAESI01. The sequence goes on along the minus strand of CAYFOA010000067.1, from coordinate 1,381 downwards.
GACGTCCTCGGCGAGCATCGAGCGGGACAGGTCGAGCGCGACGACGACGTCGACCCCGCGCCGCTCCACGTCCTCCCACGCGAACCCCCACCGCGGCCCCGCCATCGCCGCCACCAGCGCGGTGATCGCGACGAAGAGCAGCAGCCCCCGCGCCAGGCTCCGGGCCCGCGACCGGTCCGGGAGCAGCCAGTCCACGAACCGCGCCTCGGCGAACCGCTCCAGCGCCGCCCGGCGCCGCGCCGCCGCCACCGCCGACAGCGCGGCGAGCAGCGGCAGGAGCCACAGCAGCCAGAGCCAGGACGGCGTCGAGAAGTGCATCGCGAGACCTTACCCGGGCAGGGTCCGGAGCCACGTCGCGCGGGCGACCAGCTCCAGGAGGAGGAGGAGGAGGGCGGGGAGGAGGGCGGAGCGGTAGAGCTCCTCGTAGTCGACCCACTCGCGGACCTCGACCTTGGTCTTCTCCATGTCGTCGATGAGCGCGAAGATCTGGGACAGCGACTCGGAGCTGTCGGCGCGGAAGTAGCGGGCCCCGGTGGCGTCGGCGATGGCCTTCAGGGTGGCCTCGTCGAGCTCGACCTTCTGGTAGACGAAGCGGTCCCCGAACAGCCCCCGGGTCAGGAACGGCGCCTCCCCCTCGGTGCCGACCCCGATGGTGTAGACCTTGACGCCGTACGTCGCCGCGGCGCGGGCCGCCTGCTCGGGGTCGAGGATGCCGGTCGTGTTCTTGCCGTCGGTGAGCAGGATGACGATCCGGGACCGGCCGGGGATCTCCTTGAGCGACGCGACGGCCGTCCCGATCGCCGTCCCGATCGCCGTCCCGTCCCCCGCCATCTTGAGCTTCACCGCCTGGAGCGTGTTCTGGAGGATGGTGTAGTCCAGCGTCGTGGGGCACTGGATGAGGGCCTCCTCGCCGAAGACGACCAGCCCGATGCGGTCGTTGGCGCGGCCCGCGATGAAGTCGCGGATGACCTTCTTCGCCACCTCCAGGCGCGTCGCCCGCTCGCCCCCGAGGGTGAAGTCCATCGCCTCCATCGAGCCCGACGTGTCGGCGACGAGCATGATGTCGACGCCTTCGCTGAGGACGTCCTGCCCCTTGCTGCCGCCCTGGGGGCGGGCGAGGGCGACGATGAGGAGGAAGATGGCGGCGACGCGGAGGGCCAGGGGGATGAGCCGGAACGCCTGGCCGCGCCCCCCCTTCGCGGACCCCGCGAGGCCGACGTCGCTGAACCGGAGCCGCTCCTGGCGGCGCCCCACGAGCGCGACGTAGACCACGATCGCGAGGCACGGGATCAGCGCGAAGAAGGCGGGGTCGGCGAAGCGCCACTCGCTCATGTCTCCACCTTCCCGTCAACCGGGTGAGGGCATGGGTTGATGTAAGTCC
>CAYFOA010000066.1:17757-33816 GCA_964344575.1 uncultured Rickettsiales bacterium | reverse complement strand
GGAGTCGTCGTCGTCGCCCGCGGAGTCGACCACACCGAAGTCCCAGCGGGCGGGCTCGGACTCGTTGCCCGCCTCGTCCCGCGCCCACACCGCGAACACGTAGTCGCCCGCGGCGAGCTCGCCCCAGCTCGCCTCGCCGGCCGCCGACCAGGGGCCGGCTCCTCCTCGAGGCCCTCCAGCTGCCAGGAGAACTGCAAGTGGGGGTCCGCGGAGACGTCGTCGACGGCCGCCCACCGGAAGCCCACCGCCCCCGGCGCCGTGACCTCGGGGCCGGGCCCGGAGACCACCCGCGGCCGGGGGGCCTGGCTGTCGAGCACCTCGACACCTTCGACCGCAGCCTCCGCCCACTCGCCCCGCTCGTCCCAGGCCCGCAGCGTCAACGTGTGGGTTCCCGGGCTCAGATCGGTCACGGTCGCGTTGAGCGAGCGCGCCACCAACCCGTCGCGATCCGACCGCCACTCCAAGTACAGGATCAACCCCCCCGGGTCGGTGGCCGTGCCGCTGAGCTCCACCGGGCTGCCCCAGGCCACCGGGTTCGGCGTGACCGAGTCGATCGTCACCTCCGGCTTGGGGTTGGTGACGATGACGGAGCTCTGGTTGTTGCCCTCGTTGGCCTCGGCGACCGCGTCCTGGTCATCGACGATCACCTCGACGATGCTGTCCACCAGTTCGGGCAGGGGGATGCCGTCGCCGACGATGCCCGGCACCGGGATCAGGACCGAGCCGCCCGCGTCGACGCCGCCCTCGTACTCCAGGCCGGTGATCAGCGAACCGTTCAGCCGGATCGCGATCACGATCGTGACCCCCGGGGGCACCGCGATTCCGCCGATGTTGTGCAGCTCGACCCACATCTGGGGCGTGCTGCCGGGCGCCGGGTCCTCGGGGTCGGTGACGACGTCGCCGGTGAGGTCGGCCGGGGGGAGGGCGGCCATCTCGATGTTCATGACGCGGGTGTGGCCGGCCGAGACCACGACCTCCGCCGTCGCGTCGGCGTACCCCTCGAGGGTGACCTCGACGGGCCACAGGCCGGTGGGCACGTCGAGGAGCCGGTAGTTGTGGTCGGGCTGGAGCCCGTCCGGCAGCGGGGAGGCCGAGGAGGTCGCCGACGCGGGTACGTCGGGCAGGGAGACCACCGCGTCGGCGAGCAGCGCGTGGGTCTCGCGATCGCGCACGCTGCCCTCGATGTCGCCGATCGACGCGGGGTTCACCTGGATGCGGCCGTAGGCGACGTTGTCGGTCGGGTCGATCTCGCCGGCGATCGGGGCCGTCTCGGCCCGGATCACCCACTCGCCTTCGGCGCCGTCGGGGTCCACCTCCTCGGGCACGAAGGTCACGGCGAAGCTGCCGTCCGCGCCGAAGGGGATCGTGGACACCGTCACCGAGTCGATGGGGAGGTCCGCCGCCTCGCCCACGCGCCAGAAGTCCACCTGCACGTCGGTCAGCGCCTCCACCCCCTCGTTCTGGACGAGCATCACCGCCGTCACCTCGGTGTCCACCTCCGGCGGCCAGGGGGTCCCCCCGAAGAACATGCCGTCGGAGGCGACCCTCGCTTCGATGCCGATGTCCAGCAGCGAGAAGTCGCCGAACCCCGTGTTGTTGTACTCGCTGCCCTCGTCGACCACGTCGCCGGAGTCGGCCGTCACCCGGACCAGGTACCCCCCGCCCGCGAGCCGGTCGGCCGGATCGGAGGGCGGCTCCACCGTGATGGTCACGTCGGCCTCGTCGCCCGGCTCCAGGTCGGGGGCCGAGCCGGTGCCGAGGCTCACCCAGACCCCGGTCGCCGGGTCGTGCCGCTCGAAGAGCACGTCGAACGCGCCGGTCGGCAGCGTCGACTCCTCGTCGTTCGCGACGGTGGCGGTGAGGTCGAACGGCTCGTCCCCCCGCCCCGGCCTCGGCGCCTGCTCCACGGACTCGTAGTCGACGGGGTCGCGCACCACGGTGACGTCCGCGGGGATGTCGAGGATGGTGAAGGACAGCTGCCGTTCGTTGTTGTCGGCGCTCGCCTCCCCGGACTGCTCGGGGACCCGCAGCCGCAGCTCCCAGTCGCCGGGGCCGATGGCCGCGGTGTCCAGGGTGGTCGTGATCGCGTGGCGGCGGCGCGCGTCGAGGCCCGTCACGGTCTCGCTGGCGAGCGCGGTCCAGGCGGAGTCGGTGGGCGCGCGGTACTCCAGGTAGATGTCGAAGCTGTCGGCCAGATCCACGCTGTCCGAGAGGTTCTGCACGGAGCCCCAGACCGTCGGGTCGGTCCCCGGCAGCAGGTCGGTCCAGTCGTGGGACATGGCCACGTCGCGAGCGGCCAGGTCGAGCGCGCTCCCCACCACGGGGATGGAGAAGCCGACGTCCGCCCCCTCCGGCGTCAACGGCGAGGTCGGGATGGGGGGGAAGGAGAGCGAACCCACGTCGTGCTCGGCGAGGTTCAGCCCGAGGGCGAGCGGCACGGCGGTGTGCACGTAGTAGTAGGGGTCGAGGATCTGGATCTGGACCTCGTCACCCAGCCCGAGCGTGTTGTCCACCGTGATGTCGAGGCAGTTGGAGTGGGTGGCGTTGTTCCAGGCGATCGTCAGGGGGTCGGGCAGCGTCCCGAGGCACGCGTCCACCGTGCCCCCCGTCACGGAGACCGTCCCCGCGAGCTGACCGGTGTGGAGCCTCGAGCCGGCCTCCAGGTACCAGCCGGAGACGTAGGGCACCGAGGGCAGGGGCAGGTCGAGATCGTCGCTGTGAGTGACCGCACCGGTGTCCATCGGCGGCTCCCCGAAGCCCGAGAGGTCGGCGCCGAAGTCGTAGCCGATCGACGCCCCGACCCAGTCCCAGACGACGTAGGCCTCCAGGGTGGCGTTCCACTCCCACCCGAAGCCGAGCGACTGCAGCAGGCGCACGGGATCGCGCTGCGTGCGAGCGAACAGGTACACGCGGATCGTGTCGCCGCCGATGACGGTCGCGGGGTCGTACTTCACCTCCCACACCGACGGGATCCACAGCCGGTGCTCGCCCAGCGAGGCGAAGACGTCGGCGCTGAGCCGGAGCCAGTCGTAGAAGTAGTGCTCGGGGTTGTCGTCGAGCACCGTGCCGGGGCCGTACACCTCCTCGTAGGTGAGCAGGCGCGACCGGCTCTGGGAGGTCGTCAGCTCGTCGAGGCCCTGCGCCGACACCGGCGCGGGCAGGAGGAGGGCGAGCGCCAGCACCAGCAGGGAGGCGCCCGCAGCGCTCTGGGTCGGGGCGACGGCGAGGGAGGGGTGGAAGCCACACATGACCCCACTAGACACCCGGGCTCCTTGGGCTCCATGACGGTCGTCGTGCCGCGGGGTGCGGAGCGGTCGTCCTGCAGCGCGACGGACTCGAGATCCGGCTCGCCGCGGGGGACGAGGATGGTTAGGGTGCGCGCCATGCGCCGGCTCGGACTGTTCCTGCTCCTGCTCCTGCTCGCCCTCGCGGTGGCCTGCACCCCCCGCCTCCGCCGGGGCGGCGGGGGCGACGACGACGACGACAGCGGCGCGGCCGACGACGACGACGCCAGCACCTCGGACGACGACGACGCGGCCGGAGACGACGACGACGGGGCGCCCGACGACGACGACGCGTCCGGCGGCGACGACGACGACGCGGGCCCGCCGGAGTCCTTCCCCAACGAGCTCGTCGACCGCGCGTTCCTGATCGACCTGGCGAACGCCGAGTTCATCCAGCCCCCCGGCATCGGCTCGATCATCGTCAGCCAGCTCGGGACGACCCAGTACTTCATCGCCGCGACGGACGGCTCGGACCCCGACGAGGGCTCGATGGAGGTCATCGTGGCGATCGGGGAGGGCTACGAGCAGGACCTGGAGCAGCCCACGTCGACGGTGGACGACGGCGTCTACAGCGACGACGCCGTGCGTTTCGACGACGCCGACTTCAGCCTCGACAGCGCGGGCGCGACGGTCGACTTCGTGGACACGTCGTTCGGCGTCACCTTCGACTCGTCCCACGAGAACGGCTACGACGGCTGGGCCGACGGCCTCATCGACACCCGGGGCATGGACCCGCTGCTCTCGGACCCCGTGGAGGAGGGCGTCACCTGCAGCTTCATGTTGGAGACGCTCGGCCTCACGTGCATCGAGTGCGGCGGCAGCAACCCGGGCGAGTTCTGCCTCGTCTTCGAGCTCGCCAACGTCAGCTCCGAGTGGGTCCCGGGGATGGAGCTGGTCGAGGTGAACTGAGGCAATGAGCGAGGACCTCGGGGCGTAGATCCGCCCATTGGAGGTTCCATGTTCCTGTCCCGCATCACCGCCCCCAGCCGGGGTCTCCTCTTCCACGCCGGCCGCCCCGTGCGGGTGCTCGAGCCGGGCGTCCACTTCGTGATTCCGATCATCCAGACGGTGCGGAGGATCTCGTGCGCGCTGCGGACCCACGAGGCCGACATCGACGTCATCACCCGCGGCGGCACGCCGACGACGATCAAGGTCGGCTACACCGCCCGCGTCATCGACGTCCGCAAGGCCCTCGTCAACGTCTCGGCGCCGTTCGCGACGATGCGCGCGTCGGTCATCGCCGTCGTCAGCGGCGCGGCCAACGAGTACACGATCGACCAGCTCGCCCAGAAGAAGTCCGAGATCGCGGCCAGCGCCGAAGCGGAGCTGCGCGAGCTGTCGGAGCGCAATGGCTGGGGGCTGGGAGACTTCCAGATCGCGGTCGGCGACCCGTCGATGTCCGACGAGCTCAAGAAGCTGCTCATGCGCGAGGAGGCGGTGAAGCGCGAGAACGCCGCCAACCTGGAGCGCGCCCGCAACCAGTCCGACGTCGCCCGCGAGCTGCTCGAGGTCTCCAGTGCCTTGGCCGCGTCCCCCTTCGCCCAGGAGCTGCTCCGGCTCCAGATGCTCACCGACATGGGCGAGGGCGGCAAGGTCATCGTCATCGACAGCAAGCTCGGCGAAGGCCCCCGCAAGGCGCTCCTCCGCGAAGCCGTCGACGCGGCCTGACTAGCCGAAGCGTCGCGCGCGCTCCGCGAGGACCATCCCCAGCAGCCACGCCCCGGCCACGATGCCCAGCAGGATGTGCGGCATCGTGTCCGGGGGCTGGCCTCCGGTGACGAAGGCGACGAAGTAGCTGCCGTGGACCACGGCGCCGCCGACCCAGAGGGTCTGGAGCGCCCACCAGCTGCCGCGGCGGAGGGGGCCCCAGATCACCAGCAGCATCGTCAGGTCGATCCCCTCGATCAGGACCAGCGCCTGCATCACGTGGAAGCGGGCGTGCAGCGGCCACGTCTCGTCGACGACGTGCTCCGGCGCGGCGTGGAGGTAGCCGAGGGCGTGGACGACGAACGCGAACGTCAGGAGGACCAGGGCAGCGGTGCTTCGCATCGCCGGTCAGGGTAGGACGTAGCGGCAGACGAGGTCGACCAGCTCCTCCGTCAGCGCCGGGTCCTCGAACCGCTCCGGCCGCGTCAGCAGCGACTGGATCACCACCGCCTCGACCGACGCCACCGCGATGAAGATCGCGCGCTCCGCGTCGTCCGAGCGGATCGCCACCCCGCGCAGCTGCAGCCACGCCAGGAGCGTCTGCTCCGCGACCACGAGGTCCGTCCCGAGCACGTCGCACTCGCGCCCCATCGGGACCTCGAGGCGGAGGCGGCGGTGGAGATCGGGATCGCTGCGGTAGTGGTCGACCAGGGCGCCCACCAGCGCCCGCACCACACCCGCAGGCTCGCCCCCCGCGGCGTGCGAGAAGCGCGACGTCAGCTCGTTCAGGAGCGACCGCGCCTCCCGCTCGGCGACCGCGCCCGCCAGCGCCTCCTTCGTCGCAAAGTACTGGTACAGCGAGCCCACGCTGACCCCGGCCAGCTCGGCGACGCCCTGCATCGTCATCGCCTCGAACCCGTCCGCCCGGAGCAGCCGCGCGGTCGCCTCCACGATCGCTTCGACCGTCGCCTTGGACCGCTTCTGCGTCGGCCGCTTGCGGGGTCGGCTCCGTTCGCGCGCGCTCATGGCGCGAGTCTACGCCGGACGCGTCCCGAGCCTCCCAAACGCGAGGCGAGCCCCGCCCCACGCCGCCGAAACGCAGCACGTCGCCCCGATCGGGGAACGCGAATGGGAGGACCGCGCGCCCCGCGACATGGTGGAGTCATGAGCTCGACGACGCTTCGCTACCCGCCCCCCGACGACTTCTCCCGCGCCCTCCGCAAGCGGGTCCGCGCCTGGCTGGACGAGCGCGGGGGCGGCCGCCGGGCCACCCCCGAGATGGTGGCGAAGGCCGTCGTCTCCGTGGCCGTGGCGGCCGGGTCCTACGCCGGCGTACTGCTCCTGCCCGCTCCGGGACCCGTCCGCCTCGGCCTGTGGAGCCTGCTCGGCCTGAGCATGCTGCTCATCGCCGTCAACATCGCCCACGACGCGACCCACGGCGCGTGGTCGCGACGCAAGTGGGTCAACCGCGCGCTGGCCCGGAGCTTCGACCTCGTCGGCATCAACACGTGGGCGTGGCAGTACAACCACCTCCGCTCCCACCACGTCGGCCCCAACGTCGGGAACTGGGACGCGGCCATCGACTCCAACCCCGTCATCCGCTTCCACCCCGAGCAGCCGCTCACCCCGCTGCACCGGTGGCAGCACCTCACCTTCCCGCTCGCCTACGCCGCGGCGACGCTGCAGAAGTGGTTCTTCCTCGACTTCTTCACGCTGGCCCGCGGACGCATCGGCGGCCTGGAGGTCCCGCGCCCGAAGTGGACGACGCAGCTGGACCTGGTGCTCTGGAAGGTCGGCGTCATCGGCGCCACGCTCGCCCTGCCGCTGCTGCTCGCGCCCGAGCCGGCGGCGGCGACGTTCGCGGGCTTCCTCGCCATGCACGCGACCGCCGGGATCGGCCTGGCGATCATCTTCCAGGTCACCCACCTGCACGACCGCACCGAGTTCGTGCAGCCCGACGAGCACGGCCGGCTGCCGTACCCCCACGACCTCCACGTGCTCCGCACGACCGCCGACTTCCTCCCCCGCAGCCGCATCGCGGGCTGGTTCACCGGCGGCCTGCACCTGCACGTCGCCCACCACCTGTTCCCGAGCGTGGCGCACGGGCACCACCGCGAGCTGACGGAGGTCATCCGGGAGGTCGCGGCCGAGCACGGTGTCGAGCACCGGCAGTTCCACTGCCTGGGGTCGGCGCTGCGGTCGCACACGCGGCTACTGCGCCGACTCGGGCGGCCCGACGAGGTCGTCAGCTCAGCGTGGGCTCCGGCGGCTCCCGCAGCGGCCGCCACACCATGCCTGCTCCGACCGTCAGGTTGGTCAGCTCGTCGATGACGATGAAGGCGCCGCCGACGCGGTTGTCGCGGTAGTAGTCGCAGAAGATCGGCTTCTGGATCTTCAGGATGCAGCGGCCGATCTCGTTCAGCTGGAGCCCCTCGGCGCTCTCGTCGCGGTGGAGCGTGTCCACGTCGATCCGGTAGCGGAGCGCCTTGACGACGCCGCGCACCGTCCGCGTCGTGTGCTTGATGAGGTACTTCTTGCGGACCTGCATCGGCTCGTCGTGCATCCAGCAGATCGCGCACTCGAACTCGCTGTCGATGCGGGGGAGGTTCCCCGGCCGGACGATCATGTCGCCGCGGCTGACGTCGATGTCGTCCTCCAGCGTCATCGTGATGGACTGCCCCGACGACGCCGTCCGCTGCTGGCCGGTGAAGTTCACGATCGAGGCGACCTTGCTCCGGAGCCCCGAGGGGAGCGCCACGACCTCCTCGCCGACCGACACCGCGCCCGTCTCGACCCGGCCCTGGTAGCCGCGGAAGTCGTGCAGGTCGTCCGTCTGGGGGCGGCACACGAGCTGGACGGGGAACCGGAAGTCGATCTGGTTGCGGTCCTGGCTGATCTCCAGGTTCTCCAGCAGCCCGAGCAGGGTGTAGCCCTGGTACCAGGGCATCCGGTCGCCCCGCTCGACGACCATGTCCCCGTGCAGCGCCGAGATGGGGATGTACTGGATGTCGTGGGCGTCCAGCTTGGTGGCCCACTCCCGGAACTCGGCGCGGATGGTCTCGAAGACGTCCTCCGAGTAGTCCACGAGGTCCATCTTGTTGATCGCGACGATGAGGTGCGGGATGCCCAGCAGGTTGCTGATGAACGCGTGACGGAGGCTCTGCGTGACGATCCCGTTGCGGGCGTCCACGAGGATGACCGCCGCGTTCGCCGTCGACGCGCCGGTCACCATGTTCCGGGTGTACTGCACGTGGCCGGGGGTGTCCGCGATGATGAACGACCGCTTCGGGGTGCTGAAGTAGCGGTAGGCGACGTCGATCGTGATGCCCTGCTCGCGCTCGGCGCGCAGCCCGTCCGTGATCAGCGCCAGGTCCACGCCCTCGCGACCCGACCGCTCCGTCACCTGCTTGACGTGCTGCAGCTGGTCCTCGAACACCGCCTTGCTGTCCACCAGCAGCCGCCCGATGAGCGTGGACTTGCCGTCGTCGACGCTGCCCGCGGTGGTGAACCGGAGCAGCTCCATGCGCCGCCGGAGGATCTCCCGCGCCGCCTCGACCGCCTTGCTGTCGACTGCCTCGGTGTTCACTAGAAGTACCCGTCCTTCTTCTTGTCTTCCATCGAGTCGCCGCCCTGGTCGACCAGCCGGTTCTCGCGCTCGCTGTGCGTCGCCGTCAGCGCCTCGGCGACGATCTCCTCCAGCGTCGTGGCCCGCGACGGCACGGCCCCCGTGCACGGCACGCAGCCCAGCGTCCGCCAGCGGACCCACCGCGTCTGGACCTCGTCCTCCTCCGTGATCAGCCGCTCGTCCGCCGCCAGCAGGCAGCCGCCCTTGCTGATGACCTGCCGCTCGGCCGCGTAGTACAGCGGCACAATGGGGATCTCCTCGACCTGGATGTACCGCCAGATGTCGGCCTCGGTCCAGTTGCTCAGCGGGAACACGCGGATGCTCTCCCCCTCGTGCACGCGCGTGTTGTAGATGTTCCACAGCTCGGGCCGCTGGTTCTTCGGGTCCCACTGGCCGAACTCGTCGCGGAAGCTGAACACCCGCTCCTTGGCCCGCGACCGCTCCTCCTCGCGGCGGGCGCCGCCGATGGCCGCGTCGAACCCGTGCTTCTCCAGGGCCGCGAGCAGCGCCTCCGTCTTCATGTTCCGGGAGCAGAAGTCGCAGTAGCGGCTCGGGTTCTTCATCGAGGGGGCGTGCTTCAGCGCCTCGGTGTTCTGCTCGACGAGGAGCCGCAGGCCGAGATCGGCCGCCATCGAGTCGCGGAACTCGTACATCGCCGGGAACTTGCAGCCCGTGTCGACGTGCATCATCGGGAAGGGGACGGGGCCGGGGTGGAAGGCCTTGCGGGCGAGGCGCAGCAGGACCGAGCTGTCCTTGCCGACCGACCAGAGCATGACGGGGTTCTGAAACTCGGCGACCACCTCGCGGAAGATGTGGATCGCCTCGCTCTCGAGCGCTTCGAGATGGCTCAGGATGTGGCCCACGGAGTTCCCCTTTCCAAGGCGGCGACGGAAGATACAGGACCGTCTCCGACGTTGCACTTGCTCGTTGCCCCCCGGGTGCTGATCCTGGGAGCGCCTGACCCATGCGAAGCCTGCTCACCGCCCTGTTGGTCCTCGTCCCCGCGCTCGCGGCGGCGGCGCCGTGGGACGGGCCGCGGGTGATCCACGACGGCGCCGACCCGGCCCGGGAGCTGGCCCTGCACCCCGTCCCGGGCGCGTTCACCGTGACCTGGGCGCCGGGGCCGGAGGCGAGCCGGCCGGCGGACGTCGCGCCTCCGACGCGTCCCCGCACGCTGACCGTGGACGGCTGGACGCTGCGCCGGGTCGGACCCGTGGGCGCGACGCGGCTGCACACCGACCGGTACGAGCTCGGCGGGGAGGGCCGCGCCGACGCGTTCGCCGTCGCCCGCGCGTTGGGAACGCTGGACGACGTCGTCGTCGCAGGCCCCCTGTTCGCCCTCGCCCCCGTCGACGGCGCCCCCTGGCGAGCGGTCACCCCGAAGGTGCTCCTGCAGCTCACCGACCCCTTCGACGAGACCGCCATGCGCGACCTCGCCGACCGCCTCGGCGTCGTCGTCGACGGCCCCCGCGGCCTCGCCCCCGACCAGTGGCGGCTCCTCGTGCCCGCCCGCGCGACCGTCGATCCGGTGGAGGTCGCGGCGGCGTTCCACGCGGAACCGTGGACGCGGTGGGCGGCGGTGTCGTGGATCCAGCAGCGCGAGGCCCGCGAGCCGCCCGACGACCCCGAGTTCCCCAACCAGTGGCACCTCGAGAACACCGGCCAGACCACGGACGCCGTGGTCGGCGAGGACATCGGCTTCCTCGAGGCCTACGACATCGAGCCGGGGAGCGACGACGTCGTCCTCGCGTTCATGGACAGCGGCGTCCAGACCGACCACCCCGACCTCGCCGAGCACGTCGTCGCCGGCTACGACTTCCTCGACGGCGACGACGACCCCAACCCCAACGGGAGCAGCCACGGGACGTCCGGCGCGGGGCTCGCCGCGGCCCCCGCCAACGGCGTCGGCGTCGTCGGCGCCTGCCCCGGCTGCCTCATCATGCCGCTCCGGATGCTCGGCGCCGACGACGAGGCCGAGGCCGACGCGCTCGACTGGGGGACCCAGAACGGCGCCTGGGCCATCAACAACTCCTGGGGTCCGACCGACGGCACCGGCGTCTACACCCCGATGCACGCGCCGATGGTCACGGCCGTCGAGTACGCCACCGAGTTCGGCCGGGACGGCAAGGGCGTCGCCATCTTCTGGGCGGCCGGGAACGGGGCGCCGGTCGACACCTGCGACCTCGACGGCTTCGTCGCCCACCCGAGGACCATCGCGGTCGGGAGCAGCTCCAACAAGGCGCTGTACGCGACCTACAGCGAGGCCTGCGCGGAGCTGGACCTGGTCGCCCCCAGCAGCGGCGGCAGCAACGGGACGGCGTCGCTGACGACGACCAACCTCGACGGCTACACGTCCAACTTCGGGGGGACGTCGGCGGCCGCGCCGGTGGCGACGGGGGTCGGCGGGCTGGTGCTGTCGGCGCTGCCCGACCTCGGCTGGCAGGACCTCCGCCAGCTCCTCCGGAACAGCGCCGCGAAGATCGACCCCGACGGCGCGGACTACGACGAGCTCGGCCACTCGCTCCAGTACGGCTACGGCCGCGTCGACGCCCACGCCGCGCTCGAGGCGGAGGTGGCGTTCCTGACGGTGGAGGGGGGGGTGGTCCCGTGCGACGTCACCCTCGACGCGACCGTCAACGTCCTCGCCGCGGCGGGCGCCGGGACCGTCGAGATCGTCGCCACGTCCCCCACGGAGCCCGACGGCGAGCTCTTCACGCTCACCGAGACCGACCCCGGCCGCTTCGTCGGCACGCTGGCGCTGTCCGGCGATCCGGCCGCCGCCGGGGACGGGGTCCTGTCCGTCACCGACGGGGACGTCGTCACGGTCACCACCGACGAAGTCGAGGATCCCGCGACGCTGCTGGTCGACTGCGCCGCGCCGCAGATCCTGAACCCGCGCGTCGAGGTCGTGCAGCACTGGGGCGCGCAGGTGGTGTGGGAGACGGACGAGCCCGCCGACAGCCGGATCGACTTCGGCGCCGGAGAGGACGACTACGAGGACGACGGGGCGCTGGTCACGGAGCACGCACTGTGGGCGATCGACCTCGAGCCGTGCACCGACCACGTCGCCTCGATCACGTCCGCCGACGCCACCGGCAACACGACCACGGCGGCCGACGCGGTGGCGTGGACGACCCCCGGCGACCCCGCCGACCTCCCCACGGACGCGCTGCTCGACGCCGACCCCTGCGACCCCGACACCTGGTACGGCGACGGGGACGACGACGACGACGACTCGACGAACCCCGGCGACGGCTGCGAGACCGGCTGCCAGGGGGCCAACGCCTCGCTGCTGCTGTTGCTCGGCGGGTTCGCTCTCCGGAGGCGGCTCGACCACACCTAAGGGTTAAGTGGTTCAACCAATTTGGTCAAGCGCTTCATGCGGCGCCGCATGATCCAGTCGAAGACGCGCATGTAGAGGTTCGTCTTCGTGGACTCGTCCTTGGGCGCGTACGCGTCGACGACGTAGGGGACGTACATCGACCGTCGGAGGCTCGCCCACCCCTCCTTCGGCGACGTCTGGACGCGGTGCCACATCCGCCCGTCGTGGACGGTCAGGTCCCCCGGCCAGGTCTCGACCTGGACCTCGCGCGGGTCGGGCGTGTTCGAGACGAAGTGGATCTTGCTGAACAGCGTGCTCCACGCCGACTGCGTGTGCGTCCCGGGGAGGACGACGAGGCAGCCGTCGTCGGCGGTGATGCGGTCGAAGTGGAGGCCGACGTTGAGCATCGGGCCGGGCATGCGGCGGTTGTAGAAGACGTCCCGGAGCGCGTCCGTGTGCCACGCGAGGTTGGGGCGGAGGCTGGCGGGGGCGTTGACGTAGCGGTTGAAGACGACGCCGTCCTTCTCCCGCTCGCCGATGCGCGCGTCCTCCCCGATGAGCCGGCGGACGGGGTCGAAGCGGTCGTGCTTCACGAACCGCGACAGGTACTCGCTGAGGACGGACGTGAAGCCCATGCGCTGGAGCCAGGGCCTGCCGTCGGGGTTGCGGCCGAACCAGACGGGGACGCCGAACACGGTGCGGCGCCCCTCGGCGAGGAGCTCGCCCTCGATCCGGTCGACCTCGGCCAGGATGGTCGCGACCTCCTCGGCCGACGCGACCCGGTCGAACACGAGGAAGCCGTGCCGCGCCAGGAACGCGTGCTGGAGGGGCGTGATCTCGGGGCCCAGCGTGAACCTCACGCTCAGCGGCAGCCCCGCCGCCACCTCGGCCGGCGGGAGCCCCGCGTACTCCACCTCGTTCAAGGGATCGGGACGTTCGTCGTTCATGCGCCGACCTTCAATCAATCGATTGATTAAGTCAAGCGAAACGTGCACCATGGCCCCATGACGACCACCCCGGAGCGCATCCTCGAGGCGGCGGCGACGCTGTTCAGCGAGCAGGGCTACGACGGCACCTCCACCCGCCAGGTGGGCGCCGCGGCGGAGGCCAACATCGGCACGCTCGCCTACCACTTCGGCGGCAAGGCGGGCCTCTACGCCGCGGTCCTCGGCCGCATGTACGAGCGCATCCTCCGGGTCGAGCTGCCGGACGAGCTGGGGGACACGCCCGAGGCCCGGATCCGGACCGTGATGGCGACCGTGTGGGCCTTCTGCCGTCGCGAGCGGCCGGCGGTCCGGCTGCTGCTGCGGCACGTGCTGGAGCGCGGCTCGCTCCCCGAGGTCGTGCGCGAGCGGTGGGCGGCGGAGGCGCTGAAGCGGGCCCTCGAGCTGGACGCGGCCCTGGGGCTCCCCCCCGGCGACCACCGCCTCGCCCTGCTCTCCCTGAACCACCTCCTCGCGCGCTACACGGTCAGCGGCGACGGCGACCTGCTCCCCTTCAGCGACGCCGACGACTGGGAGGCGGCCGTCGGCGAGCACCTCAGGGACGTCGCGGTGGCCCTGCTGCTGCGCCCGTGAGTCAGCGCGCGGCGGCGTACTCGGCGAGGGCGTCGGCGGAGACGTCGGCGTAGTAGACGACGCGCCACTTCTTGCCGGGGTCGTCGCGCGCGACCCACGCGAGGCGCGCCTGGCCCTCGATCACCGCCATGTCGACCTCCCGGTTGTCGGTCGTGGGGAGCCCGAGCGACTTCGGCGGGCGCGACGCGTCGCTGGGGACGACGGAGATCGGGTAGCTGCCGGGGAGGTCCTCGACGAACACGATGAAGCGGCCCGACGGGTCCCAGGCGTAGCCGCGCGCCCGCTCCGTCACGCGGACGCCGGTCGCCAGCTTGACGAACTCGACGTCCCCCGGCTTCCCCACGAACAGGTCGTAGCGCTTGCCGTTGGCGTCGTCCTTGTTGCTCAGGAACGCGACTCGCTCGCCGTCCGGGGACCAGCTCGGGTGGATCTCGTCCGACGCCTCGATCCGCACCACGGGGACCTGCTCGTAGTACTCCAGGTCGAACGCGAACAGGTCGCTCCGCTTCGTCTCCCGGTTGCGGATCTCGTGGAGGATCTTCCCGCCCCCGGGGTGGAACGTCGGCCACCGCTCGCTGTCCCGCGTCCAGCTCAGCTGCTCCAGCTCGGCGCCGTCCTTCGTGTCCGCGACCCACAGCTCCCGCCCGAGCTCCCCCTCGGCGATGACCGCGACCTTGCTCCCGTCGGGGCTGAACACCGCCTGCTCCTGGTCGCCCGGCCCCCCGAAGCGGACGTCCATCAGCTCCAGCATCACCTCGCCGCCCTTCGTCTTGTGGCGGACGACCATCGCGTTGTGCCGCCCCTCGGGGTGCCACGTGAAATCGAGCAGGTCCGTGAACGACGCCGTCCCCTCGTTCCCCTCGAACGACGGGTGCTGCTTCGGCCAGACCGACCGGAAGGTCGCGTCCTCGACGAGGCTGCGGGCGTAGTAGCGGGACCGCGTCGAGCCGTCGGCCCGGTTCTCCACCATCCCGTACGCGATCCAGGTGCCGTCGGGGCGGACCCGGGGGGCGACGAGGTGGCCGTCGTGGAGCCCCGCGGCGACCTTCGTGACCGCCGGCGCCGACCACTTCGTCGAGCCCGCCCAGGCGGCCGTCGCGACCAGGGCCGTCCCCGCGGCGACCAACAGCAACCGCCGCATCAGTCGTCGTCCTTCGGCGGCGGCACGAGGAACAGCCACGCCCCCGCGCCCGCCCGCGCCTTCGGGCAGACGACCCCCATGAGCGCGCCGTCGCCGGACAGCGTCGGGTCGCTGCACCCCTTGATGACCTGGTACCGGAGCTCGTCCCGGCGGCGGTCGTGGATCTTCACGGGCCGCTCCGTCTCCCCCTTGTCGAGGTACAGGATGGAGCGCCGGGCGTCGTCGACGTCGAGCACCTCCCAACAGGTGTCCAGGCTCGACATCAGCTCGACCCGACGGCGCTCGCTCACGTCCGCCCAGTACATCGCGCAGATCCCGCCGACGTCGGCCGTGTAGGCGACCCCGTCGAGGCTCGGGTGGACGGCGACGCTCGTCGTCGCGCTCTTGCGGTGCGACAGCTGCTGCATCTTGCTGTCCTCGAGGTCCAGCAGGAGGAGCTGCTGCCGGTCCACGGTGTCCCCCGTGATGAGGACCTTCGTCCCGTCCGGCGACAGCCCGTGGACCTTCAGCCCGCTCTTGTCGCGCCGGACGACCAGCCCCTCGACGCCCTGCGCGGACGCCACGATGACCGCCTGGTCGCGGCCGACGCGGGCCACGAAGGCGACGACGTCGGCCTCCGAGGCGACCACCGGGTTCCCCGGCTCGGTCCAGCCGCCGGCGATCTTCCAGTCCTTGCCGGACTCCAGGTTGATGAGGTGCACGGAGCGGCCGCCCCCCTCCTCGGTGAGCACGGCGAAGCGCTTGCCGTCGGGGGTGAGGTGGACGCGCACCAGCTCGCTCCCGGGGAGGGACGCGACGGGGAAGCGGTACCGGCTGAGCTCGCCGTCGACGACGAGGACCACGTTCTCGTCCTCGGGGCGGCTGACGTCGAGCCCGGTGCAGATCGCCATCGACGTCGTCCCGTCCGACGACATCTCGGGCGAGCGGCACGTCTCCTCGGCGAACGTCCCCTCGAAGAAGCGCCACGGCCCGCGCCCCTTGCGCCCCTCGACCACGTCCTCGGCGGCGGCCTCGTCGCCCGGCTGGACCGGCCACGACTTCGACGCGCGGCGCATCGGGTCCGCCCGCCAGTCGGTCTCGGTGACGCGCAGGGGGACGAACCGGAACTCGGTCTTCTTCGGCCCCGGAATGGGGGCGGCGAGGGCTGCGGAGGCCCCCAGCAGAGCGATCGTAACGACGGCGGATCGGATCATCGACGGGTAGGACGGCATCGCGGTCCGCAAAGGGTAGCCAAACCGGCCGGAGTCCTCATGAACCGACGCACGATCCTGTTGATGTCCGGCTGCCTGGCGCTCCTCGCGGTGGTCCTGATGCAGCTCTGGCAGCAGCAGTGGGAGCGCGAGCGGGGGCTCGGCGGGGCGACCGTCGACATCCTCGTGACGACCGCGCAGGTCCCCGCGTGGGGGTCGCTGACCCGGCAGCAGCTGGGGGTCGAGACGTTCCCGGAGCGGTTCCTGCCGCCG
>CAYFOA010000066.1:0-17594 GCA_964344575.1 uncultured Rickettsiales bacterium | reverse complement strand
GGCCAACGGGACGTCGGACCACCGGCTGTCGTCGGCGATCGCGGAGGGGGATCGGGGGCTGACGGTGCGGGTGGGGCGGACCGCGTTCATGGACCTCGTCAAGCCGGGGGACTTCGTCGACGTCCTCGTCACGCTGCACGACCGGGAGGAGCGGACGGTGGAGACGCGGACGCTGCTCCAGGCGGTGACGGTGCTGGCGGTCGGCGACGCGATCGGGGGGAGCGGCAGCGGCGAGTACGGAGCGCGCGGCGGGGGCGCGTCGTCGTCGAAGCGGTCGACGGACGTCACGCTCGCGGTGTCCCCCCAGGAGGCGGAGATGCTGGTGCTCGCGGCCGACCAGGGGGAGCTGTCGATGACGCTCCGCTTCGGCGGCGAGGTGACGTCGGACGAGCTGCTGGAAGGCTGGCGGCTGCGGGACCTGCTCCGCCGCGAGCAGGTCGAGGTCGTCCAGAAGCAGCGGGACGTCCGGAACTGCGTCAGCATCGCGCGGGCGGGGCGGGGGTCGGAGAGCAGCTGCTACGAGTGACGGACGTCGCCGCTATACGCGGATCACCTTGACCATGTTGGCGACGCCGCGGAGCTCCGTGAAGCCGGCGACGACGATGGCCTCGTCGCCCTCCTTCAGGAACCCGCGCTCCCGGAGGAGGCGCTCGCCCTCGGCGACCATGAGGTCGGAGTTGCCGGGGAACTGCATCTGGAAGGGGACGACGCCGCGGTACAGCGCCATCGCCCGCTCCGTGGCCTGGCGCGGGGTCAGCGCGAAGATGGGCGCCCGCGGGTAGTAGCCGGACAGCAGGCGCGCGGTGCGGCCCGACAGGGTGAAGACGATCAGCGCCGCGAAGCGATCCGCGGCGGCGATCCCCGCGGCGGCGCGGACGATGGCCATGGTGATGTCGGGGCCGGCGTCCTCGCCGATGTGGAGGGACTCCAGGTGGCCCTGCATCCACGGCTCCACCTCCAGGGCGATGCGGTCCATCATCCCGATCGCCTCGACGGGGTACTTCCCGACCGCGGTCTCCCCGCTGAGCATGACGGCGTCGCAGCCGTCGAGTATGGCGTTGGCGACGTCGCTGGCCTCCGCGCGGGTGGGGCGCGGGTTCGACGTCATCGACTCGAGCATCTGGGTGGCGACGATGTCGATGGTCCCGGCGTGGTTGGACTTCGAGAGCAGCTCCTTCTGCATGACGGGGACGCGCTCGTTGCCGACCTCCACGGCGAGATCGCCGCGCGCGACCATGATCCCGTCGACCTCGGCGAGGATGGCGTCGATGTTGTCGACGGCCTGGGGCTTCTCGATCTTGGCGATGATCGGGAGGCGCGCGTTCAGCCGCGCCATCTCGTCCTTGAGGTCGAGGATGTCCTGCTTCGTCTGGACGAACGACAGGGCGACGTAGTCCACGCCGAGCTGCACCCCGGCGGCGAGGTCCTCCTTGTCCTTGGCGGTCAGGGCGGGGATGGAGACGACGGCGTCGGGGAGGTTCATCCCCTTGCGCTCCTTGAGGGTGCCGCCGACCACGACCTCGGTCTCGACCACGCCGTCGCCGCCGACGCCGGTCACGCGCAGCTCCATGAGGCCGTCGTCGAGGAGGATGCGGTGGTCCTCGCGGACGTCGCCGGCGAGGCCGTCGTGGTTGCACGTGATCCAGTCGTCCCGCCCGGGGGCGTCGCCGGGGACGACGCGGAGGCGCTCGCCGGCGCGGAGCTCCATGGTGTCGCCGACGAGCTCGCCGGTCCGCACCTTGGGGCCGCAGAGGTCGAGCAGCACGCCGACGGGGCGGCGGGTGAGGCGGGACACGCGGCGGACGTTCTCGAGCTGGAAGTCGAGGTCCGCGTGGGACGCGTGGGAGCAGTTCAGGCGCGCGACGTCGAGCCCGCGCTGGACCATCGGGGCGAGGACCTCGGGGGTGGACGAGCCGGGCCCGAGGGTGGCGACGATCTTGGTCTTGCGGCGGGTCACGGGCGGAGTATGCCGGGTCCCAAGCGAACGGGAAGCGCGCGGGCGGGGACGATCGCGGCGGGGCTGACGTCGGCGCCGATCGCGACGACCTCGACGCCGGCGGCGGCGGCTTCGCGGAGGGCCGCACCCCAGTCGGGATCGACCTCGTCCGCGGGCTCGACGACGTCCACGTCGGAGCGCAGCACGAGGTGCAGGAGCATGGCGCGATCACCCCGACGCACAGCGTTCGCCAGCGCGGCGAGGTGCTTCCGTCCGCGCCCCGTCGGCGCGTCCGGGAACCTCCCGGTCCGACCGTCGGCGAGCGTGACGTTCTTCACCTCGACCCAGACCCGCCCGTCGACCCGAAGATCCGCCCGCGTGGTCTCGTCCAGCCGCACCTCCCGCTCGACCGTCGCCCCCGCCGGCAGCCCCGGGACCAGCCCCGCCTCGACGGCCTCCTGCGCGATCCGGTTGGCGAGGAACGTGTTCACCCCGAGCAGGACGCCGGGCGCGACTTCGGGTCGTCGGCATCGCCGACGTTGCCCGACTGCGCCTGCCGATGCCGGCCCGAAGGCGGGATCATCCGACCGAGGACGCCCCGATCGGACCTCGACCAGCTCCCACGTCCACTTCAGCTTCCGCTTCGGGTTGGTCGCCGGCGACAGCCACACCCGCGACCCGGGCTCGGAGCACCCCGTCATCCGCCCGGTGTTGGTGCTGTGGGCGACCACGACCGTCCCGTCGTCCAGCCGCACGTCGGCGAAGAACCGCTTGTAGCGGCGGACGAGCGTGCCGGGAACGAGGCCGTCGAACTTCACGACGGCGGCACTTGTCCCATAATCCGCCGCATGCTGCGACGTTCGCTGATGCTGTCCGCGTTCCTGGTCCTGTTCGCCTGCGGTGACGACCCCGCGCCGGAGCCGCCCCCGGCGCCGGTGGAGACGCCGGCCCCGGCGCCCGAGGCCCCGAGCGAGAACGAGAACGAGAACGAGAACGAGAACGAGAACGAGAACGAGGGCGAGAACGAGGGCGAGAACGAGGCCGCGCAGGAGGCTCCGGAGGGGGACTCGGCGCCGGCCGAGGTCGAGGACCCGACGCCGAAGACGTTCCCCATCCTCGAGAACGAGCCCCACCGCATCGACGAGATCCGCTCCGCCGAGCAGGGCATGCACGACCGGTTCGTCTTCTGGGGCTGGTCCGCGGACGGGCTCCGGTACGCGTTCGAGACCTACAACCCCGGCGAGGGCGGGGCGACCTGCGACCAGCGGTACCACCTGTTCGTCGTCGACGCCGAGACCGACCAGTACGCCGAGGGGGGGCACGTCGAGGTCCGGACCGACGACGTCGAGCCCGCGGACGGCAACTGCACCCCCGACATCGACGCCCTCGCGGAGGAGAAGCGGGCCGCGCTGCTGGAGGCGCACGGCGTCGTCGCCGGCAACCTCCACCCGCCCACCGAGATCGGCGACAAGGCGACCTTCCCCGGCGGCGAGCAGAAGCTCGCGTTCCGCGTCCTCCACGGCAGCCCCGCCGACCCCTACAGCGAGGCCGCCAAGGCCGGCGCCGCCTACTACCTCGCCGTCAAGGGGCCGGCGTCCACCTGGGTCATCGAGCCCGGCCGCAAGCGCCGCCCCTACGTCCTGAACTACCGCCCCGCGCTGCTCTTCATAAGCCCCGACGGCATCCACGCCGCGTTCGTCATCGCCCGCGAGCACGCCGCCTTCGAGGGGTCGCGCTGGGACTGGATGACCAACGGGCTGGGGCTGCCGGACTGGCTCCTCTGACCGTCCCCGTCCCCGACGAGCGGTTCGTCCGCGCGCTCCGGAGGACGCTGGGCGACGCCGTCGCGGAGCCGCTGCTGGACGCCGTCGCCGCCACCCCCGGTGCCGCCTTCGTCGGCGGGTGGGTGCGCGACGCGCTGCTCGACCGGCCCTCGGACGACGTCGACGTCACCGCCCCCGACGCCGACGCGTTCGTCGACCGCCTCCGCCCCGCGGCTCGCAACGCCGTTCTCCTCGACGAGGTCCGCCGCACCTGGCGCGTCACCTTCCCGGGGGGCCGCTGGATCGACGTCACCCACCACAAGGGGCCGACCCTCGCCGCCGATCTGCTCGCCCGCGATCTCCGCGTCAACGCGATGGCGTGGGCCCCGGGGCGCGGCTTCCTCGACCCCACGACCTCTTCGACAAGCCCCGCCGCCTCCGCCTCGCCTCCCCCACCGCCCTGACCGACGACCCCCTCCGCGTCCTCCGCGTCTGGCGCCTCGCGCTCCAGCTCGACGCCGAGCCCGACGTCGACGTCCCCGCCGACCTCGACCTCGCCGATGTCGCCCCCGAGCGCGTCCGCGCCGAGCTGAAGCTGATCCTCGAACACCCCGACGCAGCGTTCGCCCTCGAAGGCCTCGACGACCTCGGGCTCCTCGTCCAGATCGTGCCGTCCGCGGCCGCCGGCGACGCCGACCCCACCGCCCCCGCCGAGCCGCCCCGCTTCGCCGGTCGCGCCGGGGGCCGCCACGCCTGCCGCGACGCCGTCCGCCGCGTCCGCCGCGCCGGCATCGTCGCGGCGCCGCACGTCGGCCCGGCGCTGGCCCGCTGCTGGGAGCACGTCGCCGACCAGCGCGCCGCCGTCCTCCTCGGCTGGCTCTGCGCCGGCGTCCCCGATCTCGACGACCGGCTCCACGCCCGCCGCTGGTCCCGCGCCCTCGCCCGCGCCGCCGCGTCGACCGCCGCGGAGCTCGGCAAGGCGCCGTCCGCCGCCGGCCTCGGCTCCGACCTCTTCGGCTGGAAGTGCCAGACGGCGTTCGCCCTCCTCGGCCGCGCCGCCCTCGCCGACGACCCCGAGGCCCACGTCGCCGCCTACCTCGGCGCCCTCGACGGCGCCGCCGGCCACCAGAACCCCCGGGGCCTCCCCGTCCCCCCGCTCCCGCGCCCGATCCTGACGCCCGCCGAGGTCAAGGAGGCCATGCTCCTCCCCGACTCCCCGCAGCTCGGCGTGATGCTCGACAGCCTCGTGATCCGGCAGCTCGACGGCGAGGTCACCGACGAGGCGACGGCCCGCGCGTTCCTGCAGTGGGCCGTGGACGTCGCGTTCGTCTGACGTCGGGCTAGTTGAGGTCCCAGAAGTAGCGGCAGAACAGCCGGTACTCGCCGTCGACGGCGTCCGTGCTGCCCGCGCCGGCGACGTCGGCCCACGCCTCGGGCTCCGCCGCGAAGAGGTCCTGGAACCCCTGGCTGTCCCCCAGCTCGGGGGACCACTTGGTGTGGACGCTGAAGTCGTATCCCTGGCCGTCCAGCTCGGAGAAGTCCGGCTCCTCGATGAGATCCAGCGGGCCGAACGCCATCGTGAAGTTGCGCGGACCCCAGTCGGCGTCGTCGCAGGTCGTGTCCTCGGCGACGACCTCCGCGGTCCCCTCGAACTGGTCGGTGCACCCGAGGCACGCCTCGTCCGGCGCGGTCCGCTCCAGCTGGAGCAGCTCCCACGTCTCGCACGCCTCGCGCGGCTCCTCGAACGTCGCCGGGTCGTCCGCCACGTACATCCACCGGAGGAATCCCTCCAGCTCGCCCGCGTCGCCGTCCACCACCACGAAGGACTGGAGCCGCAGGTAGTTGGGCTCGACGGGGCCGTCCTGCCGCGGCTGGGGGCAGGCCGTCAGGAGGAGCAGCGAGGCGAGCAGCGCCGGGCGGATCATCGGGTGAAGCGGAGGTCCGCCGTCCAGCCGACGAAGTTGCCGGTGCCGTCGCCGTAGCGGTACCGCGAGAAGAGGAAGAACTCCCGCTCGTAGTCGAGGCCGCTGTACTCCTCCTTCTCGAAGAGCAGCGCCCGCGGCTCGTAGTCGGTCTGCTGGCCCGCGGTCGGGATCCAGTTCGTCGCGGCGAAGAACACGGCCGTCCCCGTGGCCCCGGTCGGCACCCAGTCCTGGGTCCCCTCGTAGTAGGCCGGATCGGCGACCTCGAGCAGCTCGTAGGGGAGCAGCGCGACCGTCGGGATCCCGCCGACGGAGTGGCAGTTGCTGCCGTCCGTGGTCGTCAGCGCGAGCGTGTACACCTCGCCGCAGCCCTGGCAGCCCGCGATCGTGACCTCCTCCTCGGTCTCGACCCAGCCGAGGACGTCCTGCTCGACCGTGCAGATCGTGTTGTTGTCGCCGTCGGACTTGCGGAGCTCGGACGGGCCGAACACCACGAAGTCCCGGTCCGCGTCGGCGTCCTCGATCTGGGGGAGGTTCTCCTCCAGGTCGGACGGCGTGTAGCCGCACCCCGCGAGGACGCAGCCGAGGGCGATCATCGAGGCGACGTACTTCATCGGCGCGGACTGTACCACCGTCGCGCAGGATCGCCGCGCGGGCGATCAGGGGCCCCCGTCAGTGACCCCCCAGGTACGCCTCCGCGATCGCGTCCGACGCGAGCAGCTCGTCGCTCGTCCCCTCCGCAACGATCCGCCCCTGCTGGAGCACGTACCCCCGCGACGCCACCTCCAGCGCCATCCGCGCGTTCTGCTCGACGAGGAAGATCGCCGTCCCCCGGCTGTGGATGTCCGCGATGATCTCGAACACCTGGTCCACCAGCGCGGGCGCCAGCCCCATCGACGGCTCGTCCATCAGGAGCAGCCGGGGCCGGGCCATCAGCGCCCGCCCGATCGCGAGCATCTGCTGCTCCCCGCCGCTGAGCGTCCCCCCGAGCTGCGCGCGCCGCTCGGCGAGCCGGGGGAACAGCCCGAAGATCCGCTCCAGGTCGGCCGCGATCGCGCTCTTGCCGTCCGTCCGGTCGTAGGCCCCGAGGTCGAGGTTCTCCTGCACCGTCAGCCGCGGGAAGATCCGCCGCCCCTCGGGGACGATCGCGATGCCCCGACCCACGATGTCCGGCGGCGCCATCCCCGAGATCGTCGTCCCGTCGAACCGAATCGTCCCCCCCGACGTGGGGACCACCCCGATGACCGTCTTCATCGTCGTCGTCTTCCCCGCCGCGTTCCCGCCCAGCAGGCAGACGACCTCGTCGGCGCCGACCTCGATGTCGATCCCGTGCAGCACCGGCACCGGCCCGTAGGCGGCCTCCACCCCCGTCAGCGCGAGCAGCGGCTCAGTCACGGACGACGTTGTCCCCGGCGGTCCCGGCCGCCCCCCGCCCGAGGTACGCCTCGAGCACCTGGGGGTTGTTCCGGACCGCCTCGAACGACCCCTCGGCGATCTTCACGCCGTGGTCCAGAGCGATGACGTGGTCGCTGATCGTCGCGATCACCACCATGTCGTGCTCGATGAGCAGGACCGTCCGTCCGAGCTCCTTCAGCCGGACGATGTCGGCCATCAGCCCGGCCGTCTCCTTCGGGTTCATCCCCGCCGCGGGCTCGTCCAGGAGCAGCACCTGCGCGCCGGTCGCCATCGCGCGGACGATCTCCAGCCGGCGCTGGTTCGCGTACGACAGGTTCCGCGCGAGGTCGTGCTCCCGGGGCAGGAGGTCGTCCCCGAAGAACCCCAGCAGGTCCCGCCCCTGCGCCGCCGCCCGCTCCTCCTCGGAGGTGAACTTCGCCGTCCGGAGCGCCGCCGTCAGCCACCCCTCCTGCGTCTGGGTGTGCATCCCGACGAGGACGTTCTCCAGCACCGTCATCTCCGGGAAGAGCCGGATCGTCTGGAACGTCCGCGCGATCCCCGCCGCCACGACCTGGTCCGGCCGCAGCCCCACGAGGTCCCGCCCGCCGAAGATCACCGCCCCCTCGGTCGGCTTGTACAGCCCGCTGATGCAGTTGAAGAAGGTCGTCTTGCCGGACCCGTTGGGGCCGATGATGGAGACTATCGTCCCCGGCTCGACGTGCAGATCGACGTGATCCAGCGCGGTCAGGCCGCCGAATCGCTTGGTGAGGCCGCGGAGCTCGAGGGTCGCCGCTATTGGACCATCTCGCGCGCCTGCTTCAGCAGCTCCAGCCGGTCGCGCGTGCCCGAGTCGTCGGGGTCGAACTTGAGGATGGCCTGGTACTCGCGGATCGCCGCGTCCCAGTCCTTCTCCTTCTCGTAGATGCGGGCCAGGTTGTAGCGGACGTCCGTGTCCCGCGGGTCCGCGTCGAGGACCAGCCGGTAGTTCTTCTTGGCCCGGTCGTAGTCCTTGAGCATGTAGTACGTGAAGCCGAGGTTGTAGTGCAGGTCGAGGGTCTCGTTGCCCAGCTCCTGCGACTTCAGGAAGGCGCTCAGCGCGTCCTCGTACTCCTTGTCGTCGAGCAGCGACGTCCCCCGCGCGTAGAACTCCTTCTGGTCGCGGATCCGCTTCGCCTCGCGCTCGGCCTCCTCCTGGAGGCGCTGCTGGTCGGCCTGGATGGCGCCCTGGTCGACGTCGCTGCGGACGAACGCGGCCATGCCGACGAAGTTGATGCGGGCGGAGTCGCCGACCTGGAAGCGGGCGTTGGACGTCGTCAGGCCCTTGACCGGGCCGAGGTCGGTGTAGCTCAGCAGCTTGCTGCTGCTGATGAACTTCGTGTCGGCCTTGTAGCCCTTGTCCCAGTCCGTGTACGCGTCGTCGGTCCAGGCCTGGACCTCGTACTTGCGGCCGTACAGCAGGCCGCCGTCGGCCTTGACGCGCATGTCCCACAGGGTCGCGTACGTGTCCGTCAGGCGGGTGCCGGTGTCGATGACGTACATCCACAGGATGATCCGCTTGCTCTTGTCGGAGACGCCCATGGGGCGGTTCTCGCCGATGGACGGGTAGACGAACTTGGCCGACTTGCGGTCCGACGCGACCTGCACGAAGTCGAAGAACTGGCGCATGACCATCTCGTCTTCGATCCCGAGCTCCTGCCCCAGCAGGTTGGCGCAGTCGGCGCACTCGGCGGTGACCTCGTACCAGTTGCCGGAGTTGCCGTAGCGCTTCGGCTCGGGCTCGACGTCACGGCCTACCTTCTTCTCCTCGACCTTCTCCTCTTCCTTCTTGACCTCTTCGCCCTCGAAGGACCAGTTCTCGACGTCGTCCTCGTCCTCGCGCTTGATGTTGGGGTCTTCTTCTTCCTCTTCCTCGTCGTCGTCGTCGTCGTCGGGGAAGTCGTCGAGCCAGTCGTCGTCTTCGTCCTCGTCCTGCGCCCACGCGGGCGCCGCCGCCAGGGGGACGGCGAGGAGGAAGAACAACAGGAGTCGGAGCCGCATCATCATCTGCTTACCTCGCGAACCGCCCAAAGATAGAGACCGCGCCTGCGGTGTCAATCATAGAGAGACGCGCCGTGACGCGGTTGAAGGTCACGAATCGGGCCGTCATAGTGCGCCGTCCATGACCGCCGCCCCCCACCCCGCGCAGACGCCCGGTTCGCTGGACGACCCCGCGTTCGTGGAGCACCTGCTGCGGCACGTGCTCACCGCCCGGGCCATCGAGGAGCGGTGCATCAAGAACGTCCGGCAGGGCATCCAGCCGAAGTTCTTCAGCGCGTGGGGGAACGAGGCCGCCTCGGTCGCGACGGCGGCCGCGCTGGCGCCCGACGACGTGCTCGTCCCGATGCACCGGAGCCTCGGCGCCCACCTCGTCCGGGGGCACGCGCCGTACGACATCTTCCTGCAGGCGTTCCTCAAGGACGCCGCGCACACGCGGGGGCGCGACACGGGGCTCCACATGGGGCGCCCGGGGACGAACGTCATCGGGATGATCTCGCCCCTGGGTTCGATGAACGTCGTCGCCGGCGGCATCGCCTGGGCGGAGCGGTACCTGCGCCGCGACGGCGTGACGATGGCGTACATCGGCGACGGGGGGACGTCCCTCGGGATCTTCCACGAGGCGCTCAACTTCATCGGCGTCCATCGCCTGCCCGTCGTCACCGTCATCGAGAACAACCAGTGGGCCTACGGCACGCCGAACGAGCTGCAGTTCGCCTGCGAGACCCTCGCGGATCGGGGCGCGGCGTACGGCATGCCGGGGGTACGGGTCGACGGCACGGATTTGCCGGCGGTCTACGAGGCGTCGCGCGTGGCGGTGGAGCGGGCGCGGCGCGGCGAGGGGCCGACGCTCATCGAGTCGGTGACCATGCGGATGCGCGGCCACGCCGAGCACGACAACCAGCACTACGTCCCCGACGGGATGCTCGAGGAGTGGGCGGACCGGGATCCCGTCGACCGCTTCGTGGCGTGGGTGGAGCAGTCGGGCAAGCTCCCCGACCTCGACGTCGGCGGGCTGAAGGAGTCGATCGCCGCGAACGTGCTCGCCGCCGTGGACCGGGCGCGAGAGCAGGCGGATCCGCCGCGCGCGAGCGGGCTGGCGGGGGTCTTCGCCGAGGACGGGGACGACGCGGACGCCCGCCCCGACAACGGCTCGACGGCAACGATCGCGCCGGACGCGGACACCGTCGCCCGCCTCGCCCACGCGTCTGCGGCCGAGACGCACGACCCCGACGCCGCCGTGGAGATCCCCGAGCCCGGCGCCACCGTCACCTACCTCGAGGCCCTCCGCTCCTGCCTCCGCCACCGCATGCGGACCGACCCCCGCACGATCCTCATCGGCGAGGACATCGGCGGCATGGGGGGCGCCTTCCGCATCACCGAGGGGATGCTCGCGGAGTTCGGCGACGAACGCGTCATCGACGCCCCCATCGCCGAGGGAGCCATCGTCGGCGCCTGCATCGGCCTCGCCATCCGCGGCCTCCGCCCCGTCGGGGAGATGCAGTTCAGCGACTTCGTGGCGTCCTGCTTCAACGAGCTCGTCAACAACGCGGGGACGTTCCGGTACCGCATCGGGACGGGCGTCCCCATGGTCCTCCGGCTGCCCGCGGGGGGCGGCGTCGGGGCGGGGCCGTTCCACTCGCTCAACCCCGAGGCGTGGTTCGCCCACGCGGCCGGACTCAAGGTCGTCGTGCCGTCGTCGGTGGAGGACGCCTACGGGCTCCTGGCGGCGGCGATGGACGACCCCGACCCGGTGATCTTCTGCGAGCAGAAGTACTTCTACCGCCGCCTCAAGGGGCCGCTCCCGGCGCGCGACCACGTCGTCCCCCTGGGGCAGGCGCGCGTGGTGCGCGAGGGGGCGCTGGCGACGATCGTGACGTGGGGCATCGGCGTGGAGCGGTGCACGCAGGCCGTCGAGGAGGCGGGCGCGGACGTCGAGGTCATCGACCTGAGGAGCGTTGTGCCCTGGGACAGGGAGACCATCGCGGCGTCGATCCGCAAGACGTCGCGCCTGCTCATCGTCCACGAGGCGCGCCGCACGTGCGGCTTCGGGGCGGAGATCGCGGCGTGGGCGGCGGACGAGCTGTTCGAGTGGCTGGACGCCCCGGTGCGGCGGCTGGCCTCGGCGGACGTCCCCATCCCGTCGCACAAGGAGCTGGAGAAGGTCGTCACTC
Source organism: uncultured Rickettsiales bacterium (assembly GCA_964344575.1). Classification (GTDB taxonomy): domain Bacteria; phylum Myxococcota_A; class UBA796; order UBA9615; family UBA9615; genus JAAESI01. Next base: position 6,370 of record CAYFOA010000066.1, on the reverse strand, counting down.
CACAGGTGTCAGACATTCGCAAAGGTCTCGTCGAGCTTCTTTCCTTCTAGGGGGCCGCGGCCTACGATGCGCGGACTTGGATTCCGCCCATTGAGGTTCCCTATGTTCCGACGCTCGTTCGTCCTCGTCGCGCTCGTCCTCCTGGTGCTCCCGGTGCTCCCCGCGGGCGCGCAGGAGGTCCCCACGCTGACGCTCGGCTCCGCCTCGTCCATCCACCTGGTCCCGCCCGGCGAGATCGCGGCCGACGGCAAGAAGATCTCGCTGACGGTCCTGGTGACGGACGAGAACGGCGGCCTCGCGAAGGGCGTGCGGTTCCGCGGGACGTCGTCGTCGGCGGGGCGGATCGACCAGGACTGCCCGGCGGTCGGGCCGGGCCTGTACTCCTGCGGCTTCGTGACCCCCGACCGGGCGGTCACCGCCGCCGAGCTGCGGTTCCGCGCGCGGCTCGAGTCGGGCAGCGAGATCTCCGCCTCGTTCCCCATCGACATCGTCCCCCGCAGCCGCGCCCGCATCGCCTTCAACGCGAACCCCGCCGAGCTCATCCTCGCGCAGGATCCGTCGTCGTCGATCGCGTTCACGGTGACCGACGAGAACGGCTCCCCGATGGACGGCCTCGACCTCCGCGCGACGGCCAACGTCGGCCAGGTCCAGGCCATCAGCGCGGCCGGCGGCGGCACCTACTCGGCGCTGTACGTCCCGCCCTCGCAGCCGTTCCCCCAGGTCGCCGTCATCTCCGTCTGGGACGCCAACGACCCGGGCAACGTGTTCGGCTTCTTCCGCATCCCCCTGGTGGGCAACATCAACTACCCGGTGGACGCGCGCGCGGCCGGCGTGACGCTGATCTTCACGATCGGCGACCGCACCTTCCCGCCGGTCGTCTCGGACGCCTCGGGGCGGGCCAACGTGCCCATCCTCGTGCCCCCGGGCGTGCGCTTCGCCCAGGTCGAGCTGATCCAGGCGACGGGGTCCAAGAGCACGCAGCAGATCGACCTCCAGCCCCCGCCCTTCAGCCGCATCGGCATCGGCGGCGTGCCCGTCTTCTTGCCCGCGGACGGCAAGAAGCAGGCCCGGATCCGCGTGTTCGTGGTCGACGCCAAGGGCCGCCCCGCCGATGGGCAGGACGTCGTCCTGAGCGCGTCCCAGGGTCAGGTCGGCGCCGCTCGGTTCGTGGGCAACGGCCTCTACGAGGCGACGTACACGGCCCCCTGGGCGGACGCGGCGGGGACGGCGACGATCACGGCGTCGATCAAGGGGCACGAGGCGGCGAGCACGGACTCGGTCGAGATCGGCCTGGAGCCGGCGCCTCCGACGGCGATCGCGCTGACCGCCGACCCGTCCCAGATCACGCCCAACGACAAGAAGAGCACGCTGACGGCGCGGCTGATCGACGAGAACGGCAACCCCGCGAAGGGCAAGAACACGGTGGAGTTCCGGACCGCCGAGGGGCCGCTGAAGAACCCGAAGTCGCTCGGCAAGTCGACGTTCACCGCGGACGTCCCGGTCACGTGGAACGTCAAGAAGACGGTGCAGGCGATCGCGTCGGTGCGGGGGAACCGGCAGGCCGTCCGGCAGCTCGTGGCGCTGCCGCTCAACGACTGGGTGATGACCGGTCAGAAGATCCCGATCACGGTCCTGTCCCTCGACCGGTACGGCAACCCGGTCGCCGACGTGGCGGTGAACGTCGCCGTCAAGTCGGGCGGCGGCTCGGTGACGGGCTCGGTCCAGACCGACGCGCGCGGCATCGGGACGGTCGTCTACTCCGCGGGGCAGCTGGCGGGGCTCGGCGCGGTCGAGTTCATCAGCGGCGACGCCCGCTACACGGCGCCGATCTGGCAGTCGGCCGAGCCGATGAAGAAGTTCGAGTTCCCGGTCAGCGGCGGCCAGCGCCAGGGCCGGACGCTGGCGAAGTGGCGGAAGCTGCGGGCGACGGTCGACCTCGGGACCACCCCCGAGCCCGAGCCGGTGGCGGCGGCCGAGCCGATCAGCGGCGGGGGCGGCGGCCTGTGGGGCACCGGCGGCGACTCGACCCCCACCACGGTCGGCTCCGACAGCGGCAGCGTCGGCCCCGCGGGGGCGGCGGCCGGCATCCAGGTGAGCACCATCCCGTCCTCGGTGGCGGAGACCGGCGGCTCGGTGAACGTGCTCGTCAAGGTCGTCGACGCGGCCGGGATCCTGGTCCCGGGGACGAACGTCATCCTCATCACCGACACGGGGACGATCGCGGGCAAGACGGACAACGGCGACGGGACGTTCACGGCGACGCTGACGATCCCGCCCGACACCGGCAAGAACAGCGTCCAGGTGACGGCCACGCGACCCGAGGGCGACATCGCCGGGTTCGCGAAGGTCCAGGTCGGCGAGGCGGTCGCGATCGCCCCGGGCAAGACGAAGACGAAGACGAAGAAGCCGAAGGCGAAGGCGGTCGCGCCGGCGGACGGCGACCGGATGCAGCGGCGCTGGGGCCAGGCCTACGTGGGGTGGACGCCGGGCGCGTACCTCTACGACTCGACGCCGTGCGTGGGCGACACGTCCCCGTGCGACGCCCCGCCCGACGCGAACCTCGACGACTTCGACTTCCTCAAGGTCGAGATCCGGGGCGCCGAGGGCGAGGGGCCGATGCCCGTGCCGGGGTCGCTCCAGATCGGCGGCGAGTTCTTCCCCGGCGGCGACGCCATCGGGGGGTGGGTCTCGATCGGCCCCGCGGTGAAGTACTCGCGGCTGTCCTACACGACGAACTTCGCGGCGAGCAGCGGCGACGGCGACTCCCACTGCGCGACCAACTTCTGCGACGGGATGAGCTTCCTCACGGTCGACGCGCAGGCCCGCTTCGCGCTGCTCCGGAACCAGGGGCCGCTCGATCTGATCGCCCGCGTGGGCTACTCGTTCCAGGACGTCGTCATCTTCCGGCGGCTCTACGACCCGACCACCGAGGAGCGCGAGCCGCGGTTCGAGACGGTGGGGCTGCACAGCCTCCGCCTCGGACTGGGCGTCCGCTACACGATCGTCCCGATGGTCCAGCCCCACCTCGACTACAACATCACCCCGGCCGGCGGCGGCACGCTCGGCGAGGCCTCCTTTGCGGTGCCGGGGGTGACGAACCACAACCTCGCCGTCGGCGTCAGCCTGTTCCCGTTCAAGGGGCTGCTGGTGGACGCGACCTACGACCTGACCACGCGCAGCCTGGGGCTGGCCTACCCGAACGAGGTGGGCGAGAACCAGCGCGGGTCGATCCGCGAGCAGGCGCACACCTTCCGCCTGAGCGCCGGCTGGGCCTTCTAGGGCTCGTCCGTCACGGACTCGCAAGGCGCGAAGAAGGCCGCGTCCAGCGGCCCCAAGGCTCGCGAAGGATGCTGACCTCGCTGGGGCTGCGGCCGGGATGCCTCGTCGCCGACCTCGGCTGCGGCCGGGGGGAGCTGTCGCGCGCCCTCGCCGCCGAGGGGGCCGTCGTCCACGGGTTCGACCTGGATCCCGCGCAGATCGCCGCTGCTCGGGCGGCCGGTCCGGGGCGGTTCGAGGTGGCCGACGTCGAGGACCTGTCGGAGCTCCGCGGCGGCTACGACGCGGCGGTCTGCCGGAGGCTGCTCGGCCACGTCCGGGACCCGGTGCGGGCGCTGCAGCAGATGGCGTCGATCGCGAAGGTCGTGGTCGCGATCGAGCCGACGCGTCCGGCGGGGCCGGCGGGGGAGGTGCTGGACGTCCTCGGGGAGGCGTGGCTGGGGGCGTCGCTGGAGCAGCTCCTGGCGGCCGCCGGATTGGTCGACGTACGCGGGTTCGAGGTCCCCGGAGCGACGCCCCCGCTGCCCCGGAAGGAGACCGATCGGGACGTGTTCCTCGCCCGCGGCGGGGGGGAAAGCGTGTGGGAGGCGTGGCGGACGGCGCCGGATCCGGCGGTCCGCCTGCGAGCGGGGATCGGAGTGACTACAATCGCCCGCCGATGAGGCTCCTGCTCCCGCTTCTGCTCGTCCTGTCCGGCTGCACGGCCGAGCTCAAGGAGCAGCTCAACGACACGGAGGCCCAGCTCGTCGGGCTCCGGGCGGAGCTGGAGCAGACGCAGACCGAGAACGACCGGCTGCGGGTCCGGATCGCGGACCTGGAGCGGGACCTCGCGAACTACCGGATGGCCGACGCCGCGGACCTCGACCCCACCCAGGAGCTGTGGACGAAGATCGACACGACGATGGGGGACCTGCTGTGCGAGCTGCAGCCCGCCCGCGCCCCGGGGACGGTGTCGAACTTCGTGCAGCTGGTGGAGTCGACGAAGGAGTGGGAGCGGCCCGGGGACGGCAAGAAGGTGCTCCACCCGCTGTACCCGGGGACGATCTTCCACCGCGTCATCCCCGAGTTCATGATCCAGGGCGGCGACCCCAGCGGGGACGGGACGGGGGGGACGGGCTACGTCCTCGAGGACGAGTTCCACCCCGACCTGCGGCACGTCGCCGGCGCGATCTCGATGGCGAAGGGGTCGAAGGGTCACAACGGCTCGCAGTTCTTCGTCACCGAGGTGGCGACCCCCCACCTGGACGACGTCCACAACGTGTTCGGCGTGTGCGAGCCGCTGTCGCTCGTGAAGGACATCGCCCGCGTCCCCGTCGATGGCGAGAAGCCGATCGAGGACGTAGTCATCGAAGAAGTCACCATCCACCGAGGCAGCAAGCCGCGATGACCGCCCAGATCTTCCTGAAGACCGCCCTGTTCAAGGGTCGCGACCGCGACCTCGCCCGCCCCGTCACGGAAGTGCACGGGACGATCGAGCACCGCGACGGCGGCCTGGACGTCACCATCAGCGCGCTCTTCGACGCCAAGGGGAGGGCGGTGGAGGCGCCGTACGGGCGGATCTTCCTGCCGATGGCGAAGATCGACCACTACGTGCCCACGGACGCGTAGGCGGCCGCGGCGACGAGGACCCCCAGCAGCCAGACGACCGACGCGGCCGCGGCGAGGAGCGCCGCCCGGGCGACGGGGTGATCCGTCGTGCGGCGGCGGCGGGCCGAGACGAGGCCGGCGGCGATCCCGAGGGCGACGGCGACGGGCCAGCCGAGGACCAGGCCGCGCCGGCGGACGAGCTCGCTCCGATCGACCCCGCGCCGGATCCCGGGGGGCGGCGGGGCGGTGGCGCGGTCGCGGAGCGCGGCGGTCGTCAGCGCCGCGGGGCGGACCTGCCAGCGGGTCAGATCGGGCGTCGCCCAGCGGTCGGCGGGCGACGCGGACGACGCGGACCCCGGGCGGGCGCCGGGCCCCGCCCTCGGCGCGGGCGCGGCGATGGCCGCCATCGTCGGAGAGAGCGTCGCCGGCGGAGGGAGCGCCGACTGGGCGGCGGCGCCGGCGAGGGCGACCGCGAGCAGAGGCGCGAGCTGGCGGGCGGGCGAGACGCCCATCGCCGCCCATGCGTCCCACCGGCCGTCGTCCCGCGCCCGCGCCAGCGCGCTCGCGACGGCGACCGCCACCGCGAGCGGCCCCACCAGCGTCGCCACCTCGACCCCGCCGAGCGCCGCCGCCGCGCCCCGGTCGGCCGTCGACACGGTGAGGATCACCCCCCCCAGGGCGACGCCGAGGACCACCGTCCCCGTCGCCGCCTCCGCCACGAGCCGCGCCCCCGGCCGAGCCGCCCACCCCGGCGCGGCGCGCCGCCTCGGAGCTGTGTCCGTCGCCTCAGAAGGCCTTTCGGTTTCTGAGGCAAACCGAAACCTCCGCTGAGGTGCCTCAGGAGCCGTTTCGGTTTGCCTGAGAAACCGAAACCTCCGCTGAGGCAGCGCCGCGACCCCGGCGAGGGCGACGAGCGCGGGCGCGATCGGCAGCCACCCCCCGACCGCCCCCGGAAGGACCCCGTCCGCCACGGCGCGGTCGGCGAACCTCGCCACCACGAACAGCCCGACGGCGAGCCCGGCCAGCCCGATCGGCGCCCACCCCCGCCGCCGCCGCGGCGCCACGGTCCACCCCACGAGCCACCCGACCGCCGCGAGGAGCGGCACCCCCGCCGCCAGCGCGAGCCGCCGGTGCACGACCAACCCGGCCCGAGCCGACTCCCCCCGCCCCCTCCAAAGCCGCCCCACCCCCCACGCCCAGGGTGTCTGGATCGGCGGATTGCGTATTACGCCCGTCGAACCCCCTGCAATCACGGTGGATTCGGTGGTGTCTGGAACGGAGGATTGCCCTTCGTCGGCCGCGCCACCCCCGCCTCGCGGCCGCCGCCGCACCGTCGCCTCACCGACCTCCCAGGTTCCCCGCTCGCCGATCAGCTCGACTGCCTGGAGTCGCCACGCACCGCCGCCCCCGTCCGGCGCGAAGGACGCGGCGGTCAGCCCCCAGCTCCCGTCCGCCGACGTCGCCTGCAGCGGCCCGTCCCCGTCCGGCCCCAGCCACGCCGCCCCGC
>CAYFOA010000065.1:18722-34100 GCA_964344575.1 uncultured Rickettsiales bacterium | reverse complement strand
ACGGTCTTCCGCTCGAGGAACCGCCGCACCCGGTCCCCGATCGCCCACCGCTCGAGGATCCCGGTGTCCACGGTCCCGCAGGCCACGGCGTTGACCCGGATGCCGTCGGCGATCCACTCGCTCGCCATGTACCGCTTGAGCGACTCCAGCCCCGCCTTGGCCGCGCCCACGGCCGCGAACCCGGTGAACGCCGCCGTCGCCCCGACCGTCGACAGGAGCACGACGCGGCCCCCGAACGCCTTCAGGAGCGGGTGCGCCGCCTGGCAGGTGGTCAGCACGGCGTCGAGGTGGATGGAGAACGACGCCTGCCACAGCTCGGCGGTCATCTCCTCCAGCGGCCGGATCTCGGCGTGCCCCGCCGCGGGGACGAGGACGTCGAGCCGGTCGAAGTGCTCCGAGAACGCCGCCAGGAGTCCCTTGGCGCCGCGCCGGTCGGCCAGATCCGCCTGCAGCGCCACCGCCTTGCGCCCCATCGCCTCGATGTCGGCCACGACGGCCGCCGCGAGGTCGTCCCGCTCGTGGAACGCCACGGCCACGTCGGCCCCTTCCGACGCCAGCTGCCGCGCCACCGCCGCGCCGATCCCGCGGCTCCCGCCCGTCACCAGGGCGACCTGTCCTTCGAACCTCATGCCGACGCCTCCGCCTCGGCGGACGCCCCGCCGAACTCCGCCCGGTCCACGTTCTCCTCCATCCACTCGTCGTAGTCGACGCCGCACAGGATCCCGCCCTCGGCGATGATCGTCTGGCCCCAGATCCACCGGCTGTCGTCGGTGCACAGGAACGCCGCCACCTCCGCGATGTCCCCCGGCAGCCCCATCCGGCCGGCCAGCCCCTTCTTCGCGGTGAAGATCCGGACCGCTTCGGGGTGCCGGAACCACTCGATGGCGCGGGTCTCCACGGGCCCCGCCGCCACCGCGTTGGCGCGGATGCCGTACTGGGCCCACTCGAAGGCGAGGTACTTCAGGAGGGTCTCGAACGCCGCCCGCGAGCTGCCGATGGCGACGTACGTCGGGTACGCGGTGTGCGCCCCCAGCGTCGACGTCCCCACGATCACCCCGCCGGCCCGCTTCAGCCACGGCAGCGCGCCCCGGGCCGTCAGCATCGGCGAGAGCACGTTCGTGTCGTAGGTCGCCCGCCACGCCGCCTGGCCGACGCGGAGGACCTCCCCCATCGTCCCGAAGGCGGCGTTGAGGACGAGGATGTCGATCCGGTCCAGGCCCGACGCCACCTCCTCGAACACCGACGCGACCCCGGCCTCCTTCCGCAGGTCCGCCGAGATCAGCTGCACCCGGCGCCCCTTCGCCTCCAACGCCGCCCGCGCGGCGTCCGCGTTCGCCTGGTCCTTCTTGAACACCAGGATCAGGTCCGCGCCCTCGTCCGCGAGGCGGTGCGCGATCTCCAACCCGATCCCCCGGGTCCCGCCCGTGATGAGGGCGACCTTGCCTTCCAGCTTCATGGCTGCTCCAGACCCCGCGCGTGCGCGGGCGGCGCGACTGTACAGACGCCCCCCCCGGCTGTACAGTCCGGCGCCGCGCCCACATTCGCTGCAAGGAGAGCCCATGGGACGCCGAGTCGTGGTGACCGGCATGGGGACCGTCACCCCCCACGCCGACGACGTCGACGAGCTGTTCGCCCAGCTCTGCGAAGGCCGCTCCGCCGTCGGCCGCATCACCCAGTTCGACCCCTCCGGCATCAAGTGCCAGGTGGCCGCCGAGGTCCGCTATCCCGTCGAGGGACCGGACCGTGTCGGCCCCTACGACGCGACCCCCCGCGCCATGCGGTTCGCCACCGCCGCCGCCGCCCGCGCCCTCGCGGCCGCCGGGATCGAGGCCACCGACGACGAGGCCGTCCGCGACCGCCGCGGCGTCCACCTCGCCGTCGGCGTCGGCTCCACCGCGATGGAGGCCCTCGGTCCCGTCACCCTCCGCGCCTGGGGCCCCCCGGACGGCGACACCCGCCGGCCCATGCCGGAGTTCCGCGCCGAGGCGGCCGAGGACCCCGAGCGCTGCCGCATCCTCGACGACTGGTTCGTCGACAACGCCGCCCCCGCCCTCGGCTTCATGATGGGCGCCAACCGGGTCGCCACCGCCGCGTCGGCCTGCGCGTCGGGCTCCCACGCCATCCTCGACGCCGTCGCCGCGCTCCGCCTGAACCGCGCCGACGTCATGCTCTGCGGCGGCGTCTGCACCCCCGTCACGCGGTCGATGATGCCGGGCTTCGCGATGCTGTCCGCGCTGACCTCCCGCAACGACGACCCCGCCGGCGCCTCCCGCCCTTTCGACGCCGACCGGGACGGCTTCATCATGGCCGAGGGGGCCTCGCTCCTCGTCCTCGAGGAGCTGGAGCACGCCCGCGCCCGCGGGGCGACGATCTACGGCGAGGTCCTCGGGGTCGGCATCGCGACGGACTCCTACCGCCTCACCGACCCCGAGCCCACCGGCCGCGGCATGGGCGAAGCGATGCGCCGCGCGCTCGCCGACGCGGGCCGCGCCCCGGCCGACGTCGACTACGTCAACGCCCACGGCACGTCGACCAAGCTCAACGATGCGGCGGAGACCCGGGCGGTCAAGGCGGCGTTCGGCGACCACGCCCGGAGCCTCCCGGTTTCCTCCTCGAAGTCGATGTTCGGCCACCTCATCCACGCCGCCGGGACCACCGAGGCGATCGTCTGCCTCCAGACGATCCGCAAGGGCGTCATCACCCCGACGATCAACCAGCACACGCCCGATCCGGAGTGCGACCTCGACTACGTGCCGAACACCGCGCGCGAGGCGGCCGTCGCGACGGCGATGTGCAACAGCTTCGGCTTCGGCGGTCAAAACGTCTCCGTCGTGCTGGGAGGGGCGCCGTGACCGACGCGCTGATCACCGCCTTCGGGGCCGTCACCGGCGCCGGCGACGAGGCCGCCTTCCGGGCCGCGTGGCTGGCCGGCGAGTCCGCCGTCCGACCCTTCGAGGGGCGCCACCACGAGGGGCTCCCGCCCGGCTACGGGGCCCCCGTCGCGTTCACCCAGAGGGAGCTCCGCGGCCTCCCCGGCGGCCGCGGCCTCCGCCCGGGGACGATGACGGACCACACGTTCCTCGCGGTCGGGGCCGTCGGACGCGCGCTGGCCGCCGCCGGGCTCGACGACCCGGCCTCCGACCCCGACGCGACCGCCGACCGGCGCGGCGTCTACCTCGGCACCTACACCAACTTCCCCGCCATGCAGAAGCACCTCAAGCTGACCCACTTCATGGGGTCGGTCGAGGCCGCCGCGGGGGGGGACTACGTCATCGACGACGCCCGCATCGACCAAGGCATGAAGGGCTTCACCGGCTTCGACTTCCTGAAGCTGATGAACAACATGCCGACCGCCCACGCCGCCATCCAGGCGAACGCCCGCGGCCCCGCCAACACGTTCCTCGGGCACGCGTCGGTCGGCCTCCAGGCGATCGGCCGCGCGTGGGACGGCCTCCGCCTCGGCCTCGCCGACCAGTTCGTGACCGGCGGCTCCGGCCCGGGGACCATGGAGGGGCTCTGCCTCGCCCACCGCGGCCGCGGCCAGCTCGCCAGCCCCGGCCTCGATCCCGCCTCCGCCGCGCGCCCCTTCGACGCTGCCGCCACCGGCCTCGTCCCCGGCGACGGCGGCGCCGCCTTCGTCCTCGAGACGGCCGCCTCGGCGGCCGCTCGGGGCGCGACCCCGCTCGCCCGCCTCGTCGCGTACGACGAGCGCCTCGTCGTCCCGGTCGCCGAGCGCGGCCCGCTCCCCGACCCCACCGGCATCGAGCGCCTCCTCCGCGCCGTCCTCGACCAGGCCGGTTGGGCCCCCGCCGACGTCGACCTCGTCGCCGCCACGGGGAGCGGCCTCCCCGAGCTGGACGAGCTCGAGGGCGCGGCCCTGACCGCCGTCTTCGGCGACGGCCTCGGCGACCGGCTCGTCGTCCACACCGGCGTCGTCGGCTTCACCGAGGGCGCCCACGGGCCGCTCGGCCTCGTCGGCGCGCTGCAGGCGATGCAGGACGGGCAGCTGGCCCCCACGGTCGGCCTCGACGCTTCCCGCGCCTCGCTCGCCGGGGTCGCCCCCCGCCGCGCCCCGGTCTCCGCCGACGTCCGCCGCGCCCTCGTCCTGAGCGTCGCCCCCGAGGGGACGGTCACCGCGCTCGCGGTCGAGCGCGCCTGACCCGCCGATGCTCGTCGAGGCGGTCCCGAACTTCTCCGAGGGTCGGGACCGGGCCGCCATCGACGCCATCGCCGCCGCCCTCGAGGCCGGGGGCGCGACCGTCCTCCACGTCGACCCCAACGCCGACGCCCACCGGACCGTCGTCACCCTCGCGGGGGACCTGACCGACGTCGTCGCCGGCCTCTTCGCCGGGGTCGCCGAGGCGATCGCCCGGATCGACCTCCGCAGCCACGCCGGGGCCCACCTCCGGGTGGGGGCGGCGGATGTGGTGCCCATCGTCCCTCTCCTTCCCGCGGCCGACTCCGAGGCCGCGTGCGTCGCCGCCGTCCGGGCGCTGGGCGAGCGCCTGGCCGACGAGCTGGATCTGCCGATCTACTTCTACGAGCGCTCCGCGCTCCGACGTCCGTACCGCGCGCTGCCCCGCTGCCGCCGCGGCGGCTACGAGGCGCTGAGGGACCGCTGGCGCGATCCCGACGACCGCCCCGACCGGGGCCCCCAGGCCTGGTCGGAGTCCGTGGCCCGCACGGGGGCGACCGTGCTGGGCGTCCGCGACGTCCTCGTCGCGATGAACTTCACCCTGGACTCCCGGGACGAAGCTCTGGCGAAGCGGATCGCCCGCGCGATCCGCGCCGCCGGCCCGGCCGGCCGCCCCCACCGCCTGCCCGCGGTCCGCGCCGTGGGGTGGACGATGCCGGGCTACGCCGGGCGGGTGCAGGTCTCGACCAACCTGCTCGATGTGCGCGTGACTTCGGCCTGGGAGGCGCTCCAGGCCATCGAGGGGAGAGCCGCGGAAGAGGGCGCCCGGGTCCTGGGCGCCGAGCTGATCGGGCTGACGCCCGCGCGTGTGCTTGCCGGTGCCTTCGCCGCCGCGTCCGGGACCGCGCCGCCGGACGAATCCGACGACGCGATCCTCGACGCGCAGGCAGCCGATGAGGTCGAAGCGCTGGTGGGGGGGGCGGGAGCGCTACGCCTCGGTCACCTGGGCGGGGGGATGGACACCGTCGACATCCAGTCCCGCGTCCTGGAGTGCGCGCTCCGGTCGGCGGGGCTCTGGTCGGGCTGAGCGGCGAGCATCGCGTCGAGGAGGCGTCGACGGCGCTGCTCGGAGCTCGGGGAGTGGCGGACATCCCAGGGGCGGAGCTTGGGGGCGGGGGTCATGAGGTCTCCGGGCGGGGGTTGCGGCGGGCACACCCAACATTTGATCAGTGCCGGGACGAAATTCGTCCCGGGTAGGATCGCGAAGCTCGCTCAGGCTGGTACGCTCGGCCGCCCGTGACCGACCCCAAGCGCACCCCCATCCAGCAGGCGCTGGCCTGCTCCCGCCTCCTCCGCGAGGGCTGGCACGACAAGGCCGCGCTGGCCCGCCGGCTCCGCGTCACCGAGCGCGCCGTCAAGCGCTACCTCCGCGCGATCCAGGACGAGGAGGAGGGCTTCGAGATCCGCGAGATCGACGAGCGCGGCCACCGCGAGTACCGCGTCCGCCCCGTCGGCGTCCGCGACCGCCGCCGCGGCTCCCCCTACGAGGTGATGGCCCTCGCCATGGCCGAGCGGTTCTTCGCCGCGTTCGACCCCGGCGGCGTCGCCGATCTCCTCGACCAGGTCCTCTTCGAGGTCACCGGCGAGGAGGACGAGGCCGACGAGGACGCCATCGACAAGAAGCGCCGCAGCCTCGCCCGCCGCTTCGTCCTCGCCCGCGCCCCGCAGCCGCTCCCCGGCCGCGTCCGCCGCGTCTTCGACCAGGTCCTCCGCGCCCTCGTCGAGCGCCGCGTCATCGAGCTCCGCTACCACCCCCGCAAGGGCCCCGCGAAGGAGTACGTCCTCCGCCCCTACACGCTGCTGCTGGGCGAGCAGGAGCTCGCGATCACCGGCGCCATCGGCGAGCCCCCCGAGGACGGCATCGCCCGCGAGGGGGACCCCTTCCGGACCTTCGCGCTCAACCGCATCGAGGGGCTCACCCTCCGCAACACGCGCTTCTCCATGCCCCACCTCGGCCTGTGGGACCCGGAGAAGGAGTTCGAGTCGTCCTGGGGGCTCTATCGGGGCGAGCCCGAGCCGACCCGCGTGGCCGTGCATCCGGCCTTCGCCGAGCTCGTCGCGGACCGCGTCTGGCACCCCACCCAGCGGGTCGGCGAGCCCGGGCCCGACGGCTGGGTCCCGATCGAGTTCGACGTCTTCGCCGGGGGCGAGTTCCGGACCTGGGTGCTCGGGTGGGGACCCTGGATCCGGGTCGAGGCGCCCGCCTCGCTGGCCGCGTGGGTCGAGAAGCTGAGGAGCCTCAGCCCCGGCGAGGGCCGGCCCGAGGACGACGAGGTCTTCCGGATCGTCTGACGGCCACCGCGCCGAGCAGCAGCAGCCCACAGAGCCCCGCGCCCACCCGCGCGCCCGCGAGGTTGGAGGCGCCGCAGCAGCCGGCGTCGCCGCCGCCCCAGCCCCCCTCGCCGCCCTCGAACGGGGTCGTGTCGTCGTCGTCGCCCCAGGCGTCGTCGTCGTCGTCGTCGCCGCCCTGGCAGTCCGGGTCGTCGGCGTCCACGAGGCCGTCGCAGTCGTCGTCGACCGTGTTGTTGCAGACCTCCTCGGCGCCCGGGTAGATGAACGGGTCCGAGTCGTTGCAGTCCTCCTCGCTGTTGTAGCCGTCGTTGTCGCTGTCGACGGCCCCGCCGCCCGCGCCGAAGAGGTTCATCCACAGCGGCCGGTGGTCGTCGGCCCACTCGAACGCCGCGTTGCCGGGGTTGTCGTCGCGGCAGTTCAGGACGAAGCCCTCGATGTCGCCGAACAGCACGATCTCCCCCGTACCCGGGGTCCGCTCCACCGCTGCCAGCGTCTTCGTCGAGCCGTCCGCCGCCTGGTAGGTCAGCAGCGGATCGCCGCCCGAGACCGAGTTGGCGCGGGCCAGGTGCCACGGTCCCTGCCCCTCCGTCAGCGGATCGGCGACCGGCGTCGCGTCCGGGTGGCCCGTGCTGCAGCCTCCCCACTCGTCGTCCTCGTTCAGCGACAGGTCGTTGGCCAGCGCGTCGAGGATCTCGCGCAGGTACGTGCCGAAGAGCGCCTCGGAGCTGTTGTCGCCGAGCAGCACCAGCCGCCCCCCCGAAGCCAGGAAACCGGACAGGTAGATGTTGATGTCGGGGTTGTCGTCGACCTGGATGTGGGGGTGGCACATCACCAGCAACCGCCACGTCCCGTCGGTGAGGCTGCTCGGCAGCTCGGTCGTGACCATGACCTCGCTGGCGCCGGCCGTGTACATCGCGTCCACGAAGTCGTCCAGCGGGCCCTCGTAGGGGATGGCGTCGCCGTGGAAGCAGTCGATCCAGACCTTGTCCTGCTGCCCGAAGGCGAGCGAGGGGAGGAGCAGGAACGTGCACGTCAGGGCCAGGATCAGGGGACGCATGGCGATCTATCCTACACCCCGTGATCCCGCGCACCCTCGCCGTCGCCCTGCTGGTGCTGCCGTGCCTCGCGCCGGCGCGCGCGGCCGCCGAGACTGTGCTCCTGCTCGGCGCCGACGTCCCCGCCGCCGTGACCGACGTCGCCGCCGCCCTGGAGGGGACCGGGCTCTTCGTCGCCGCCGACCTGACCGAGGCGCCGGGGACCGCGACGCCCGCGCTGGCGACGCTGACCGCCCACGACGTCGTCCTCGTCTGGTCCGGCGGCCTCGCGTGGGACGACGCCGGCGCCCTCGGGGACGTCCTCGCCGACGGCGTCGACGCCGGCACCGAGGTCGTCGTCCTCCCCTTCGCCACCGCCCCGCCCTTCGGCATCTCCGGCCGCTTCTCCACCGGCGGCTACGACCCCGTCTTCACCGCGACCTCCGACCCCGTCGCCGGCGACGTCGACTTCGCCTCCCCCGACACCGACGCCGCCCACCCCTCGTTCGCGTCGGTCGCCGCCGTCGCCTACACCGACGAAGGGCAGGGGGGCCTCGTCCCGCTCATCGGGTCCGTCACGTTCGCGGCCGACACCGGGGGCGCCACCGTCGCCGTGGAGCGGTGCGACCGCGCCGTCATCGTCCTCGACATGGCCCCCACGACCATCACGGGCTGGAGCGCCGACGCCCACCTCTGGCTGGCCCAGGCCCTCCTCGCCACCCAGACCGACGCGCCGTCGGCCGACGCCGGCGGACCGTACGCCGTCGACGAGGGGCTGACCGTCGCGCTGGACGGCTCGGCGAGCACGGCGGGGACCTTCGGCCCGATCACCTACGCGTGGGACTACGACGGCGACGGCGCCTACGACGACGACGTCGGGGTCGCGCCGACGTTCAGCGCAGGGGGGCTCGACGGCCCCACCGCCGTGACGATCGGGCTCGAGGTGACCGACGCCTGCGGGCGGACGGCGACGGCCTCCGGGACCCTGAACGTCGCCAACGTCGCCCCCGCGTTCACCTCGACCTCCCAGGACGGCCCCATCGACGAGGCGTCGAGCGTCGCGCTGTCCGCGTCGGCGACCGACTTCCCCAGCGACCCCGTGACCTACAGCTGGGACTTCGGGGACGGCGAGCCGGCCGGCAGCGGCGCGTCCGTGAGCCACACCTACGCCGACGACGGCTCGTACACCGTCACCGTCACGGCGTCCGACGACGACGGCGGCTCGGCCTCGACCCAGCTCACCGTCGTCGTGAACAACGTTGCCCCCGTGATCGCGACCGTGACCGGCGACGGGGGGCCCGACGCGGGGGAGGCGAGCGCCTGGGCGGGGTCCGCGAGCGACGTCGCCGGCGCCGCGGACCCGCTGACGTGGACCTGGGACTGGGGCGACGGCGGCCCGACGGACAGCGGCGTCGACCTGACCGCCGCGAGCCACACGTGGTCCACCCCGGGGACGTACACCGTCACCGTCACGGTCTCCGACGGGGACGGCGGCAGCGAGTCGTTCAGCGCCGATGTCGAGGTCCTGAACCCGGGCCCGACGATCGCGCTGCTGTCGTCGCCGTCGCCGATCGTGGAGGGCGTCGCGGCCACTCACGAGGTCGAGGCGGCGGACGTCCTCGGGGACCCCGTCACCCTGACCTGGGATCCGGGCGACGGCGACGCCCCCACGTCCGGCGACGACCTCGAGGCCTACGCCCACGCGTGGCCCGACGACGGCGCCTACACGCTGACCGTCACCGCGACCGACACCTTCGGCGGGACCGCCGTCCTCGAGATCCCCGTCCCCGTGGCCAACGCCGACCCGGCGTTCACCGCGAGCCCCGCCGCGAGCGCCGTCGAGGGCTCGACCTACACCGCGACGCTGACCGCCACCGACGTCGCCGCGGACGTCCCGGATCTGTTCTTCCTCGCCTCCGCCGCCCCCGCCTCGGCCCTCTTCGACGCGGCCACGGCGACCTTCTCGTGGCTGCCCAGCCTGTCCGAGGCGCTCGGAGGCTCGGTGACGTTCGAGGCGATCGTGGGCGACGGCGACGGCGGCGCGGACACGCTCACGTGGACCGTCACGCCGAGCTTCGCGGACGACGACGGGGACGGCATGGCGGACTCCTGGGAGAGCGACCACGGCCTCGACCCGACCGTCGACGACAGCCTCGGCGACCCCGACGCGGACGGCGTCAGCAACCTCGACGAGTGGCTCGCGGGGACCGACCCGCAGGTCTTCGGCGGCCCCACCGTGCCGGTCCCCGACGACCCCGTGGGGGGCCACGAGATCGCGACCGCGACGCCCACCCTGACCGTCGCCAACGCGACCGATCCCGACGGCGACGCCCTCACCTACGACTTCGAGGTCTACGCCGACGCCGGCCTGACGACCTTGATCGCGTCGGCCGACGATCTCGCCGAGGGGAGCGGCACGACCGGCTGGGACACGGCGGACGCCGGCTCCCTCGACGAGGACGAGGACTTCTTCTGGCGGGCCCGCGCGGGCGACGGGCAGGCCCACAGCGCGTGGTCGGCGCCGTCGCCCTTCTTCGTCAGCACCGTCAACGATCCCCCGGACGTGCCCACCCCCCTGTCGCCCGACTCCCCCGTGGACGACCTCGAGGCGTCCGCCCCCGTGTTCGTCGTCGCGGTCGGCACCGACCCCGAGGGGGACGCCTTCGAGATCGAGATCGAGCTCAGCGACGACACCTCCGTCCTCCCCGTGACGGGGCTCGGCTTCGCGCCGGACGGGACCTGGCAGGCCGTCGCGGACGTCGCCCTCGAAGAGGACGTGACCTACGGCTGGAAGGCGCGCGCCCACGACGAGCGGGGCGCCGCGAGCGCCTGGTCCGACGTCGTCGGGTTCACCGTCGACACGTTCAACACCAACCCCGAGCCTCCGGTCGTCGTCGCGCCCGCCGACGGCGCCGAGGTGGCGACGGACCTGCCCGAGCTCGCCGTCGCGTCGCCCGCGATCGACTTCCCCGACGGCGATCCCCTCGAGATCGAGTTCTCCCTGGACGTCGATCCCGCCTTCGCGAGCGACGCCCGGCAGGACCTCGGGCCGGTCCCCGTGAACGTCGACGCCGCCTCCGTGGAGGCCGCCGAGGCGCTCCCCGAGAACGCTGTCGTCCACGCCCGCGCCCGCGCCCTCGACGACCGCGGCGGGGCGTCGGCGTGGACGGTCTGGTCGTTCGTCGTCGACGCCGTGGACGAGGCCCCCGACGGCCCCCGGGTGGTCGCCCCCGCCGACGCGTCGGTCGTGGACGGCGAGCTCGTCGAGGTCCGCTGGGCCCCGGCCGCCGACCCCGAGGACGACCCCCTCACGTACGCGCTGTCCATCGCGTCCGACGCGGACGGCGAAGAGCTGTGGAGCTCGACCGGCCTGGGCATCCCCGACGGCGACCCCGAGGGCGCGACCGTCGTCGACGTCACCGTGCCCGCGGGCGCCTGGACGATCCGCGCGCAGGCCACCGACGCCACCGGCGAGACCGGCCCCTGGGGCCCCGCCAACCGCTTCGTCGTCGTCCCCCCCGAGGGCACGCCCGCCGATCTCGAGCCCGGCGAAGGTCCCTACGGGTGCGACTGCGACGCCAGCCTGGCGTCGGGCGCCGGCGGCGGGGCGCTCTGGCTGCTGGTCGGGGCGGCGCTGCTGGCCGTCAGAAGCGGACGCCGGCGCCCGCGTGGATCCGCGCCGCGAAGTGCAGCCCGAGGAGGCCGATCTCGCCTTCGAGGCGGATGATCAGCGGCCCGTCGCCGGGGCTCAGGTCGAGCCCGCCCTGGACCATGAAGCCGAGCAGCGCCGGCTGCGCGCGGAGGCCGTGGGCGTTGTAGGCGAACTGCAGCCCGCCCGCGACCCACGGCGACAGCCAGCCGTCCTTGCGGACGCCCGCCGAGACCCCGAACGGCATCAGGAACACCTGCCCCTGCACCGGGGTGTCGGTCAGCTCGTCCGGGAGCTGCGCCGGGCCGCCGAAGCTCGGCCGGACGAACGCGCCGACCTCCAGGGGGCCCCAGACGCGGACCCCGAAGTCGATGCCGAGCATCGCGTAGCTGAACGGCTCGACGAGCTGGTAGCCGAACGTCGCCGCGATCCGGAAGCGCCGCACCTTCGCGGGCGCCTCGCCGCCGCCGGTCTCGCCGCCCCCGGTCTCGCCGCCGCCGGTCTCGCCGCCGCCGCCGCCCCCGGCCTCGC
The DNA here is from genome assembly GCA_964344575.1 of uncultured Rickettsiales bacterium. Lineage (GTDB taxonomy): Bacteria > Myxococcota_A > UBA796 > UBA9615 > UBA9615 > JAAESI01. The sequence continues at coordinate 22,399 of CAYFOA010000065.1, read as the reverse complement.
CGCCCGTACCCGAACCCGAACCGCCGGCCGCCGAGCCGCCTCCCGAGCCGCCGCCTGTCCCGGTCTTCGGCTCGGCCGACGCGACCCACTCCGCCCGGGGGCCGCCGTCCGCGGGGAACGTCGCCGCCATGGGGAGGCGCCGGCCGCGGTACTGGATGACGTGGACGTCGCCCTGGCGACCGCCGAACTCGTCGGTGAGCATCGCCCGCATGGCCCGCTCGCCGCCCGCGCTGCGCCCCCCGTCGGCCCACACCGAGCGACCCGCGCTGGGCCACACGACGACCGCGTCGCCGCCGATCTCCAGCCACATCCCCGTCAGCCCGTGCGGCGTGCTCACCTGCAGCAGGTGCCGCCCCGGCGCCACCGACGCGCCGTCCTGACCGGGGTGCTGGAGCAGCGCGCCGTCGAGGTACACCTCCGCCATCCCGGGGCCGGGCCAGACCCACAGCCGCGCCGGCCGCCCGCCCGTGACCTCCTCGCGGACCGCCTTCAGCAGCTCCACGTGGTCCCGGGGGAAGCCCCGCTCGCCCTCGTACGTCGGGTCCGCCGCGGCCGCCTGCCGCATCGCCGCCTCGGCCCCCGCCGCGTCCCCGAGATCGAACGCCGCGGCGCCGCCGAGGAACGCCAGCCGGGCGAGGTCCCGGGCCGGCACCGGCGCCTCCTGGCAGGGCAGCAGCGTCTGCACCACCGTCAGGCTCTCCTGCGCCTTCTCCAGCTCGAAGCTGAGGACCCGCTCGGCCGCCTCGTCCAGCTTGGCGGTCACGCTCAGGCTGACCGGCTCGCCGCCGCACCGCTCGGCCTTGGCGCCGACCACGAGCAGCCGCGAGGGGCCCGACAGCTTGTCGTGGCTGAGGACCATCGTCGGCGCCGTCCCCGTCTTCCCCTCGACCCGCGCGGCCGCGTCCTTGTCCTTCGCCACCCCGCCGTCGTGGACGACGATGTCCGCCCGCGCCGCCGTCGCCAGCAGGAGCGTCGCGCCCGTCATCATCAGGAGCGCCCCCCACCGCGGCCGGGGGGCTTCGTCGGCGCGTCGCACGGTCAGTTCCTCGACTGGAGCGCGTAGAAGTCCGCGAGGTAGCGGGTCTCCTTGCCCGCCTCGACCTTCAGCGTCTTGCGACCCGAGCGCTTCGCGAAGGAGGCGCACTCGTCGGCGTCGTCGCACACGAACCGGACGACGTACGTGCCCGGCGGGAGGCGGACCCCCTTGCGCGTCTCGTCCGTCGTGCCGTAGGCCTTGCCGTCGATCTCGACCCGGCAGCGCGGCCGCGCCGAGAGGTGCAGGATGCCCGTCTCCTCCGCTGCGGCGGTCGACGACGCCGACGAGCTGCCGGACGTCCGCTCGGTCCGCTTCGGCGGGTTCGTCCGCGCCGACGGGGCGGGTCGGGGACGGGGGGTGGCGGGCTCGGCGCGGGGCGCGGGCGTCGCCTCCGGGGTGCTCGGTTCCGCCGCTGCGACGGCCTCCCCCTCGGCGCCGTCCGGGCCCTCGCCGGCCGCGGCCCCGCCGTCCTCCCCCTCGGCTCCTTCGCCCTCGGCCCCTTCGCCCTCGGCCCCTTCGCCCTCGGCCCCTTCGCCCTCGGCGGCCTCGGCCCCTTCGCCCTCGGCGGCGGCCTCGGCGGGGGTGGCGGGCTCGGTGGCGGGGGGCGGCGCCGACTTCGCGGCGGCGGCCGCGTCGCTCTTCGACGGCGCCGGCTGGGTCACCACGGGCTCGTCGTCCCCGAGCCCCAGGACGCGCTTCACGACGACCGCCGAGAGCACCAGGATCGCGAGGAACATGAACGCCGCGATCCCCACCAGGATCCGCGTGTCGGGGCCGCGCGCCTTCTTCCGCGGGCGACGCGCCGCGGTCTCCACGGCGGTCTTCTTCGCCAGCGTCGGCCCCGCCCGGTAGGGCATCGTCCGCTCCTCGTCGGCCGACCGCTCCGCCTTCGGGGCCTGGTAGACCATCGTCGGCTCTTCGTCCGACCGGTCCGCGCCCTCGACGGTGGTCTCCTCGTCGACCTCCTCGGTCGTCCCCGCCGGGACGGGCTTGTGGGCCTCCGTCTCCAGCGTCTGGGCCACGCTCGGGGCGTCCCCGGTCTGGTCGAGCTCCGCCTCCTCGAGGTCGATCTCCTCGTGCTGCGGGGGCTGGCCGCCGATCGGGGGGAGGGGCTGCAGGGGCTGGTAGCCGCCGAGCTGCCGGACCTGGTCCGAGCCGAACGCCCGCACCGTCCCCGAGACGACCGACATCGCCCGCGTCGCGGGGACCTCGGCGGGGGGCAGCTCCGGCCGGGAGGCCGCCGCCGCGGGCATCTCCTCGTCCGCCACCGAGCCGCTCTCCATGCCGAAGAAGTCGGACGCGGTGGGGAGCCCGGGGGCGTTCATGATGTCGTCGGGGAGCTCCTCCACGACTGCGGGGAGCGAGCCCGACGCCGTCTCGCGCGCCTCCACCGCCTCGCGGGCCCAGAAGTTCCGGTCCATCGCCGCCGGGTGCCGCGCGCGGAGCCACTCGAGCTGCTCGCTGAACACCGACGCCGAGTCCGGCCGGTAGCGCGGGTCCTTCTGCAGCGCTGCCCGGAGCAGCGCGATCCAGCCGTCCACCGCCTCCTCGGGGAGGGCCCCGCAGGCGTCGGTGTTGAGGTGGGACCGGAGCTCCGCGAGCCGCTTGTCGATGTCCATCTCGAAGGCGGTGTGCATCGCCCGGGCGAGATCCGCGGGGGTCGCGACCTCGACGTCGAGGAGGCGCCGGCCGAGCAGCAGCTCGAAGAGGATCGACGCCAGCGAGTAGATGTCCGCCCGGCCGTCCAGCTCGTCGCCGGTCAGCTGCTCGGGCGACATGTAGAACACCGTCCCCTTGGTCTGCCCCTCCTGGGTGCGGGCCGCGAGCCGGTCGTCCTTGGCCTTGGCGATGCCGAAGTCGAGCACCTTCACCTGGCCGCGGAAGTTGACCATCAGGTTCTGGGGCTTGAGATCGCGGTGGACGATGGCGAGCTGCTGCCCGTCGCGCCCCACCATCTGGTGGGCGTGGGCGAGCGCGTCCGCCACCATCAGCCCCATGTGGAGCACGGCGGTCGCCGGGATGGCGTCGCTGCGGAGCCGGATGCGCTCCAGGATCTCGGAGACGTCCACCCCCCGGACGTGCTCCATCACCATGTAGTAGACGTCGCCGAGGTACTCGTGGTCCTCGTGCTTGAAGTCGATGACCTTGACGATGTTGGGGTGGTCGAGCTGCGACAGGAGCCGCGCCTCGTCGGCCATCTGGCGGGCGACGTTGGGGTTGCTGATGACGACGTTGGAGTCCAGCACCTTGACGGCGAAGTCGGACACGAAGCCCATGTCGCCGCGGACCTCGGCGCGATACACCTGTCCGAACGCGCCCGCGCCGATCAACTCGACGAGCGTGTAGCGGTCAAGCTGGAAGGGCAGCTTCACGCCGCAGGCCTCCTTCGCCTTCTGCTCCCACCCAAGGTTGCTACGAGGAGCATCGCCAGGGCAAGTGTGCCCCCCGTCGCGCCGGCGTTGCCGTCGTCCCCCACGCCGCAGTTCAGGATGCAGCCGTAGGGGATGTCCCAGCCGGGGGGCAGGTCGTCGTCGTCGTCGTCGTCGTCACCAGGACCCGCACAGTTCGGGTTCTCGTCCACCTCGTCGTCGCAGTCGTTGTCGATCCCGTCGCAGAGCTCGTCCAGGCCGGGGCGGCGGGC
>CAYFOA010000065.1:0-18712 GCA_964344575.1 uncultured Rickettsiales bacterium | reverse complement strand
TCGCCGTCCTCGTCTTCGACGTTGAGGCTGGCGCGGAGGTCGTCGCAGTCGCCGTCGCAGCCCGACGTGCCGTCGTTGTCGCGATCGGCGGGGCTGACCTCGGCGTTGCCGTCGTCGCAGTCCCCCTCGCACGTCGAGTAGCCGTCGCTGTCCTCGTCGGCGGGCTCCAGGGTCGCGTCGGTGTCGTTGCAGTCGCCCGCGCACGCCGGGTAGCCGTCGCTGTCCTCGTCGAGCTCGTCGGCGGGGACCTCGCCGTCGCAGTCGTTGTCGACGCCGTCGCACCGCTCGTCGGCGCCGGGGAAGCTGTCCCGGTCGGTGTCGTCGCAGTCGCCCGCGCAGGTCGTCACGCCGTCGCCGTCCAGGTCCTCGCAGCCCGGGCCGTTGACCCGGATGGCGACGCCGTTGGTCACCAGGGAGGCGCTGTCGCAGGACATCATGAGGAGGCCGGCGTCGTTCTGCGAGATCCCGATCGCCGCGTCGGCGCCGTCGTCCTTCGGCTCCTCCGGCGTGTCCTCGACGTCGAGGTCGAGGTAGTGGAACTCGATGATGCCGGTCGCGTACAGCTTGACCTCGAGGGTGATGGTGCCGTTCGTCTGGTACAGCGGGATCGCATACCACTCGACAACGAACATCGGCTCGGGTTCCGTCTTGCTCCACGCGAACACGCCGACGGCGTCGCTGTCGGCGGGGTTCAGGTCGGTCCAGTAGGGGAGGATCGTGGGGACCCCGAGGGCCGGCGACAGCGACGCGCAGTCGTGGTCGTGGCTCACGAAGCCGCTCGCGCCGAAGCTGAGGACGCCGTTGCTGTGGACATCCACCGTCGTGTACTCGCCGCCGTAGTACGGGAACGTGAACGGCAGGGGGACCGTGGTGAAGGCGTCGTCGTCGAGGTCGAGCGCCTCGGCGCCGTTGTCGATCTCGTAGTTGAAGGCGGGGCCGTCGGGCTCGGTGCTGTCCGCCCAGGTGTAGCCGAACGCGTCCGGGCCGCCGCTCGCTGCCCAGGCCGGCGCGCACCACGCCGCGACCGCCGCGGCGGCGGCGAGGGTGAGCGCGAGCGTGGTTCCGGCCGTCTTCAAAACGAGGTGGGCCCCCTCTGCCCAGGCGCGGGGGCGAGGCTACTTACAGGGCCTCTGTGCCCCGGTCAAGGGTCCCGTCCCCTTTCACTGCGTCTTGACGCGCGCGTGAGGGGACGACCAGACTCCGCGGCCATGAGCCGCCCCCCCGTCGTCGCCCTCGCCCTCCTGAACGCGCTCCTTCTCCTCCCCGCCGGGACCGTGGCCGACGACGAGGAGGGCCTGGCGGTCGCCTTCGAGACGTCGCGGGGGACGTGGATGGGGGTCGACCTCCACCCGGCCGGGGACCGGATCCTCTTCGACCTCCTCGGCGACCTCTACGTCGTCCCCGGGGGCGGCGGCGAGGCGACGCGGCTCACCGACGGACCGGCCTGGGACGGGGACGCCCGCTGGTCCCCGGACGGGTCGACGATCGTGTTCAGCTCGGACCGCGGCGGGAACCGGAACCTGTGGCTCATGGACGGCGACGGCGGCCGCGTCCGGGCGCTCACCGAGGACCCCGCGACGCGGTACAGCGAGCCCGCGTGGACCCCGGACGGGGAGTACGTGGTGACGCGGCGGCGGTACACCGACACGTCGTCCATCGGCATCCACGAGCTGTGGCTCCAGCCCGTCCTCGGGGGGGCCGGCGTGCAGCTCACGAAGAAGGAGGAGATGGGGGGCGCGACGGAGCCGGCGGTCTCGCCCGACGGGCGGTTCGTCTACTTCAGCGGGCGGGCGTCGCGGTACGCCTACAACCGGGACCCGAACCGGGGCATCTGGCAGATCCACCGGATCGACCGGCGGACCGGGGAGCGGCGGCCGATCACGAACGACGCCGGCGGCGCGGTCCGGCCCACGCCGTCGCCGGACGGGCGGACGCTGGCGGTCGCGCGGCGGGCGGGGGCGGCGACCGTCCTCGACCTCCTCGACCTCGAGTCCGGCGCGCTGCGGCGGGTCGGCGACTGGCTCGACCCGGACGAGCAGGAGGGGTTCGCCATCAACGGGCTGCACCCCCGGATGGACTGGTTCGACGACGGCCGCCACCTCCTCGTCAGCGCCGGGGGGCAGCTCTGGAAGGTCGACACGGCGACCGGCGACCGGGTCGCGATCCCGTTCACGGCGAAGGTCGAGGCGCGCATCCAGCCGGCGGTCCGGCCGAGGCGGCCGGCGGTCCAGGACGAGGTCCGGGCGCGGCTGATCCGGTGGCCCACGGTCTCCCCGGACGGGTCGACGCTGGCGTTCGGCGCGCTCGGCTCGATCTGGCGGATGGACCTCCCCGACGGGACCCCGGCGCGGCTGACCCGGGACGACGTCCGCGAGTTCGGTCCGACGCTCTCCCCCGACGGCCGGACGATCGCGTACGTCGCGTTCGACGACGAGGAGGGCGGATCGGTCCGGACGGTGTCGGCGCGCGGGGGCCGCAGCAAGACGATCGGCGCGGTCGGGCCGAAGTACGTCAACCCCCACTTCAGCCCCGACGGGCGCGAGCTCGTGCTCCTCCGGGGGAGCGGCTCCCACGAGCGGGGCGGGTCGCTGGCGTGGGACGTCTGGACCGACGTGATCACGATGGACGTCAAGACGGGGGAGACGGAGATCGTCACCCAGACGAGCGGCGGCAAGCGGGGCGCGCAGCCCCGGTTCAGCCCCGACGGGGCCCGGATCCTCATCCCCGAGGACCGGCCCGTCGACAAGGACGCGGCGAAGGGCGCGCTCGTGAGCGTGAACCGGGACGGGACGGACAAGCGGGACCTGATCAGCGCCGGGAACGCCACCGACATCGTGCTGTCCCCGGACGGCCGGTGGGCGGCGTGGACCGAGGCCCACCACGTCTGGATCGCCCGCCTCCCGCCGTTGGGGAGGCAGACGTTCGCGCTCGACAAGAACGGCGGATCGGTCCCCACTTGGCGGCTGACCGAGTCGACCGGGGACTGGGTCGACTTCCCGTGGGGGAGCGGGGCGGTGACGTGGAACGACGGCGTCGAGGTGCGGCGGATGGAGCTGGACGCGCTGGTGGCGTGGGAGGAGGAGCGGCAGGAGCAGGCGCGGATCGAGGCGGAGGCCGCGGCCGCGGAGGATCAGGACGAGAACGAGGACGAGAACGAGAACGAGGACGAGGACGAGGACGAGAACGAGAACGAGAAGGAGAACGAGAACGAGGACGATGACGAGGACGAGAACGAGGACGAGGAGGACGCCGTCCCGCCGTCCGACGCGTTCACCGTCGACCTCCGCGTCCCCCGCCTCGTCCCCACCGGCTCCTTCGCGATCACCGGCGCGACCGTGCTGACCATGAACGGCGACGAGGTCCTGACCGGCCACACCGTCGTCGTCCGGGACGACCGGATCGCGTCCGTCGCCCCCGACGGGACCGTCGAGCTCGGCCCCGACGTCCACCTCGTCGACGGCGCCGGCCTGACCGTGATCCCCGGCCTCGTCGACGTCCACGCCCACGGCCACTTCAGCGCCAACGACGTCATGGACACCGAGCATTGGCCGTACTGGGCCAACCTCGCCTACGGGGTCACCACGCTGCACGACCCGTCGGCGTTCTCCGACCAGGTCTTCACCTACGCCGAGATGGTGGAGGCGGGGCTCATGACGGGGCCGCGGGTCTTCTCCACGGGGATGATCCTGTACGGCGCCGCGGGGGCGTGGTCGTCGCACGTCGAGACCGCCGAGGACGCGCTCCGGCACGTCCGCCGGATGAAGGCGCTCGGCGCGATCTCGGTCAAGAGCTACCAGCAGCCGCGGCGCGACCAGCGGCAGTGGATCGTCGACGCCTGCCGCGCCGAAGGGCTGCTCGACATCCCCGAGGGCGGCGGCGACACGTGGGGCAACCTCACCATGGTCCTCGACGGCCACTCCGCCATCGAGCACGCGATGCCCACGGTCCCCCTGCAGGAGGACGTGGTCCGCTTCTTCGCCGCCTCCGACACCTACTACACGCCGACCCTGACCGTCGCCTACGGGGGGCCGTCGGGGGAGTTCTTCTTCTACGGCGAGGGGCCCGTGTGGGCCGACGAGCGGCTCCAGCGGTTCGTCCCCGCCGCCAACCTCGCCAAGGGGCGCCGGCCCGCCGTCCAGATCACCGACCCCGCCGAGTGGCGGCACATCCGCGTGGCCCAGTCCGCCGCCGCCATTGCCCGCGCCGGGGGACACGTCACCGTCGGCGGCCACGGCCAGATGCAGGGGCTGGGGACGCACTGGGAGATGTGGGCGCTCGCCGGCGAGGGCGCCATGACCGCCGCCGAGGCGCTCCGCGCGGCCACGATCGAGGGGGCCCGCTACCTCGGCATGGAGGACGACCTCGGCACCGTCGAGGCGGGCAAGCTCGCCGACCTCGTCGTCCTCGGCAGCGACCCCCTCGAGGACATCCGGAGCTCCGCCGACGTGCGCTACGTCGTGCGCGGCGGGGAGCTCTACGACGCCTGGACGATGGACCGCCTGTGGCCGGAACCGGCGCCGAAGCCGACCCTCCGCTGGGAGCGCGCCCGCGACGCGCTCACCGGCCCCGTCCTCAGCGAGTGAAGTTCAGGCCGCCGGGGTACAGGTAGCTCGTGTAGCTGGCGTATCCGTACGTCGTGATCCCGAAGCCGGTGCCGCCGGTGCTCTCGATGTGGTGGGCGCCGGGGTCGATCTCGACGCGCGCGACCTCGTAGCCCGTCCCCCCGATCGCGCTGAAGCCGGTGACGGCGCTGCCGTCCAGCTCGATGTTCGTCCCCGTCGGGGCGACCACGTTGACGTAGTTCCGCTGGTACGTGTCCGGGGTCAGGAAGTCGTACTCGTTCCGGACCTGGAGCCAGGGGATGCCCGAGCCCATCGCCGGGTCGCCGCCCTGCCCCTCGCCGAGCGTGTTCTCGCCGAGCATCGTCTGCGTGACGTAGAAGGTGCTGCTCCCCTCCACGACGAAGTCCTGGTCCGTCTGGAACTGGACGAACTCGCCCGCGTCGAGCGTCACCGAGCCGTTGACCGACGGGTCGAAGGAGAGCGACGTCCCGTCCGCCTGCGCGACGACGCGGTACATCGTCGGGGCGACGCCGCTGCCGCTGGGCCGGATGGGGGCCGACATCACCGCCAGGGTCCCCCACGTCTCGACCGGGAACATCATCTCCTCGAGGTGGTCGCAGGCCCACTCGTCGTACGGCATGAACGTGCAGGTGTGGCCCGCGAAGACGGCCACGGACTCGGTCGCCGTGATGGTCGAGCCGGTGAGGTCGCCGTCGTCGACCGAGCAGTAGGCCTCGCAGGAGGTCGGGAACGACGCCGGGCAGCCGATCTCGGTCGCCGTCCAGCCCTGCGACGAGCAGTAGCTCCAGTCCTCCGTGGTGCCCGGGACCTGGCTCAGGATCTGCACGACGTCGCCCCGGTTCAGCGTCACCGTGGTGCTCCCGCCGGGGGTCACGGCGCCGGGGATGCCGCCGGCCGTGTAGGTCGTCGAGTCGAACGTCACCTGCGTCCCGTCGACCGTCGCCGCGACCGCCACGAACCCGGGGTACCAGGCGCTCCAGTCGCCGAACGGCGTGCCGAGGAAGTCCTGCCACGAGCCGTACCCCCAGGTCGGCCACGTGCTCACCATGTAGTTGCCCGACAGGGTGTGCTCGGGGAGGAGCAGCGAGGCGTCGTTGGTGAAGGACGGCGTGCCCGCGATGTCGAAGTGGAGCGGGTTGTACTGGTACGCCGCGACGGGGACGTCGGTGGTGATCTCGTAGGCGCCGCCGCTGACCGTCACGCTGCTGCTGACCGCGTCCTTCAGGCCGCTCACCATCGCCAGCTCGATCGCCGCGGTGTCGCCCGACGTGACCGTCGTGGTGGTGACGACGCTGCCGTCGCGGGAGACCGTCACGGTGGCGTCGGGGCCGGACTCGGGGGCCGCGATGACGACGGCGAAGTCGTTGTTGAACTCCGCGCCGACGATGTTGGCGGTGGAGACGGCGAGGAACGCGCAGCCGAGGTAGCTCATCTGCTGGGCGGCGAGGTCGCAGCTGTCGAGGCACTCCCCGGCGACGCACAGGTCGGGCGCGCAGTCCTCGACGAAGGTCTGCTCGGAGCCGTCTCCGCTGCACTCCCAGACCTCGCTCCCCTCGCACGTCAGCGCGTTCGGCGAGCAGGCGAGGCAGCCGAGGTCGGGGTCGCAGATGGGGGTGTCGTCGGTGCACTCCTCGACCAGGGTCCAGAGCGAGTCCTGGCACTCGATGAACTCGCTCCCCCAGCAGGTCGTCGCGCCGTCGGGGCTGCAGTCGAGGCTCGTGTCGTCGTCGTCGCCCGCGCCGTCGTCGTCGTCGGACGCGCTGTCGTCGTCGTCGTCATCGGGCTCGGGCGCGCGCCGCCCCTGGTAGCAGGAGGGGAGGACGAGCAGGGCGGCGAGGAGGGTGAGGAGGGCGAGGCGGAGGCTCATGGCGGCGGAACGTACTCGCGCGCCGCTCACTCCACAAGGGAATCGACGGCGCGGCGGGCCGAGGCGACGCAGTCGGCCACCCCGACGCCGCGGTAGCTGTTCCCGGCGAGGACGATCCGGGGGGCCTCGGCGGCCAGCGCCTCGATCCGGGCGACGCGGTCGAGGTGGCCGAGGACGTACTGCGGCTGGGCGTGGTGGTGGCGGGTGAGGTGGACGACGTCGGGGGGGGCGTCGATCCGGAGGAGCTCGCCGACGTCGGCGCGGGCGCGCTCGATCAGGGTGTCGTCGTCGAGCTCGGTGACGTCCGGCCCGAGGGCGCCGCCGACGAACGCCCGCACCAGCCCCCCGCCGAACGGGGCCCGCCCCTCGTACTTGTTGTGCGCGACGGTCGCGGCCATGCAGAAGCGGCCCTCTACCGCGGGGGCGACGTAGCCGTACGCGTTGCCCACGTTGTCCGCCACGGGGGCCTCCCAGCCGAAGCTGATCGTGGCGCTGCTCGTCGTCTGCAGCTCGCCGAGGGCGTCCGCGAGGGGGCCGTCGAGGAGGCGTCCGGCGGCCGCGGCGGGGAGGGCGAGGACGACGTGATCGGCGTCCACCGCGGCGAGGTCCGTCACGGGCGCGCCCGTCGTCAGCGTCACCCCGTCCAGCTCGAGCCGCTCCACGAGCGCGTCCACCACCGTCTGCATCCCCGAGGCGGGGGTCCGGAACAGGTCGTAGCGGGCCCCCTTGGCGGCGGGGCGGCCCCGGGCGGCGGCCTGCATGCCGGCGATGAGGGAGCCGTGGTCGCGCTCCAGGTCGAGCAGCCGAGGCATCGTCGCGCGAAGGCTGAGCGTCTCCGGGTCGCCGCTGAAGATCCCCGCCACCAGCGGCTGGGCGAGGCGGTCGAGGGCCTCGTCGCCGAGGCGTCGGCGGACGAACGAGGCGAGGCTCTCGTCGTCGTCCTCGGAGGCACCTTCACGGACGGGGATCGACGGCTCCCGGAGGACGCGGAGCTTCCCCTTCCACGACAGGATCCCGGACAGCGCGAACGCGAGCGGCTTCGTCGGGGCGAGGAGCTGCAGCCCCGACGGGAGCGCGAGGAGGCGGCCGCCGCGGACGATCCGGGCGCCCGCCTGGGGGAGGTCCTGCGTGCCGATCAGGTCGACGCCGAGGCGCTCGCAGAGCTTCAGCGACGCCGGCTTGGTGCGGACGAACGAGTCGGGGCCGCCCTCCATGAGGAAGCCGCCCTCGCGGCGGGTCGACAGGGCGCCGCCGAAGCGGTCGGACGCCTCGTGCAGCGCCACCTCGAACCCGGCGTCGCGGGCGAAGAGCGCGGCGGCGAGGCCGGAGACGCCGCCGCCGACCACCGCGACCCGGGCCGTCACCGCGCGGTGGCCTCGTGGACGTGCTCGATCAGCCGGACGACGTTGTCGACGGGCGTGGGCGGGAGGATGCCGTGTCCGAGGTTGAAGACGTGGCCGGGGCGGCCCGCGTTGGCCGCGATGATCGCGTCGGCGCGGGCCAGCATCGCGTCCGTGTTGGGCGTGATGATGGCGATCGGGTCGAGGTTGCCCTGCACCGGCTGGTCGTCGCCGAGCCGGGCGCGGGCCTGCGCGAAGTCGGTGTGGAAGTCGACCCCGATGACGTCCCCGCCGGCGTCCCGGACCTGCTCCAGGAGCGGCCCCGTCCCCGTGCCGAAGTGGATGAGGGGGACGTCGGGGTGGCGCGCCTTGAAGCCGTCGATCAGCGCCTTGGAGTGGGGCGCGGCGAACTCGGCGTAGTCGGCCGGGCCGAGGGCGCCGACCCAGGAGTCGAAGATCTGGACGGCCTGCGCGCCCGCGTCCACCTGCCCCGCGAGGTAGTCGACGAGGCCCACGACGAGCTTGCCGCAGAGCGCGTGCCACGCCCCCGCGTCGCCGTACATCAGCAGCTTCGTGTGCATGAAGTTGCGCGACGCGCCCCCCTCGCAGGCGTACGCGGCGAGGGTGAAAGGGGCGCCGCAGAAGCCGATCAGGGGGACGCCCTCCTGGAGCGCCGCCCGGGTCGCCTTCACGCCCTCCCAGACGTAGCCGAGGTCGGAGGCCGCGTCGGCCACGCGGAGGCGATCCACGTCGGCGCCGGAGCGGACCGGGGGGCCGAGGACGGGGCCGCCCTTGGGGTAGTCCAGCTCCATCCCCATCGCCTCGAGGATCAGGAGGAGGTCGCTGAAGAGGATGGCCGCGTCGGCGCCGATCCGCTCCTGCGCGAAGACGGTCGTCTCGGCGACGAGGTCCGGCGCCGCGCACAGCTCCTGGAAGGTCACGCGGGCGCGCAGCTCGCGGTACTCGCTCATGTAGCGGCCCGCCTGGCGCATCAGCCAGACGGGCGTGAACGGGACCGGCTCGCCGCGGCAGGCCTTCATGAAGACGGAGTCCGAAGAGGGGTGCCGGGGCATGGCGCGGGATGGTAGCAAAGGGTGTGCAGACGCTTCGGGTCACCGTCATCGCCGCCCTCGTCCTCGCCGGGTGCGGCCCCGCGCCGGAGGTCGTCGAGCTCCCCGTGCCGACCGCCATCCAAGCCGAGGTCGACGTGTTCGTGGGGACCGGCGGGCGCGGCTTCGGCGTCGGGTCGACGTACCCCGGTCCGACGGTGCCGTTCGGGCTGATCACGCCGGGGCCGGACACGCAGGGGGAGTCGGCCACGATCGCCGCCCAGCACTGCGCCGGGTACCGCGCCGAGGACCCGTGGGTGACCGGCTTCTCGCAGATCCACAGCCACGGGATGGGGACGGCCGACTACGGCGCGATCCTGCTCCAGCCCCAGGTCGACTGGGACGGGACCACCGACGAGCTGGAGTACCGGCTCGCCAAGGGGGCCGAAGAGGGGTCGCCCGGCTACTACTCGGTCGAGCTGCTGGAGGAGGCGGGGACGGTGGACGTCGCCATCACGGCATCGGCCCGAGCGGCGGTCTACGAGATCGGGTTCCCCGCGGCCGCGGGCGCCGGGATCCTCCTCGATCTCGCCCACCAGCTCCCCGGCAACACGTTCCACGACGGCGAGCTGACGATCGACGGGGCGGAGGCGTCGGGGTGGACGCACTTCAGCGGCGCCTACTCCGGGCGCCACGGCGGCGAGCAGCTCTTCTTCGCGGCGACGTTCGACCCCCCGCCCGCGGGGTCGGAGACGTGGGACGCGGACGACGCGCTGGGGGCCCACCTCGCCTTCGACAGCGACGCCGTCACCGTCCGCATCGCCATCTCGTTCGTCGACGTCGACGGCGCGCGGGCCAACCTCGGGGAGGTCGCCGACCGCTCGTTCGCCGAGGTCCGGACGGCCACGGAGGACCTCTGGGAGGAGACGCTGGCGTCGTTCACCGTGGCGGGCGGGTCGGACTTCGACCGGGCCGTGTTCGCGTCGTCGGCGTACCACGCGCTGCTCATGCCGACGCTGCTGACCGACGCCGACGGCCGCTACGCCGGCTTCGACGGGCCCCACGCCGCGGACGGCTGGACGTACTACTCGGACTTCTCGCTGTGGGACACGTACCGGACGCAACACCCGCTCCTGAACCTCGTCTGGCCGGAGATCCAGGGGGACTTCCTGAAGTCGCTCCTCACGATGGCGGAGCAGGGCGACGGGCGCGTCCCCCAGTGGCCGCTGGGGACGGGCTACACGGGCGGGATGATCGGCAAGCCGGAGACGGTGGTCTTCGCGGACGCGCTGATCCGCGACGTGGGGACCGAGCTCGTCGGCGTCGACGAGTCGCTGGCGGCGCTGCTCGTGACGGCCGCCGCCAAGGACCGGCAGGCCGAGTACGCGGTGGAGGGCTGGCTGCCGATCGAGTCGGGCGGGAACAGCGTCTCGATCACGCTGGAGTACGCGTGGGGCGACGCAGCCCTCGCGGGGCTGGCGTCGGCGGCGGGGAACAACGAGCTGGCGACCGAGCTGCGGGAGGTCTCGCAGGGGTGGCGGGCGCTGTTCGACGCCGGGACCGGCTTCGTCCGGCCGCGCTACGCCGACGGCTCGTGGCTCGACCCCTTCGACCCGGAGACGCACTACGAGCACTTCGTCGAGGGGAACGCCTGGCAGTACACGTTCATGACGCCGCTGGACCTGCCCGGGCTCGTCGACGGGTTCGGCTCCGAGGACGCGCTGCTCGCCCAGCTCGACCTGTTCTTCACGCTCGCGAGCTACGAGGAGGACCCGGTCGCGATCCCGCCGCTGCAGTACTGGCACGGCAACGAGCCGGACATCCACAGCGCCTTCCTCTTCGCGCTGCTCGGCGACCGGAAGCGGTCCGTGGACTGGAGCCGGTGGGTCGAGGACGTCCACTACGGGCTCGGCCCCGAGGGGCTGCCGGGGAACGAGGACGGGGGCACGCTGGGGGCCTGGTACGTGTTCAGCGCGGCGGGGCTGTACCCGCTGGCGGGGACGACCGACTACGTCCTCACGGAGCCGCGCTTCGACGCCGTCCGGCTGCGCGCGGGGGACGGCTGGCTCGACCTCGCGAAGGTGGGCGAGCCGCCGTACGCCACGATCACGATCGACGGCGTCGAGGTGACCGGCCCGACGGTCTCGTGGGCGCAGATCCGCGACGGCGCGCAGATCGTCTGGCAGGGGGGCTGAACGAACCTGCCGGGACGGATTCCGTCCCGCCTTCGCGGTAGGCGCGCGCGCACGACTGTTCTGATCCTCTTCGAGGCGGCTAGAGCGCCTCCTCGAGGATGGGGTTGCAGACCCCGTCGTCCGTCCGGAGGGCGCCCGGGGGGAGCAGCCAGTACCGGTGCGTCCCCGCCCGCGTCCGCTCCGCCATCGCCATCATCCGTTCGGTGTCGCGGGCGCTGAGCATGAAGGTCGGCTCCCGGTCGTCGTCGATGACCTCGCCCCGCTCCAGCCGGTCGAGGACGTGGCCCCCCTTGAGGTCCATCGCGTAGACGAACGAGTTCTCGGGGCACGTGTGGTACGGCACGTGGGGCTCGACGATCTGCAGCGCCCCGAAGCGGGTGTGCAGCCGCAGGGCGAAGTTGTCGAACTGGGCCACGCCGAGGGTGGTCCGGCAGCCGTAGGCGCGGAGCGACAGGAGCTTGCTCGCGTACCCGATCCGGCGCCCCGACAGCACCGCCGACATCGAATAGCTCATCCACCGGCCGGGCTCTGCGGTGGGGATGCTGATCGCCTCGCTGATGGGGACGAGGCCGTCGTGGCCGCCGATGTCGAGGTCCCACTTGAGCCGCTCCGGCAGCTCGGCCGCCGGCAGCGCGAAGCCGATGAACGCAGACGGCAGGATCCCGCAGTCGATCTGCACCCACGCGGGCATCCCCATGTCCTTGCCGCCGTACGCAAGGCCGTTGAGGCGGTTGACGAACTCGTGGAACGCGAGGTGCTCGGGGTCGTCGGCTCCGACCATGTGGAGGTCCGCGCCGAACGGCGACGGGTGGAGCAGCTCCAGGTTGGCGCGTCGCCCGAAGGCGTAGGGGGTGAGCCCGGAGGCGACGAGGTCGGCGATCAGGTGCACGGCGCGGGACCTTACTGCAAGACGAGATCGACGGTGTAGTCGGTCGGCTCGCCGTCGTACGCGGCGACCCACAGCCAGAGCGGCGCGCCCGCGTCGAACCCCGACGTGCTCACCGCGATCTCGGGACCCTCGAGCAGCGGCGCGTCCGTCTGCCCGAACCCCGCCTGCTCCCCCTCCCAGAGGCCGTACAGCGCGAAGTCGAGGTCGGTCGCGTCGCCCGGCCAGTCGAGGCGGATCCGGAGGCGGGGGTGGTCGACGCCGTCGGGGACGCGGAACGCGTAGCAGTCGAAGTCCCCCTCCTCGTAGCCGAGGACGACGTCGTCGATCGAGCCCTCGATCCGGGTCAGCTCCCCCTCGGGGGCGAGGCGGCCGAGGTCCTGACCCTCGGGGGCGAAGCAGGAGCCGACCGTGGTGTCGTTCGGCTCCTCCTCGTCGGCGAAGACGTAGGTCGGGGACGAGTCGATCGCGCCGTCGCAGTCGTTGTCGATGCCGTCCTCCCACAGGTCCGGGGCGCCCGGGAAGGAGGTCGGGTCGAGGTCGTCGCAGTCGTCCTGGGCCCACGCCCCGTCCCCGTCCTCGTCGACGCATCCGGCGGCGCCGACGGAGGCGAGGAGGAGCAGGCCCAGGGCCGCCGCCGCGGGGGCCAGCCGCGCGCGGGACGAGGTCGGCGGCGGGGGCTCGACGAAGCGGTCGATCGGCCAGAACGCGGCCACGGCGAGGCAGAGCACCATCGGGCTCGTGTACCAGAGGTTCTTGTCCGCGGCGAAGGGCAGAACCGGGTGCGTCGCCAGCGCGGGGACGAGGGCGCCCGCGCTGCCGACGACGAGGACCGACCCCCACGGCCCCGAGCCCGCCCGCGTGGCCCGCCGCCAGCCCTGGAACACGCACGCTCCGACGAGGACGGCGGCGCCGGCGCGGACGGCGTCGGGGTGCGCGCGGCCGTGGCCGAGGACGGGCGCGGCGACCGCGTCGAGGAGGGCGACGGCGGCCTCGCGGCCGAGGGGGAGGTCGTCCGTCCCGAAGAGCCGGCCGGGCTCGGCGCCGTGGACGAGGAGCGCGACGTAGGCGACGACCCCGGCAGCGGACGCGGCGCCGAGGGCGACGGCCGCGCGCCGGGCCCGGACGGGGTCGAGCCACGCGGGGCGGAAGACGAGCAGCCAGCCGAGCCACGCGAGCACCGGGCACCACGCGGGCCAGTCGGTCAGGAGCAGCGCGGCGGCGGCGGCGCCGAGCCACCGCGGGGAGCCGCCGTCGTGGCGGGCGAGAACCCCGTGGAGGAGGTAGGCGGTCCACGCGACGAGGGCGACGAGGAGCGTCTGCGGCGTCCACAGTGCGCCGGCGAGGACGAGGGCCGGGGCCACCGCGGCGCCGAGCATGGCGAGCAGGCGCCCCGCCCCGGGCAGCGCCGGCGACGCGAGCAGCGCCACGGCGGCGATCCCGGCCAGCCCCACCACGAGCGCCGCCAGGCCGACGTCTCCGCCGAACGCGGCCGCCACCGCGTCGTGCGCCGGCGGCCGATGCCAGGGCCGCGCGAACGGCTCCGGGAGCGGAAGCGTCGCCGCGACCTCGGCGTGCTTGTTCGCACGCAGGAGCGCCCCGCCCCCCAGGACCGCCGCGGCGGCGACCCCGATCAGGATTCGGATGCGTTGAGGTTGGGCTTCAGTCGACGCCGTTGCAGTCCCAGTCCGTTCCGTCGCCGGGAGGATCCCACACGGCGGGGGAGTAGAGGGCGTCGGTGTCGTCGCAGTCGCCGCCCATCTCGGAGAAGCCGTCGCCGTCGTCGTCGTACCAGTCGGTCTCCTCGTCGACGACGAGGTCGCAGTCGTTGTCGATGCCGTCGCCGAGGCCGGCGGAGGTCGCGTAGAAGTCCTCCGCCGCGCCGGGGTAGATGCCGGCGTCGGCGTCGTTGCAGTCGCCGCCGTTCTCGCTGAACCCGTCGAGGTCGTCGTCGACGTTGACCGTCCCCTCGTCGAAGGTGCCGTCGCAGTCGTTGTCGAGCGCGTCGGGGAGCTCCTCGGCGCCGGGGTAGGTCGCCGGATCCCCGTCGTCGCAGTCGCCGCCGTTCTCGGTGTAGCCGTCGCCGTCGTCGTCGACCGCGTCGGTGCCGTTGTCGACCACGCCGTCGCAGTCGTCGTCGGCGCCGTTGACGACCTCGGTGTTGCCGGGGAACGCCTCGTCGTCGCCGTCGTTGCAGTCGCCGGGGGTCCAGCCGCCGAGGCAGGTCGTGTCGTTCTCGCAGTAGCCGTCGCCGTCGTCGTCGTACACCGAGGTGGTGTCGTCGATCAGTCCGTTGCAGTCGTTGTCGATCCCGTCCTCGTTCTCGACCGCCGAGGGGTAGGCGGTGGCGTCGCTGTCGTCGCAGTCGCCTGCCGGGATCGTGTAGCCGTCGCCGTCGCTGTCGTCCGCGGTGGTCCCCTCGTCCACGTCGCCGTCGCAGTCGTTGTCCTGCCCGTCGGCCACCTCCTCGGCGCCCGAGAAGGTGGACTCGTTGGCGTCGTTGCAGTCGCCCTCGGCCTCGCTCTGGCCGTCGCCGTCGTCGTCGTACAGCTCGGTGGTGTCGTCGACGATGCCGTTGCAGTCGTTGTCGACGAGGTCGGGCACCTCGGGGAGGCCGGGGTTCACGGAGGGGTCGTCGTCGTCGCAGTCGCCGGCGCACTGGGTGACGCCGTCCTCGTCGTCGTCCCACTCGGGGTGGGCGGAGTTCTCGCAGTCGTTGGCGCGGAGCTCGACCGACGCGCCCCAGTCCTGGCCGTCGGGGCCGAGCAGCGCGAGCGAGGCGTCGCGGGGGTCGAGGTCGTCGGCCTCGTACACGACGGTCACGTCGAGCTGTCCGAAGGCGGGGACGACCCACGGGAAGACGTCGAAGTCCTCGGGGTCGTCGACGTCGAAGCCGTCGTCGTCGCCGTCGATCTCGAAGCCCCAGATCTCGACGTCCACGCCGGTCAGGTTCTCCACGACGATGTCCAGGTCCTCGGTGTCGTCCTCCTCGACGGGGCCGAAGTCGAGCAGCTCGGGGTAGGCCCGCAGCGCCGTCGTCACGCCCTGGCCGCGGATCGGGACCTCGACCACGTCGGGGGCGTCGTTGTTGACGATGGAGACGATGAGGGTGTCCTCCCAGTAGCCCTCGGCCTGGGGGGCGAAGATCAAGGCGATGTCGCGGGTGGCGCCGCCGCCGAGGTCACCGTCGAACGACTCGGGGAGGACGAAGTGGCCGCCGCCGGCGCCGCCGAGGGTGATGTTGCCGATCTCGGCGGTGCCGCTGGCCTGGTTGGACAGGGCGAGGAGTACGTGCAGCTCGGAGCCGACGGCGACCGCGCCGAAGTCGAACTGCCCGGGGATCATGACGACCTCGTAGGGCGCCACGCGGATCTGCGTCTCGCTGCAGCCGGTCGACACGACCAGGGCCAGCAGGAGCGTCAGGAAGGGGACTCGTCGTCGCATGCGTACCCATCTCCGAGGTGTCGGAGTGGCATTCGACCACAGTCCGTCCGGTCCGTCGACGGACCGCTTCGTGCCCGCTAGAGGATCAGGCCGAACACGGCGAGGCACATCTCGTCCAGCGTCTCCTCGCCGAGGTAGACGTCCTGCGGCTCGTCCAGCCCCTGCTCCTCGAGCGCCTCGGCCACGAAGGGGTTGTCCAGCGAGTTGTCGTAGGTGCACTTCATCCGCAGGACGTCGCCGCCGTTGATGGTGGGGAGCTCGTCGACGGGGGCGTCGTACTCGTACCAGCGCTGCCAGTTGAAGTCCCACCGCGGGGTGTGGACGAAGCAGGCCTCGGTGCCGTCGGCGCGGTCGATGTCGATGATCATGTCGGTGCCGACGTAGTGCATGTGCGTCCCTGCCGCGAATACCTTGATCTCGGGCCAGTTGTCGGGGAGGTGGTAGACGATCTCCTCGGTGTGGCCCTGGGCGCCCGCGGGGATGAAGAAGGTGGGGGCGCCGTCGTCGTTGGGGCCGGCCATCAGGTTCGGGGCCCCGCTCTCGTTGCCGAGCAGCGCCATCAGCGCCTCGCGGCCGGGGTTCGTGTCCGTCCACTGGATCTGGAGCTTCGTGGCGTCCGGCGCCGCCGCCGGGCCGGTCGGGTGGTAGTGGATCTGGGCCACGATCCGGCTGCCCGCCTCGAAGTGGATGCCCGTCCCCTCGGGGGCCTGGAAGGGGAAGCTCCCCGGCGCCCAGGTGCCGACGAGGCGCGGGTCGCTGATGTTGCCGGCGCTGCCGAAGCAGTCGTAGGAGCCCGCCAGCCCGGCGAGGTCGTCGAGGTGGTCCGCGTCCGCCGCGGGCGCCGCGAAGGCGAGGACGTGGTGGACGACGTCGGGGTTGCCCGCGACCACCTGGAGCCCGACCATCCACGCCTCCTCCTCGAGCTCGGGGTCGAGGACGAAGCAGCGGTACTGGTCCTGGTTGCCGGAGGTCACCCACGGGACGGTGGGGGTCAGCTCCTGGTCGAACCACGGCATCGAGTAGTCGACCGGGTCGGGCAGCGCCGTGGCCGTGGCGGGGTCGCCCTCGGGGGCGCCGGCGTCGGCCCACGCGGAGATGGTCTCGATGTCCGCGGGGTCCAGGCGGGCGTCGTTCTTCCACGGCTGCGGGGGGGTGCACTCGTCGGTCTCGACGGCCCCCCACGGCGGCATGCTCCCGGACTCCACGGTCTCCGCGATCCAGCCCGCGATGGGGGCGGCGTCCTCGTAGGAGGTGAGCGTGAAGGGGGCGATCTGACCCTCGCTGTGGCAGGTCTCGCAGTTGCGCGCGACGATCGGCGCCACGTCCTGGTGCCAGGTGGGCGCGTCCGGGTCGGGGCCGGGCTCGGATTCGCAGGCGGAGACGCCGATGACGAGCGTCATGGCGGAGAGGAGCAGGACGTGCTTCGGGGCCATGGCGCGCATGGTAACCACGCGTCGCCGAACGATCGATACAGAACCGTTACAGCTTGTTACGGAGCGGCTACGGGTTGTAGATGGGGGCCATGCAGCAGAGGTAGTGGTTGCTGTTCGTCGTCGGCTCGATGTCCATGATGTTGCTGCCGTTGTAGGTGACGATGCTGTCGAACACGTTGTCCGAGGTCTCGGTCCCCGAGAAGCCGACGTCGGCGGTCCAGAGGTCCACGCTCCCGGTGTCGAGGGCGGCGTTGCAGGTGGACCCCGAGGGCTCGAAGTTGTCGCAGTACATCAGCGGGTAGACGGGGCAGAGCGTCAGGCCGAGGTTGTTGCAGGTCTGGGCCGCGGTCGACCAGACGGACGGGCCGCGGGGGGTGTTGCCGGGCAGGTCCTCGATGCACCAGCCGCCGATCTCGGTGAAGTCCGCGGGGCAGCCCGACTCGACCTGGGCCGCGACCCGGACGGAGCCGTCGTTGTCGAACACCACCTCGGCGTTGGCGCCGGTCGGGCTCCCCTCGCCGCCGGGGTAGAAGAGCATGTCGTTGTTGTCCTGGATGAGGGCGTACCGGTGGAGCTCCTCGGGCTCGTGGATCTCGAGGTCCTCGCCGACCGCCCGGATGCCGAACTCGACCGACCCGTCGACGTCGGCGTCGTCGAACCCGACGCCCGCCGACTGCACGCCGACGAGGTCGCCCGTGTAGTCGGCCCCGGCGAGCGGGATGTAGGTGTTCGCCGCGTCGGTGGCGCCGAGGTACCCGGCCGTCCCGTGGTCGCCCCAGCCGTGGGCCGTGTCCCAGTTGGTGACGTCGGTGTCGTCGATGTCGGCCGCCGTCGAGGCGTCGAACACCGGGTCGGACTCGGACGTCAGGTAGCCCGCGGTCCCGTGATCGCCCCAGCCGTAGGCGGTGTTCCAGTTGGTGACGTCGCCCGCCGCGATCCCGGCGGCCGCCGAGGTGGTGAAGGCGGGGTCGGACTCGGAGGTCAGGTAGCCGGCGGCGCCGTGGTCGCCCCAGCCGTGGGCGGTGTCCCAGTTCCCGATCTGGGCGGCGCTGATGCCCGCCGCGTCGCTCGCCGCGAACGTCGGGTCCGCCTCGGCGGGGAAGTCGCCGCAGCCCCACAGATCGACGCCGTCGTCGTAGACCGCGACCTGCCCGTCCGCGCAGGTCAGCCCCCCGAGGACGTCGGCGTCGTCGGCGGCGAGCTGGTAGTCCTCCGCCGCGACCCCGCCGAGCGCGGCGGCGTCGTCCGCGATCCCCGCGTAGTCCGCCCACGCCGCCCAGGGGGTGGTCGCGACTTGGAGGCGGGGGCTCATCTCCTCGCCGCCGTCGACCGCGAGGCCGACCCAGAGGGCGTCGTGGTCCGCGAAGAGCGCAAGATCGAGCGCCTCGTCGCCGGAGCCCGCGTACGCCGTGAAGAAGCCGGCGTCGACGGTGATGGTGACGGTGTCGGAGTACACCTCCGCTCCGCCCGTCTCGGCGTCGTGGAGGGTGATGGTGAGGTCGACGTCGCCGTCGATGCCGGCGCCGTCGGCGTCCGCGAGCCAGCCCGACAGGGGCAGGAGCGCGGGGGCGTCGGCGGCGGCGGGGCCGGCGATCAGCGCCGCGGCGGCGAGGAGGACGAGGGAGAGGGCGAGGCGAAGCGGGCGGCGGGTCGTGGTCATGGCGGGGGCCTCCGAGGGGTTCGTCAGGCGGCGGCGGCGGGTGGGGGAAGGGGTCATCGCGCGGCGGCTCCGAGCGTGGCGGACGTGTCCGCGCCGGCGGTCGCACCGGCCGGCTGGGGGCCGCCGATCACGACACGGGCGCGGTGGTCGGCGGACGAGGTGACGCCCCCGCCGGCCGACACCGAGAAGGTCGTCCGGAGCGGCGCGGGGTCGGTGGCGTCGTCGTCGTCGCCGGAGTCGTCGTCGTCGGTGGCG
>CAYFOA010000064.1:0-34675 GCA_964344575.1 uncultured Rickettsiales bacterium | reverse complement strand
CCTCCACCGGGCAGCCCGCCAAGGCGAGCCCGAGGGCGAGGAGGATCAGGAGAAGGGGTCGGGTCATGGGTCTCTCGTCGGACTTGGGGGCGGATCCAGTTCCGCCGCTCCCCGCATTGGCAAGGCGCGTGCCAGGGCGCGGTCCGCCTCCGCGTGCGTCGTTCTCGCCCGCCCGTATGACAACCGTCAGGGGCCCGGCGTAACCCATCCGTGACGCCCCCGTATGCGCTCCGTGCTGGACCGGCTCCCCTGGCAGGCCGCCCTGATCCTGGGCGTCGGGGTTTCCATGACGGCGGCGTTCGTCGTCTGGCCTTCGGATCTGCCCCCGCCGCCGGCGCCCGTCACCGACGCGGCGCCGGATCCCGACGCCTGGTTCCTCCTGGACACCATCTGGTCTCCGCGGGAGGGCTTCGAGCGCGCCCAGCCCTTGCTCCGCTGCCTCCGCGAGGAGCTGGGCGAGCAGGTGGGCCTACGCCAGCGGCACACCTGCGCCGAGAGCAACGCGCTGCTCCTGTCCGGCGGCGCGGACCTCGGGCTCGTCTGCCCGGTCGCGGCGGCCCGACCCATGCTCCGCGAAGCCTTCGGGGGCGGCTGGCGCCTGTCGGGCCCGGAAGGCGACGACGTTCGCCGATCGGTGCTCATCGTCCGCGCCGACCACGCCGCCCGAGGCCTGGATGATCTGCGGGGCGCGTCCGTGGCCTGGGTCGAGCCCGACTCCCTGACCGGCGCGCTCGCGGTCCGCCTCGCCCTGGCGGACCGCGGCGAGGACCCCGATGGCTTCTTCGGGCGGCTGCGCTACTCGCACGGCCACGAGCGCTCGCTCGAGCTGGTGCTTCGGGGCTCGGTGGACGCGGCCGCCATCGACGAGCGGGTCCTGGACCGGGCCGCCGGTGAAGGCGCTCCGGTCCGCTCCGTCTGGACGTCCCCCACCTTCCCCGGCCCGCTGCTGGTCGTCGATCGGGCGCGCCCCGAGCTCGCCGCGGCGGTGGAGCGGGTCGCGCACCGGCCGCAGTGCCTCGAACCCCTGGGGGGGACGACCCTCCGGCGCGTCGGGTACGAAGACTACGAGGCGTTGGTCGCGCTGCTGGAGGCGGGGCGCTGATGGGGCTGTCGTCGCTCCGCTACCGCTTCACCGGCGTGATGCTCGCTGCCTCGGTGTCCTTCGGCGTCGCGACCGTGGGCATCTCGGGCGTCGAGGCCTGGCGCTCGCTCCGGGACCGCACGGCCGAGACGGCGGCCGCCACCCTCGCCGCCCACGCCGGCGCGCTCGAGGAGGCGGTGCTCGTGGAGGACCAGCTGACGCAGCGGGAGCTCCTCGCGGCCATGCTGCGGACCCAGCCCCGGTGGACGAGGGTCGCCCTGCACGAGCGAACAGGAGACGTGGTCGCCGCCGCGGCGGCGACTGGCGCAACCCCCAGCACCCGTGGAGTCACCGTGCACGTCCCGCTGCTCGGTGGCCGCCTGGGCTACGTGGAGGCGCTCGTGTCGACCGAGGGGGACCTGGCCGCGGCCCGCGCCCACGCCGCCCGCCTGGCCGTGGCGGTCGCGGCTCTGACGGTGACCGGCGTGCTCGTCGCGCTCCTCCTGGGGCGATGGCTGACCGAGGGGCTGAGCCGTCTGACCCGCCTGGTGGATCGGATCGGCGCAGGGGAGCTCGGCGAGACCCTCGACGTGCCTGCCGGGGGCGACGAGGTGGCGGCCCTGACGCGGTCGGTCAACCGGATGTCCGCCGACCTCGCGGTCGCACGGCAGCGCCTGGAGAGGCAACAGCGCCGGATGATCGAGGTGGAGGCGTTGGCGACGGCCGGCACGCTCGCCGCGGGCATCGCGCACGAGGTGTCCAACCCCCTCGCAGGTGTCCAGGCTTGCGTCCGTCGCCTCGCACGCGACGACCTCCCGACCGTGCGGCGGCGCGAGTACGCCGCCATGGCCCGGGACGGCCTGGACCGGGCCACGCAGGTCTTGCGCGACCTGCTCGGCTACGCCCGCGCCGGACACCTCGAGGGCGACGACGAGCCCACCGAGGAGCCGGTCAGCCGGTTCCTCCAGGGGGCGGTCGACCTCGTCGGCGCGGCGGTGCCGGTGCCCGTCGAGCTGATCGAGGGCGACGACACCACGGCACGCTGGCCGGCGACGCGGGTCGAGCAGGTGCTCACGAACCTGCTGCTCAACGCCACCGCGGCCGCCCGCTCGCAAGTCGTGGTCAGCTGGACGCCCCGCTCCGACGAGGTCGAGATCCGAGTCGTCGACGACGGGCCCGGGCTCCCTCCCGAGGTGCTCGAGCGGGCCTTCGAGCCGTTCTTCACCACCCGGGACCCGGGGCAAGGCACGGGCCTGGGGCTGTCGGTCTCCCGCGCCGTCACGCGGTCGCTGGGCGGGTGGCTCGAGCTCCGCAGCAGCGACCGGGGCGCGGTCGCCGTCCTCCGCTTGCCGCGGCGCTGCGTCGGCCGCCGGGGGAGGGGCGCGTGACGAGCCGCCTCTCCATCCTGCTGGTCGAGGACGAGCCGATCCTCCGGTCGGTGATCGGCGACGCGCTGGAGGACGAGGGTCATTGGGTCGAACGCCACGCGCGGGGAGACGCCGGCGCCGAGGCGCTGCGGCGCGGCGGGTTCGACCTGCTGGTGTCCGACGTGAGGCTCCCGGCCCTCGACGGATACGAGCTGGCGACCCGCGCCCTGGAGCAGCAGCCCCCCGTCGCCGTCCTCCTGATGACCGCGTACGGCGAAGTCGACCGCGCCGTCGCCATGCTGAAACGAGGGGTCCGCGACTACCTGACCAAGCCGTTCGAGGAGGAGGAGCTGTTGGTGCGCGTGCGGGAGCTGGTGGCAGAGCGGCCGCGCCCCCTGGATCGGCGCCCCGAGCCCGTGGCGGGGGCACCGCTCATGGTGGAGGCCCTCCGGCTCGCCCGCCAGGTAGCTCCGACCAGCGCCTCCCTCCTGATCCTCGGGGAGACAGGGACCGGGAAGGAGGTCGTGGCGAAGTTCGTGCATGACTGTTCACCGCGACGCGGCGGCCCGTTCGTGGCCGCCAACTGCGGCGCGTTGTCGCCGCAGCTCGCGGAGTCGATGCTGTTCGGGCACGTCCGGGGGGCGTTCACCGGCGCGACCCACGATCGGTCCGGCCTGCTGCGGGCCGCCGAGGGCGGGACGCTGCTCCTGGACGAGGTGGCCGAGCTCCCCCCTCCGGTGCAGGCCGCGCTGCTGCGCTGCCTGGAGACGCGCGAGGTCCGCCCCGTCGGCTCCGACCGGACGTTCGGGACGGACTTCCGGCTGATCGCCGCCACGAACAAGGCCCTGCACCAGGCAGCGTCGGCGGGGGAGTTCCGAATGGACCTGCTGTACCGGCTGGACGCGTTCGAGATCGAGCTGCCGCCGCTGCGGGAGCGCCCGGAGGACATCCGCCCCCTGGCGGCGCGCTTCCTCGCTTCGCTGCGGGCGCGCACGCCGCAGGTCCCCCGGCAGGTGACGGAGGAGGCGGCGGAGGTGCTGGCGCGCTACCCCTGGCCGGGCAACGTCCGCGAGCTCCGCAACGCCATCGAGCACGCCTCCGTCGTGGCCGGCAGGGCCCCGATCCGGCCCGAGCACCTCCCCCGGAGGATCCACCCGGCAGCCGCGGAGCCCCTGGATCTGCGGGCCGCCGTGGAGCGGGTGCAGGCCGACCAGATCCGCCGCGCGCTGGCCATCGCAGGGGGCCGAAAGGGACGCGCAGCGGAGCTGCTGGGCATCTCCCGGAAGCACCTCTGGGAGTTGATGAAGCGCCACCCCTGAAGGCTGAGCGGAGACCGCGGTCAGGGCGACTCCGGGCCGCGCACCGTCGTCTTCGGGAAGTAGGCCCACCATCCGTACCAGTCGGTCACGAGGGCCCGGACGGGGGTCAGGCGTTGGCCCTTCGAGGAGCCCCGGACCGCTTCGCCCTGTGCCGTCCAGATCGACTTCGTCTCGACGTCCCTCAGCGCCGCGCGGCCCTCCCACTTCGCCGCCTCGAAGGTCCGCAGCTCGTCGCCGACGCAGCGGGAGTAGGCCGCGGCGGCCTCGCTGCCGTCCTGCACGAGCACGACGACCGGCGCGCCCCCGACCTCGTCGTTGACGACGGCCTCGGACCCGAGCAGGTCGAGGGGGTAGAACCGGTGCGCGCCGCCCGCGAAGACCCCCAGGCCGTGCTCGTGCGGCCGGAGGCGCCGGTCCCGGGACTCGGGCATGGTCGGCTCGAAGGCGGGAGGGAGCCCCGGGCCCATCGCCCGCGCGCGGTCCGAGGCGGGGGGCGTGGGGCGCATCCGCATCGCGTTCCGCACCGGCAGGGTCGCGTCGGGCCACTGCTCCTTCAGGCGGTCGAAGCGCGCCCGGTCGGTCTGGACCCAGTCCAGCGTCGTGCCGAGCAGCGGCCCCTCGAAGGCTTCGCCCGTGTAGTGCGACCACAGCGTGCCCGTCTCTCGGTCGCGCATCACGAACACCCCGTTGTAGATGCCTTCTTCCTCGAAGGTCAGCCGGCGACCGCCGGCCCGGGCCACGAAGGCGGAGCCCGAGTTGCAGATCACTCAATAGGTGACCGCGACGGGCACCCCTCCGACGACGTCGTTCGCGACGTGGTGGTACGCCATCGCCCGCACCGGCCACGCCCGCGTCGCGCCCTCGACGGTGACGACCATCATGGGTTCGTCCGCGTCGTAGTGTTCGTCCACCGCGGCGACCGAGTCGGGGTCGTCCAACGGCTCGAACCAGCCCTTGTCGTGCAGCCAGAGGCGGTCGCGGTCGAACTCGGTCGGGCCTGGGGCCAAGGGAACCTCCGGGGGCTCGGCGCAAGGGTTGACCGTCCCCGACGCCGCGAGGGCGCCGAAGGCCGGGGCGAGGGCGAGCAGGACGACGAGGCTCCACTTCATGGCGACACTCTCCACGTATCGGACGCCGACTCCGCCCCCGACGTTACGCGATGCGTGAAACGGAAGACGGTCTTCCGCCGTCTGGACCCTAGATGCGAGTCGAACCCCTGCTCCTGCTCAGCCTGATGGCCTGCTCGGGCCCACCTCCGGCGCCCCCCGGCGAGTGCAACGGCAGCACCGGGAGCAGCTACGCGGAGGGACAGCTGGCCGCGAACTGGAGCCTCGAAGACGACAGCGGGGGGCGGGTCGAGCTGTACGACACCTGCGGGACGGTCGCGTTCTTCGAGACGGGGGCGATGTGGTGAAGCCCGTGCAACGCGAGGCTCGCCAGGTTGGCGCAGTGGCAGGAAGAGGAGCTGGTGGGGGCCACCGGCATCTCGTACCTGGTCGGCTCGCACGAGGACGCGACGGGCAACGAGCCCGACGGGGCCGAGCTCCGGGGCTGGCAGGAGCAGCTCGGTTTCGAGGCCGACGCGCTGCTGCTCGACCGGGACCGGCGAATCCTCGACGCCTACATCGACGCGAACCCCGGCCCCCGGTACACGGAGGCGGTCACGGTCATCCTCGATCGACGCGGGGTCATCCGGAGGGTGGGCTCGACGTACGACACAGACCACGACGGGAACCTGGAGCTGCTCCTCGAGCTGCTGGCCGAGGAGTAGGCGGCCGTGGGGGCACCGGACTGCCCGCAACACCCCGCGACCCCCTCTCACCGTTGCCCGCATGACGCGCTACCTGACGTTCGTGACCGTGGTGCTGGCCGGCTGCTCCCCTGCGGTCGCGCCGCTGGTGGCCGGGGACGGCCTGGCCTACCTCGGAGAGTCCAACGCCCCCAGCTTCTGGGAGAGCACCGACGTCGAGGTCGTGGGCGATGTCGCCTACGTCTGCACGGGGGTGAACTCCTTGACGGTGCACGACTGGGACGAGACACCGGAGTCGATCGAGTACGAGCGCCAGGTGATCTTCCCCGGCTCCCACAACTTCTACCCGCGGTGCAGCCACGTCGTCGCGGCCGGCGACCGCCTCGTCGTGACGAGCCACCGTGACGAGGTGCAGGTCACGCCCTGGGTCGCGCTGCTGGACATCGAGCGCAAGGACACGCCGGTGGTCCTCGACTCGTTCTCCACGGAGACGCCGCTGGAGCAGGCCGCCGTCGTGGGGGACCGGGTGTTCGTCGCGGCCCACGACGCCGGCGTGCTCCGCTTCGACATCGGGGGCGGCACCCTCGCCCCGAGCGGCGAGCGCGCGGGCCTCGGCAACGTCGCTCGGATCGCGCCGTTCGGGAGCGGGCTCCTGAACGGCATGGCGGACGGCGCGATCCGGACGCTCGGGACCGACCTCGTCCCTGGCGCGCCGCTCGACCTCGGCGCGTCGGTGCAGGCGCTCCTCGACGTCGGCGACGGCCGGGCGGTCGCGGCGCTCGGGTCGGCCGGCCTGGCGCTCGTGGACGTCGCCCAAGGAACCGTCCTCCGGCAGATCGACACCCGCGGGACCGCGCTCCGCCTCGACCGGCTCGGGGGCGGCGACCTGCTGGTCGCGAACTGGTCCGACCTGCGCGTCTACTCGGTCACCTCCGAGGACCTCGTCCTGCGGGCGGTGGACGCAGTCTTCCAGGCCGGCCACCGTCCCCGCCACCTCGCCGCGGGGGCGTATGGCGACGTGGTCGTCGCGGGGGAGTGGAGCGGCGTCCACACGCTCCGCCACACCCCGGGCGTGGACGCCCCGGAGCTCAGCCCGGACGACCTCCTCGTCAAGGTGGCCGCGGACGGCACTCCCCAGCAGGCGACGCTGACCCTCCGCAACGAGGGGCGGCTGCCGCTCGAGGTGGCCGCGGTCGAAGTGCCTGAGGGGTGGTCCGCGGCCCCGCTGCCGGCCGAGTTGGCCCCAGACGAGGCGGTGGACCTCGAGCTGACGTTCGCCGGGGCGGACACTCCTCAGACAGGGGAGCTGCTCATCCACTCCGACGATCCCGACGAGCAGCCCGCGCGCGTCGGACTCCAGGCGGGCGCCAGCGCGGTGACGATCGGGGACGGGGCGCCGGACTTCAGCTACGAAGGCCTCAACACGGGCGAGACGCACACGTTGTCGGACCAGTGGGGGCGGGTGGTGCTGCTGTCGTACTTCGGCGTGTTCTGACCCATCTGCAGTCTGGAGGCTCCAGACCTGGACCAGCGCTTCCACCAGGGCTACCCCGACGACGAGCTCGTCGTGTGGGGGCTGCACGCCGGCTCGGTCACGGGCGTGACGGACGAGACGGTGCTCGCGTGGCTCGAGGAGGCCGGCGCTACCTACCCCGTCATGCGCGACCTGGCGGGCACCTACGGCGACTACGACCACCTGGGCGCCACCGCGCCGTTCCCGCTGGACGTGCTCGTCGACCAGGAGGGGATCGTGCGCTACGTGGACACCCGCTACGACCCCGACGCCCTGGAGGCCGTCATCGAGAACCTGCTCGGACGATGACGCCCGCACCGTAACGCCACCCACGCCGCGGCAGTCGATCCTCCGAAGGAGTTCGTCGTGCGAGCCCGAGTCCTTCGAAGTCACGTACCGACGGAGTCGCGAGTAGGCCCCCGGCGTGTAACGCCGTGGCGGCTCCGGCGTCGATGGGCTGCACGCCTCGATCGGCGGACTCGACCAAGGGAGCAAGCATGAGCACGAGACACGACGACCGGATCCTCCCCCTCCCCACGCCTTCGCGGCGGAGCGTCCTGCAGGCGCTCAGTGCCGGTGGTGCCGCGCTCTGCCTTGGCCTGGAGGGCTGCGGCGTCGCGCCGCAGGGCTTGATCGCGGCGGGTCCGCTGGCGGATCTCGAGGTGGGAGACCTGGTGCCGGTGACCGGGACCGGGGTCGCCGTCGGTCTCGACGAGGGGGGCGTGTACTCGGTGACCACGATCTGCACGCACCTCCAGTGCGACATGGCCGAGCAGGGCTCGGTGTCGGCGGAGGAGCTGGTGTGCGACTGCCACAACAGCCGCTTCGACGCCACGGGCGAGCCGACCGCGGGCCCGGCGATACGACCGCTGGACTTCTTCGCGGTCGAACTCGACGAGGCCGGCGAGCTCACCGTGAACGCGGACGAGGTCGTCGCCCCCGAGTGGCGGCTGGAGGCCTGAAATGAGGTGCTCCACCTACTCCATCCCGATCTCCCGCAGCCGCGCCCTCAGGGTCACCCGGGTGATGCCCAGGCGACGGCTCGCTTCGCTCTTGTTGCCGTCGGCCTCGACGTAGACGCGGCGGATGTGCTCCAGCTCGGCGTCGTGGAGGTTGTCGGGGAGGGTGGACGACGTCGCGCCGAGCTGGCTGCCGACCAGGGCGAGGTCGCGGGGGAGGTCGCGGGGCTCGATCGTCGTACCCCCGCAGCGGACCGCCGCCCGCTCCAGCACGTTCCGGAGCTCGCGCACGTTCCCCGGCCACGAGTACGCCTGCAGCCGCTCCAGCGCGTCTCCGCTGATCCAGCGGATCGGGCGACCGAGGCGGCGGCCGATGCCGGCCAGCAGCGCCTGCGCCAGCGGCTCGATGTCCTGCGTCCGCTCCCGCAGCGGGGGGAGGTCGATCTGGATGACCGCGAGGCGCCAGTAGAGATCCTCGCGGAAGTCCCCCGCCTGGACCCGCTCGACGAGGTCCCGGTTCGTCGCCGCGACCACGCGCACGTCCACGTCGACCTCCTTGTTCGACCCCACCGGCCGCACGCGCCGCGACTCCAGCACCCGCAGCAGCTTCGGCTGCGCCTCCAGCGGGAGCTCCCCGATCTCGTCGAGGAACAGCGTCCCCTTGCTCGCCTCCTCGAACAGCCCGCGCCGCTGCCGGCTCGCCCCCGTGAACGAGCCCGCGGCGTGGCCGAACAGCTCCGACTCCAGCACCCCCGCGGCCAGCCCCGCGCAGTTGATCGCCACGAACCGCCCCGCGCACCGCGTCGACTCGAAGTGCAGCGCCTCGGCGACGAGCTCCTTCCCCGTCCCGCTCTCCCCCGTCACCAGCACCGTCGCCCCGGGGGCGGCCGCGGCGCGGCGGATCTCCTCGCGGACCCGCGTCATCGCGTCGCTGATGCCGACGATCCGGCCCAGCCCGTCGCACTTCTCGCTCCGCTGCTTGCACGGCGGGACGCAGATGGGGACGGTCCGGAGGCCGACCCGCCGCAGGACCGCGTCGTCCAGCGCGCAGTCCAGGTCGGCGAGGTCGAACGGCTTGCGGAGGAACTCGCACGCCCCCGAGCGGAACGCCCCGAGCGCCTTCTCGACGTCCGGGAACGCCGTGATCACCACGACGGGCACGTCCAGCGCGTTGCGGCGGAGCGTCCGCAGGAACGTCAGCCCGTCGCCGTCGGGGAGGTGCAGGTCGTGCACGACGCCGTCCAGCGTCGTCGACGACGTCACCTCCCCCGCCTCGGTCAGCGTCGCCGCCGTCAGCACCTTGGGGTAGCGCTGCTCGAGGTGCTCCTGCAGAGCCTCCCGCAAGGAGCGCTCGTCCTCCACGATCAGGATGGTGCCCTTCACTGCACTGCCCTCCTTCTCCCCGACGCGGTGCGCCGCAGGCGGACGAGGAACCGCGCTCCCCCGAACGGGGAGTCGCCGACCTCGACGTCGCCGCCGGCCTCGGTCACGAGCTTGTGCACGATCGCCAGCCCGAGCCCGGTGCCGCCGGCCTTGGTGGTGTGGAACGCGTCGAAGACGTGCTCGCGACGCGAAACGGGGATCCCGGGGCCGGAGTCGTCGAACACCAGCTCCAGCCCACCCTCGAGCCGGCGCGCCTCGACCGTGATGGGGCCCGGCCCATCCTGCGCCTCGACCGCGTTGAGCAGGATGTTGAGCACGACCTGCTCCATGCTCACGCCGTCGACCCACAGCGGATCGTCCAGCGCGTCGCCCTCGGCGCGGAGGGTCACCCCGCGGTGCCGGGCGCGCGTCCGGAGGAGCTCCCAGACGCGGTCGACGAGCTCCCGCGGCGTCGTCGACGCGACCTCGGCGCGCGGGCGGGCGAACCCCGTCCACTTGCGGAGGATCTCCGTCAGTCGATCGATCTCCCCGAGGGTCCGGTCGACCGGTCGCCGCGCCGCGCCGTCGGCGTCGAGCTGCCGCTGCGCCACCTGAAGGTTGGTCTTCATCCCCGCCAGGGGGTTGCCGATCTCGTGCGCCAGCGACGCCGACATCAGCCCGATCGACGCCAGCCGGTCCGCCCGCAGCAGGCGCCGCTCGTCCGCCATCCGCTCGTCCAGCAGCTTCCGGATCTCGGCCGCCTGGCGGTCCAGCTCGGTGCACAGGTGCTCGTTCGCCCGCTCCAACCGGGACCGCGCGTCCGCCAGCTCGACCCCCGTCTGGCGGAGGACCTCCCCCAGGTCCTCGATCTCGTCCCCCGTGGCCACGTCGAAGGACGGGTGGAACTCCCCCCGCGCGAGCGCCTTCGACGCCTGCGTCAGCCGCAGCAGGGGGGCCGACAGCGAACGCGCCGCGGCGAACGCGAGCACCAGCGCGACCAGCGCGATCAGGACCGCCAGCGTCGCCAGCCAGCCGGGGAGCTGCTGGACCGAGCCGAGGGCCGTCGCCGTGGGTCGCTCGCTCGCCAGCGTCCAGCCGTCGCCCGCCCACCCCCGGGGGAGCTGGAGGCGGCTGATCCCGAAGAGCGAGTCGCCGCGCCGGAGCAGCCGGTCGCCCACCAGCACGGAGCCGATCTGCGCGAGCTCGGCGGCCGTCCCGTCCTGCGCCGAGCCGATCACGAGGACCGGGCGGTCGCGCGGCCCGGACTCGCGGAGGTAGGCCCGCCCCTCGCCCAGGATCCAGCTCGCGCTGCCCGGCCCCGTCCGGAGCGGACGGAGCGCCTGGAGGATCTCCTCGGCCTCGATGTTGACGACGATGATCCCGGGGCTCTCGTGGTCCGGCCCGTCCACCACCATGCCGATCCGGAAGACGTAGCGGGCGGGCCGCTCGGGGCGCCCGTTCTCGATGTTCAGGTCCACCGGCGACAGGTAGAAGCTGCCCGGGGCGAGGGCGAGGAGGCGCTGGACGTAGTAGCGGCCGGACTTGTCCTGGAGGCGACCCGCGTGGGCGGGGGCGCCGCCCCGCGGGCGGTCGACGCGGACGCGCTCCCGCCCGTCCGAACCGATCCACCGGACCTGCAGGTACTCCGGGTGCCGCCGCGCGAGGTCGAGGAACGTCCGCTCCACCCCTGCCGTGGCCTCGCAGTCGTCCAGCAGGATCGTCTCCCCGAGGAACTCGAGGTCCGCCGCGGTCCGCTCGATGAGGCCGTCGACGAGGCGCGTGGCGAGCTGCAGCTCGGCGACCGCCGCCTCGTCCGCGAGGTCCAGGAGCGACCGCCTCGCCACCGCCAGCGTCACCACCGACAGGACGATGACCGGGACCAGCGAGTGGGCCACGAACGCGATGCTGAGCTTCGACCGGAGAGACAGGCGGGGCGTCCATCGCCGGCGGCGCGGCGCGGGAGGCGGCGGAGACTGGTCAGCGGCTGACCACATGCTGACCATTTCCGTTCCAGCGCGGGACTCCCGCCATGAGCGATGTCAGGCCCCCGCCCCCGTCCATCGTCTCGGGCACGCTTCTTGAACTCCGGGCGGCTCGTGAGCCCCACCCCTCCCCCCCCCGGCCGAGGCTTTGCGACCGTGCTGGGCGCCGTCGTCGCGACCTGCGCGGCCTACGCGCTGCTCTTCAACAGCAGCTTCGTCCCCCAGTTGGTGGGCAAGCCGCCGGCCCGGGTGGAGCTGGGCGTGGAGACGCCCGCGGACGACCTCGTCGAGGCCGGCGCGACCATCTTCGAGGCGGAGTGCGCCCAGTGCCACAAGATCGGCGCCGCGGGGCGCGGCCCCGACCTCGCCGGCATCGGCCCCCGCGCCGCCGAGCGAGCGGCGAGCGCGGGCGGCGAGGCGACCGCGCTGGACTACCTCGTCAGCTCCCTGTGCCGCCCCGACGCGTTCCTCGTCGACGGCTTCGGGAACATCATGCCGCCCCAGAACAAGCGCCTCGACGGGGGGCAGATCCTCGCCACCGTCGCGTTCCTCGAGAGCCTGGGAGGCGAGCCGTCCGTCGACGGCACCCAGGTCGAGCTGATCGAGCAGCACTGCGGCGGAGGTGGGGACGCAGGGGGGGACGGCGTCGCCGCGGCGGCCGCCCCCGAGCCCGTCGGGACCCCCGAGGAGGTGGTGGTGAGGTTCGGTTGCGTCGGCTGCCACGACATGGCCGGTACGAACCGCATGCTCGGCCCCGGCCTCGGCGACGTCGGGGCCCGCCTCGACGCCGGGGCGCTCTACGAGGCGCTGCTCGACCCCGACGCGACGCTCCCCGAGGCCGACCCGCCCTACCCGGCGACCCTGATGAAGGCGACGCTCGGCGGCAACGGCTTCTACGACGCCATGCGGCCCGCCGACATGGTCGCCCTCGTCGCCTGGCTCGGAGCCAGGACCGGCGCCCCCCTCGAGGAGGCCCCCTGATGCACGGCGAAGGCCTCCCCCTGCTGCTCTGGTCGCTCCCCTTCGTCGCGGCCTACGCGGCGATCTTCGCGCTCCGGAAGCGCCTCGGCGGCTTCTGGGCGGTCGCCCTCTTCGTGGCGGCGGCGCTGCTCCACCTCAAGGTCGCGGTCCACCCCCCGATGCCTGCGTCGGCGTGGCGGCTCTACTCGGTCACCATCCTCGTCGTCGCGGCGCTGTACGTCAGCAGCAACAGCGGCCAGCTCGCCGACTTCCGGGCCGGGCTCGCCGAGCTCATCACGGCGGTCCGCTACCGGACGCTCCGGCTCGGCCTCCTCGTGGTCGTGCCCGTCGCGCTCGGCGTGCAGGCGTGGGCGTCGGCCCAGGTCGACGTCGCGCCTCCGGCGGCCTTCCGCGCCGTGCACCCCGCGCCGCCGACGGAGATCCGGTTCCAGGGGCCGGGGGACGCCGAGGAGGCGACGATCGACCTGACGTCGGTCCACAGCCCCGTCCGCCAGCTCGAGGACAGCGACCCGGCCGCGTACGCCGCGGCCGTGACGGGCGGGAAGGACGTCTACTACGCGAACTGCTGGTTCTGCCACGGCGACGACCTCGCCGGTGACGGCCCCGTGGCCGAGGCGCTGAGCCCCCGCCCCGCCAACTTCCAGGACCCCGGCACCATCGCGATGCTCCAGGAGAGCTACCTGTTCTGGCGGATCGCGAAGGGCGGCGCCGGCCTCCCCGACGAGTCGACCCCCTGGAGCAGCGGGATGCCGGCGTGGGAGGACTACCTGTCCGCCGACGAGATCTGGCAGGTCATCGCCTTCCTGTACGACCACACGGGGCAGGTGCCCCGCGAGTTCGCCGAGGGGGGCCACTGATGCGCCGCGTCCTCCCCGCCGCCGCCGTGGCCGCCCTCGCCTCGGCCGCGCTGCTCGCCGCGCCCGCTCCCGCCCTCGGCGCGGGGGACGCCGCCGCGGGCAAGGTCACGTACGACCGCTACTGCGCCCAGTGCCACGGCGCCGACGGCCTCGCCGACGGCCCCGGCGCCGACCGCATGCTCCCCCGCCCGCGGATCTTCCGGGACAACATCTCGTACAAGTTCCGGAGCACGCCCTCGGGCGAGCTGCCGACCTCCGACGACCTGTTCCGGAGCATCACCGAGGGCCTGCCGGGCACCGGGATGCCGGCCTGGGGGCACCTCTCGGAGCAGGACCGGTGGAACCTCGTCGCCTGGATCGAGACGACCACCGAGGAGTTCGTCGATCCGATGTACGCCGCCGCCCGGGTGCCGCTGCCCGACCTCGCCCAGGCCCCCCCGGAGCGGACCGACGCCCTCGTCGCGCGCGGCGCCGAGGTCTACACCGCCAACGAGTGCGCCAAGTGCCACGGGACCGCGGGGCGGGGCGACGGCCCCTCCTGGGACGAGCAGTTCGACGACTGGGCGGTCCCCATCGACCCGGCCGACTTCACCTCTCCGTCCCGCTTCCGCGGCGGCGACAGCGCGGCGGCGATCTTCCGCACGATCTCCACCGGCGTCAGCGGGACGCCCATGCCCGCGTTCGCCGACACGATCCCGGCCGAGGATCGCTGGGCGCTGACGTGGTACCTGAAGTCGCTGAGCGAGGACCCGGCCGGCCCCGAGGACTGGGACCGGGTGGTCGTCGCGGAGCGCCGGGAGGCGTTCGACCCCGAGGCGGCCGGCGCCTGGGACGACGTCCCCGCCGCCACGCTCCGGCTCGGTCCCCAGCTCGTCCGCTCCCCGCGGCTCTTCTGGCCGTCCGTGGTCCGCGTCCACGTCCAGGCCGTCTACACCGCCGACGAGATCTTCCTCCGCGCCCGGTGGAACGACCGCGAAGCGTCCACGGGTACCGACCTCGCCGGCTCCTACGAGGACCCCTTCGTCGGCGTCCTCCGCGACGCCCCCCACCCCGACCGCGTCGCCCTGACCTTCGCCCCCGGCGAGGCGGCCCCGGGCGAGCCCCTGCCGTCCTTCCTGACCGGCGACGGCAAGCGCCCCGCCGACGCCTGGCTGGCCTCCGCGATCGCCCCCGCCCTCGTCGAGCAGACCGCGCGCGGCGTCGTGGCGATGACCGACAAGGCCGCCTCGACGGTGTCCGGGTCGATGGCCTGGGCCGACGGCGTGTGGACCGTCGTCGCCCGCCGCCCCCGCACCACCGACCGCCCCCGCGCCGACGTCCAGCTCGGCGAGGCCGGCGTCCACGTCCCCTTCGGGCTGTCCGTGTGGGACGGCTCGCGCGGAGAGGCCGGCGCCCGCCGCTCCGTGAGCCCCTGGTACTCCCTCTACCGCGCCCCCGAGCCCTCGGCGCTGGCGTCGGTGGTCCCCGTCGGCAAGGCCGGCCTGGGGCTGCTGCTGCTGCTCGCGCTCGGGGGCATCGTGCGCCGTTGGCCCGAAGCCGCCGGCGGGCCCCCCTCCGAACCGACGAACCCCGACAGGAGCTGACCATGTCCGCACGCCCCCTCACCCTCGCCCTGGCGCTCGCCGCCTCCGGCCTCCTCGTCGCCTGCGGAGGCTCCGACTCGGGCTCCACCGCGTCTGCCCCCGCGCCCGCCGCGGCCCCCGCGCCGCCCCCCGCGGCCCCGAACCTGGCGCCTCCCCCCGGCGCCGCGGGCCCCGGCTACGAGGTCGTCGAGGTCGCCGACGGCGGCACCATCTCGGGGACGATCACCTACACGGGCGACCAGGCCGACCGCGTCCTCACGATCGACAAGGACGCGAGCGTCTGCGACCACGCTGGTCACGGGACGAAGCCGGCCGGCGCGATCGCCGTGGGCGGCTCCGGCGGCCTCACCAACGCGGTCGTCCGCATCACCGACATCGAGAAGGGCGCGGCCTTCGACCCGCCGGCGCCCCAGATCGACAACAAGGACTGCGCGTTCCACCCGCTGGTCCAGGTGGCGAAGTCCGGCCAGCAGGTGACCGCGCTCAACAGCGACCCGATCCTCCACAA
Organism: uncultured Rickettsiales bacterium; assembly: GCA_964344575.1. Taxonomy (GTDB): domain Bacteria; phylum Myxococcota_A; class UBA796; order UBA9615; family UBA9615; genus JAAESI01. The sequence continues at coordinate 19,413 of CAYFOA010000064.1, read as the reverse complement.
CACCCACCTCTTCCTCCACCAGGGCTCCAAGAACCTGGGCAACATCGCGCTCCCGAACGTCGGCCAGACGGCGAAGAAGCCGCTCCGGAAGCCGGGCCTCGTCGACGTCAAGTGCGACGCCCACAAGTGGATGCGCGCCTTCATCTGGGTCTCGGACCACCCCTACGTCGCGGTGACGGGGGCAGACGGCGCCTTCTCCTTCAGCGACGTCCCCGCGGGCAGCTACACGGTCGCCGTGTGGCACGAGGAGCTCGGCGAGCGCGAGGGGAGCGTCGAGGTCACCGCCAACGGCACCGCCACCTTCGACCTGGCCTACGACTGATGCGCCGCTTCGCCCGAGCCTTCGTCCTCGCCGGCGTCCCGCTGCAGGTGCTCTTTCTCGTGCTCGTGGACCTGGGGTCGCTGGCCGCGCTCCGGCAGGAGCCGGTGGGGCCGGGGCTCGGCTGGTGGGTGGGGTTCGTGGCGGTCAACGCGGTCTGCCTGGGCGCCGGCGTCGTGCTGTGGCGGTTCGTCCGTGCGGAGCTGAGAGGAGGCGCCCGATGAACCCGCCCGACGTGCCCAGCCCATTCGACCAGCCCAGCCCGTCCAACGAGCGCTTCAAGCTCGAGCTGACCGGGGTCGCGGTGATCTCGTTCCTCGTCATGGCCGCGGTGGTGACCCTGGTCTCCCCGCCGGGGCCGGCGGTGGGGGGCAGCGCGGAGAAGTTCGCGCCGTCGGCCGAGCCCGTGGACGAGGGGGCCGGCGTCCTCCGGATCACCCTCGACTGCAGCGACCGCGCCCGCGTCGTCCACTACGACCTCGACGCCGACCCGGACGGGGAGTGGGACGTCGCCTGCAAGCGCCACCGGCTCCTCCTCCCCGACGGCTCCGAGCTTCCCAAGTGGTACCGCTACCGCATGTCGGCCCACCGCCTGGAGCCGACCGGGGAGACCTACGAGCTGCGGACACCCGCCGGCAGCCCGATCAGCCTCCGCCCCGACGGCTACTACTGCGAAGACGAGACGGCCGGTTGCCTCACGCTCCGGTACCGCTTCCTCGAGCCGGTGGTGGCGCCGCCGCGGGGGCGGGACGAGCCGTGAGCCCCCCCGCCCCCGTGCTGGTGATCGCGACCGCGGGGACGGTCGCGCTCCTCGCGTTCTCCGCGACCCTCGGGCTCGCTCGGGGACGGCGGGTCGTGGCCTCCCTCCCCCTCGCCTGCTTCGGCCTCGCCTTCGCCCTCCCCTGGCTCGGCATCTCCCTCCACGGCGCCGCCGCGTGGGGCACGGTCGCGGCGGGGACCGCGTCGGCGACCCGGCTCGAGGGCGCCGCCCGCGCGACGTCGGCGGTGGGGGCGGCCTGCATGGCGGTGGCGGCGGCCGTCGCCACCGTGACGTTCTGAGGAAGGTGAGGTCCGTCATGGCGGCCGCCCCGTCCCCGGTGAATCTGTAGGTTGGGAAGGTCCCCGATGTCCGACTGCTCCGACTGCCCGGTCCTCGAGACCAAGCTCTTCCGGACGCTCCCCCAGGAGGTACGCGAACGCGCGACCTGCCTCTTCAAGCCGCTCACGTTCGAGGCGGGCATGCCCGTCTACGTCGCGGGGCTGCCCGCCCACTCGGTGTTCGCGATCCGGTCGGGCACCTGCAAGGCGGTGTCGGCGTCGCCGGGGGGGCGCGAGCAGGTGCTCCGCGCCTACGGGCCGGGGGACATGGTCGGACTCGACGGCATCTTCGTCGAGACGTACCCGCACACGCTGTCGACGGCGACGCGGACGCGGATCTGCCACGCGTCGCGGACCGAGTTCCGCGACTTCACCGTCCTCACCCCCGAGTTCGCGACCGAGGTGATCCGCCACCTCTCCGAGGAGCTGGCCGAGGCCCGGGACGCCCTCGCAGCACGCAGCGGCCTGGGGACGCGCGCCCGCCTCGCGCGGCTCCTCCTGCAACAGCGCTCGGAGGACGCCGACGAGGCCGTCTCGCTGCCGCTCAACCAGCGCGACACCGCCGGCCTGCTCGGCATGGCCGAGGAGTCGCTGTCCCGGCAGCTCGCGGCGCTGGAGCGGGAGGGGGTCGTCGGGCGGCAGGGGCGGCGGCTCGTGCTGAAGGACCTCGACGCGCTCCGCCGCCTCGCCGAGTCGTGAGATGAGCCTGAAGCGCCGGCTCGCCGAGCGCGTGCTCCGGCGCCTCGCCCAGGCCGCGCCGCTGCGCCCTGCGCCGGTCGCGCCGCCGCTGCAGTCGGCCCGGCCGACCTCCACTTGGCGGGAGCCCCCGGCCGCCCGCGTCGAGGACTTCGCCCACCTCCCGCAGATCGCGTCCCCCGCGGACCTCCCCGCCCTCGACCGGTGCCCCGGCTACGTCCTCGGCGACGCCGCCGCCGAGACCAGCGCGGGGCTGCTGGCCTGCGCCTACTGCGGCGTGGGCGACAGCGGCGTCCCCAAGGGGCGCAGCGTGGGGCAGCGGAGCCCGACGCAGGGGTGCGAGAAGCTCAAGCACTCGGCGGGCCGCGTCACCCCGCTCTTCCCCATCCACACGGCGCCGTCTCTGAAGGGGTCGTGGGAGGGGGGCCGCAAGACGATCACGTACGAGGACGCCGTCGTCCGGCTGGCCGAGCTGATCCTCCGCCACCGCGGCCCCGGCGCGCAGGTCCTCGTCTACGCCTGCGGGCAGGCCGACTACTTCACGCTGTTCGCTCTGCAGGAGGTCTTCCGCCTCCTCGGCGTCCGGAACCTCAGCGGGAACGCCGAGCACTGCCTCAACTCCGGCGCCGTCCACAACGAAATCCTCACCGGCCAGGAAGGCCCCTTCCTGACCATCGAGGGGGCGCTCGACGGCCCCGACCGGATGTTCCTCTGCAACGGCTGGAACGGCCGCATCACCCACACCGGGGCGTGGACCCGCCTCCTCGCGCGGGAGGAGCTCGACGCGTGGCTGGTGGACGTGATGTGGACCGAGTCGGCGCAGGAGCTGGCGGACCGGCTCGGCCCCGAGCGCGTCCTCCTCATCCGCCCCGGCGGCGACGCGCACCTCGCGCTGGGGGTCGCCCACGAGCTGCTCGCGGTCCACCCCGAGGCGATCGACCGCGTCTTCCTCGACCGCTACGGCGACGCCGAGACGTGGGAGAAGTTCCTCGCCGTGGCCCGCGACCCGACGATGGACGCGGCCGCGGTGGCGACCCGCCTCGCCCCCGAGCCGGGCCTCGCGCGGCGCCTCGAGCGCGGCATCCGGGCGATCGCCGCCCGGCTCGCGGAACCAACCTGCATCCCCGTCAACATCCCCAGCGTCGGCCTGTCGCAGACGAGCGGGGTGGTCGCCCACTGCCTGTGGGGGAACGCGCTCGCCGCGGTCGGCAAGTACGGCCTCCGCCCCGACGGCACCCCCGCCGGCGGCGTCCTCCGGCTACCGGGGCAGGTCAACGCGGAGACGGAGGTCCAGGGACTCAACCGGCGCCACTTCTTCGGCCGCGTCCCCGTCGACGAGGAGGGCGCCCGCGAGGTGGCGCGCCGCATGGGGCTCCCCGTCGACGCGTACGACGTCGCCCTGAACGACGAGCCCCGCCCCGTCCTCGACTACACCGACCCCGAGTCCCCCTACCTCCGGGAGCTCGTGATCTGCCTGGGGACGGGCTTCAGCTCGTCGATGATGGAGCGACCGCGGTGGGTCCGGAAGCTGCTCGACGACTCGACGACGCTGGTGGTCGTCGACCCCATCCCCGACCCGTTCTCGCTGCAGCACGCCGAGCTCGTCATCCCGACGCCGCCGCACGCGGCCGCCGCGAAGCTCTACCAGAACGGCGAGTGGCGGCTGACGCTGTCGGTGCCGACCCGGCAGGCGCCCCCCGAGACGCGCACCGACCCGACGCTCATCTACGACGTCATGCGCCGGATCACGCACCGCCTCCGGAAGCACCCGGTCCTCCAGGACACCCAGCCGGACCTGAAGCGGCTGCTCCGGAACGGCTACCTCGACGAGCGGTTCGGCGACGGGCTGCCCCGGATCGACGGCGAGGTGTGCCGGGAGACGCTGTGGCGCCGCGTGCTCGACTACATGGCCGACGGGCCGTACCGCGATGGCGCGCTGTACTGCCGTCCGGAGCACGACGACGGGACGGAGGTCGCCTGGTCCGAACTCGTCCGCGAGGGCTCGGTGCGCTACGGCGGCGTGGGGACGACCCGCTTCGTGCTCGACCCCGACGACCCCGACCACCACCCCTTCCGCGACATCTACCGGCGGCCGCGCCGGTTCCGCTTCTTCGTCCCCCGCCCCGTGGAGCTGGAGCTCGCCGAGGGGCCGATCCTGAACTCCGGCCGGTCGACCCTGACCGACGACCCCCAGCGGATCCGGTTCGCGGTCCGGACGTTCAACAGCGGCAAGCACACCCCCGCCGACGGCATGCCCGACTTCAACCCGCTGCTGATCTCGCCCTCCCTCGCGGCGAAGCGGGGCCTGAGCACGGGCGACGTCGCCCGGATCACCAACCGCCTGACGGGGTGGTCGATCGACTACGAGGTCGAGGTGACGGACCGGCTCCCCGGCGACCTCGCCTACGTGAGCATCCACAAGTGCCGCGCCGAGCTGGAGGACGGGCAGTACCTCAACCGCGTCACGTCCCACCGGGAGCGGTGCCGCTACAGCGGCCAGGGGGCGTTCAAGCGGACGAAGGTGGAGATCGAGAAGGTCGCCGACTTGACGCAGATCAAGTCACCGCCCGACACTGGTCGGTCCGACGCCCCCGAGGCCGCGTCTAGGGTGGAGGTCGGACCGAAGCATGCCGACCCCGCCCGCCACCCGGATTGAGCTGAAGGACTTCCGCACCGCGCCCATGCGGGCGTTCCACACCTCCTGGATCGCGTTCTTCCTCTGCTTCTTCGCGTGGTTCGCGATCGCGCCCCTGATGCCGCTGGTCCGCGACGAGCTGGGGCTGACCCAGAAGCAGGTCGCCGACACGATCATCGCGTCCGTCGCGATCACGATCGTCGCCCGCATCGTCGTGGGCCGGCTGTGCGACCGCTACGGCCCCCGCCGGACCTACGCCTGGCTGATGGTCCTCGGGTCGCTCCCGGTCATGGGGATCGGGCTCGCGCAGACCTACGAGGCGTTCCTGCTGGTGCGGCTCGCCATCGGCGTCGTCGGCGCCTCGTTCGTCATCACGCAGTACCACACGACCCTGATGTTCGCGCCGAACGTGGTCGGCCTCGCCAACGCGACGACAGCGGGGTGGGGCAACCTCGGCGGCGGCGTGACGCAGTTCGCCATGCCGATGGTGCTGGCGTTGCTCGTCGGACTGGGCGTCGCCGAGGTCGGGGGCTGGCGCGTCGCCATGATCGTCCCGGGGCTGACCCTGCTCGCGATGGGGCTGGCCTACGGGCGGCTGACCCAGGACACGCCGGGGGGGAACTTCGAGAAGCGCCGGGCTTCGCCCAAGGCGAGCTTCTCGTCCGTCGTCCGGGACCCCCGCGTGTGGGTGCTCTTCGTCGTGTACGGGGCCTGCTTCGGCATCGAGCTGACGATCAACAACGTCGCCGCCCTGTACTTCGTCGACGAGTTCGGGCTGGGGCTCGCCGCGGCGGGGCTGGCGGCGGCGTCGTTCGGGCTGATGAACCTCTTCGCCCGCAGCGCCGGCGGCTGGCTCAGCGACCGCTCGGCGAGCCGGTGGGGCCTGCGCGGACGGGTCGGCTTCCTCGTCGTCGTGCTCGCCGCCGAGGGGCTGGGGCTGGCGCTCTTCGCCTCGGCGGGCGTGCTCCTGTGGGCGATCGTCGCCCTGATCGGGTTCTCGCTGTGCGTGCAGATGGCCGAGGGGGCGACGTTCGGCATCGTCCCCTTCGTCAACCCCGACGCGCGCGGGACGGTCACCGGCATCGTCGCCGCGGGCGGCAACGCGGGCGCGGTGGCGGCGGGGTTCGTGTTCCGCATCGAGGGTGTGTCGTGGTCCCAGGGGCTGCTCTACCTCGGCGGCGCCGTGGCGATCTGCTCGTTGCTCGCCCTCGCCGTCCGCTTCTCGGCGGCGGAGGAGGAGCACGTGGTGCAGGTGCTCAGGAAGATCCGCGCCGCAGCGTGATCCCCGGCCGGCGGGCCGCCCCCGCGGGACGCAGCTCCTTCAGGAGGCCGACCGTCACCTCGGACAGCCCTCGTTCGACGCACGCAGCCTCGACCCGACGCACGATCCGGCCGCGGACGAAGGGCGGGATCCGCTCCAGGAAGCGACGCGCCTCGTCCTCCCACACCAGGGCCGCGGGGGCGGCGGGGGAGGCGCGCCCGGGGGCCTCGACGACGGGCAGCCGGGGGGAGCCTCCCGCCGCGGGGCGATGGGGGCAGAAGGGGTCGTCGGCGGCGACGTCGCCCGTCTCCGCCAGCGCCCGGGCCCGGCAGCCGCCGCACGACGCCGTGTACTCGCAGGCGCCGCACCGGCCGGGGAGGACGCGGTCGCGCATCGCCTGCATCACCGGCGCCTGCTCCCAGATCGCGGCGAGGGTGCGGTCCGTGAGGCGGCCGGCCGCCTCGGGCATGTAGGGGCAGGGGGTGACCTCGCCGTCGGGGGCGATCCGGAGGTACGTCCGCCCCGCGGGGCAACCCTCCGCGAGCGCGCCCGCGTCAGCCCCTCGTTGCGTCAGCACGCGGGCGAACTGGGGGGCGCACCGGGCGCCGACCGTCAGCCGCCCCGCCCACTCCTGGCGGAGGTCCGCGAGGCGACCCAGGGACTCCTCGTAGACCCTCGCCGACAGCGCCGTCACCTTCTCGCCGCGGCCCGTGCAGACCAGGTAGAAGACGTTCAGCACGGACGCTCCGAGCTCGTGCGCCAGCTCCGCCATCTTCGGGAGCTCCCCGACGTTGAACGGCAGCAGGGAGTGCTGGATCACGACAGGAAGGTCGCGCGCGCGCGCGAGGCGGACGGTCCCCACGGTGAGGCGGTGGGCGCCGCGGCGGCCCCGGAACCGGTCGTGGCGCTCGGGGTCGACGCTGTCGATCGAGACGCTCAGCCCCGCCAGGCCGGCCCCCTTCAGGCGGTCGAGGGCGTCGCCGTCGAGCAGGATCCCGTTCGTCCCGAGGACGGGATGGAGCCCCGCCCGCGCGGCGTGTGCGACGAGGTCGCCGATGTCCCGGCGGAGCATCGGCTCGCCGCCCGTCAGGATGAGGAGGCAGCCGGGGGCCAGCGCGGCCAGCTCGTCGATGGTCGCGAGGCAGCGCTCGGTGTCCAGCTCCTCGCCGTCGCCGTGCTGGCGCACCGTCGCGTCGATGTAGCAGTGCGGGCAGCGGAGGTTGCAGGCGCGGGTCAGGTTCCAGGAGACCAGCGCGGGGGGCGGGACGGAGGTCACGCCTGGGGTGAAGCAGGTTCCGTGCCAGGGCGACGTCCATCGAATCCGGTGGGTCGCTGGTCAACCGCTGACCAGCGCGCTGGTCAGAGCTGGGCTTCGATCCGCTCCGCCACGCGGAAGGCGTTGGCGTAGATGGTCCAGGTGTAGGGGACGCTCCCCCCGGTGGGGAGGAAGCTGCCGTCGGTGACGAAGAGGTTGTCGCAGTCGTGGGCGCGGCAGTCGCGGTCGAGGACGGACGTCGCCGGGTCGTCGCCGAAACGGCAGGTCCCCGCGACGAGGTTGGTGGGCGGCCGGCCCACCGCGTAGGCGACGACGTCGGTGCCCCCCATCGCCCGGAGCACCTCGGCGCCGCGGCTCGCGAGGTACCAGCCGACGGTCAGGTTGTGGGGGTGGAAGGCGACGCGGACGCGGGCGACGGGGAGGCCCCAGCGGTCGCGGACGTCGGGGTCCAGCGTCACGAAGCAGTCGTCGTGGGGGAGCCAGTCGCAGAACGCCTCGAGCTTGACGGCCGGGCCGCCCGCGAAGTGGGACTCCAGCGCGCGCTTGAGGGGGCGGCCCCAGACGCGGCCGTCGGGGCCGCGGGTCTGCCGGATCGCCCGGGCGATGGGCGCCGGGGGGCGGTGGACGAAGTCGATGGTGCCGCCCTTCATCGGTTCGGGGACGTACCCGGGGTCGTCGATGACGTACCAGTCCTGGAGCGCGCGGTTGATCCAGAGGCGGGTGTCGTCGGGCTCGACCGCGGGGAAGCGGGCCGAGCCTGCGCCGCCGCCCGCGAAGAGGAGGTTGCGGCCGACCTGCCCGCTGCGGTTGGCGAGGCCGCCGGGGTGGCGAGGGCCGGGCGAGGCGAGCAGGAGGCGGGCGCTCTCCACAGCCTGGCAGGCGACCACGAAGATCCGGGCGTCCACGCGGCGCGTGCGGCCCCGGGCGTCCACGTACTCCGCCCACGCCACGCGGCCGGACTCGTCGCTGACGAGGCGCTGGACCATGGACTCGGGGCGGACCTCGCACCGCCCCGTCGCGAGGGCCCGGTCGAGCAACGCAGCGCGGGAGCTCCCCTTGGCCCCCGTCGAGCAGCCGTAGCTGCCGCAGTGGCCGGTGTAGGCGCACGGCGCGCGCCCTTCGTGGGGTCGGGTGAGGACGGCGCGGGGGGTGGCGAACGAGGCGAACCCGAGCTCGGCGCAGGCGGCGTCGACGCGGGCCGCCAGCGGGTGCTCGGCCAGCGGCGGGAACGGCTTGCCGGGGCCGCTGACGCCGACCTCGCGCTCGACCACGTCGTACCAGGGGGCGAGCTCGTCCCAGGCGATCGGCCAGTCCACGACGTTGGCCCCCTCGATGGGTCCGAACGTCGATCGGAGCCGGAGGTCGACGGGCTTCAGGCGGTGGAAGAAGCCGCTCATGAAGTTGGTCGCGCCGCCGACGACGTTGCCGTTCCAGAAGTTCCACCCGGACCCTGGGGTGGGGCGGGCGTGCCAGGCCCCGTCGTCGGTGGACGTCTCGACCACGTGGGGCTGGTGGCGGGGGTCGGGCCGGTGCTCGGGGCGTCGGCAGCAGGCGATCTCGTCCTTGAAGAAGTCGGCCTCGCGGAGCCACGGCCCCTTCTCGAGGACGACGACGGACCGGCCCGCGCGGGCGAGGCTGAAGGCGACGGGGCCGCCGCCGGCGCCGCTGCCGATCACGCAGACGTCGAAGTCGGCCTGCATCGCTAGGCCCCGCGGATCGGGAAGCCGGGGTCGACGCCGAGCCAGGTCCAGCCGACGCCGCCGGGGTTGCCGCCATGGAACGGGTCGCCGAGCAGCGCCTCCATGAGGAAGGCGAGGAGCTCGTCGAGCCACGCGGCGCCGCGGTCTTCGCCTTCGAGGGCGCGGAGGACGGCCTCGCGGTCGGCTTCGGCGAGGGCCGCGAACCCGACGCCCGCGCCGGCGCGGTCCGCGGCCAGCGCCTCGACCCGGCGCGCGCCCTCGAGGACGAAGTCCCGCTCGTCGGCGTCGAGGGCGGGGAGGGCGAGGACGGCGCGGAGGTAGTGACCGGCCCGGATGTCGGCCGCGCCGGGGGCGTCCGGCTCGGACGGGAGGAGGTGGGCGAGGACCGCGTCCAGGGTGGCGTGCTCCGGGGCCGCGGCGGGGGCGCGCCGTCGCGGCAGGGACGCGGGCGCGCAGGCGGTCCACGCGACGGCGGCGAGGGCGGCCGCGAGGAACCCTCGCCGGTTCGGGAGCGGACCCTGCATGTGTGGAAGGACACCACCGGAGGGGGTCCCGGGGCTGATCGTTGTCATGCCGCCGGACCGGGGTGGTCCCTACGGTCGGTCCTCCAATCCGAACCACCCCGGACCCGTGGAGAGAGACGAATGAAGAAGCTCCTGACGATGACCCTGGGCCTCCTGGCCGCCGGATCCCTGCTCGCCAGCGCCGCGCTGGCGGTGCCGCCCGCCCCGAAGGAGTGGGAGAAGTGCGCGGGCGTCTCCAAGGCGGGGATGAACGACTGCGGATCGCTCGACGGCGCCCACGCGTGCTCCGCCCAGGCGACCAAGGACAACGACCCCAACGAGTGGATCTACGTCCCCAAGGGGACCTGCGACAAGCTCGGCGGCAAGGTGGTCAAGGTCGTACCAGCGAAGTAGTCGGAACTGACCGTCGTCATGTTCGGTCTCGCACAGCGACCGTGCGGTCTCGCCCGGTCGAAGGTGTTCGGTCGCACACGACGAGGCCCACTCTCGGGGACGATTCGGGGGACGTCGACCGTGCCCCGGCCCTGGCACGGCCGTTGCTGAACCGCACACCATGTTCGAGTTCCTGATTTCTGTCGTCGATGTGTGGACCCCCCTGAAGATCATGCCGGAGTTGATCCTGGGTCTGAGCCTGAAGACCTTCGTCGAGGAGGGTGAGGTCTCCTGGGCCGCGCTCAAGCGCAGCGCCTGGGTGCCCGACTTCCTCGTCAAGCCGACCGACCTGGGCATCGAGGTCGCTCCCGTCGCGCCCGCCCCCCAGCGCGCCGACAAGGTCGCCTAGAGACGCTCACCGCGCCGCCGCCGCCGGGTGCCGGACGAGCACCCGGCGGCGGACGGGCACGTCTTCGGCGATCGCGACGAGGCCGTCCGGCCACGTCACCGTCACGCGATCCGCAGCGTCTGCGTCCCCCACCCCGAAGTGCAGCTCCGTGCTGGACTGGCCGGGGCCGAGGGGGCCGTGGAGCTCGCGGATCGTCGTCGTTCCGGACGCCTCCACCGCGACCACCGCCGACAGCCCGTCCCGGTTGAACGGGGGGCCGGCGAAGTCGATCGTCAACCACGCGTTCGCCGTGCAACGCCCCGCCCACAGCGACGGCGCGCCCGCGCCCGTCCCCACCGCCAGCTCCAGCGCTCCGTCGCCGTCGAAGTCGGCCGCGGCGAGGCCGAAGTGGGGGTCGGGGGAGCCGAAGCCGAGGTCGGCGGTGCGCTCCACGAAGACCGCGCCCCCCGGCCCCCCCGCGACCGCGTCGGGGTCGCCCTGCCAGATCGCGTCGGGGTGGTTCCGGGGGACGAGGGCGGCCTCGGGGGCGTCGTGGCGGACCGGCACGGGGCCGGCGGCGGCGGCCATGTCGAGCACGCCGTCGTCGTCGAAGTCCTCCAGCGCCACCGACCACGACGTCCACTGGTCGGTCTCCTCGCCCCACTGCGACAGGTCGGGCGCCAGCCCCATCGCCAGGCCGGCCTCGACGTAGGTGCCGGAGCCGGGATCGCTGACGAAGCAGGCCAGCGCGGAGTGGACGTCGCTGACGCAGTAGTCGAGGAGGCCGTCGTCGTTGAAGTCGGTGGAGCCGACGCCCATCGCCGAGACGATGGACGCGAGGCCGAGGGCGGGGGCTTCGTCGACGAGGGCGTGGGGGTCGCCGTCGTTGCGGAACATCGACGCGCCGGGGACGGGGAAGATGTCGGCGCGGTCGGAGCCGAGGTAGAGGTCGACGTCCCCGTCGAGGTCGCGGTCGGTGAACGCGGCCAGGATCGACATGCCCGGGCCGCCGGCCGAGGGGAGCACGCGGGGGGCCTCGAAGCCGCCGGCGCCGTCGCCGAGGAGGAGGAGGTCGTCGGAGCCCTGGGGGACGACGTCGATGCCCGGCTCCCACCCCTCGGGCCCGACGCGCTCGAGCCGGGGGACGGCGAGATCGAGGGCGCCGTCGCCGTCGAGGTCGCCGAGGGCGAGGGCCTGGACGCAGGCGCGCGGCCACCCCTCCTCGTCGACGAGGGGCTGGGCGGGGCCGAACTGGAGGTCCCCCTCGTTGGCGAAGACGAGGACGAAGCCGGGGCCGCCGAGGAACACCTCGGGGAGGCCGTCTCCGTCGGCGTCGGCGGCGGCGGCGGTGTGGACGGTCCGCCCGTCGACGCCCCCCGCCGCGGTAGCGTCCCCCTCGGTGAACGTGCCGGCGCCGTCGTTGAGCCAGACGCGGGGGAAACCCGCCCCCTGCGCGAACATCAGGTCGTCGTCGCCGTCGCCGTCGAGATCGGACGCGACGACGCTGCCGCGGACGAAGGGGCAGAGCACGGGGCCGTCGACGTCGGGGACCACGAAGTCGAGGCCCCGGGCGGCGGCGACGTCCTCGAGGCGGGCGATGCCGGCGGCGGGGTCGGCGGGGTCGGCGCAGGGGACCTCGGGGCCGAGCTCGAACGCGTCGGGGATGCCGGGGCCGGGCGGAGGCGGCGTCGGCAGCCCGGGTCCGGGGTCCGCCCCGCACGCAGTCGCCGTCAGGGCAGCGGCGGCGAGGAGCAGCGCGGAAGGACGCGGGCGCGCGGTCCCCGGCTGCGTGGGGCGGCGCGTGACCGCGGCGGGACACGCGGCCGAGGCGACGGGGAGGCGGAGGTGCACGGTGTCAGTTTGCGGGTCCAGCGCCGCCGGGGCGCATGACTGTGGTCAGGTCCGGCGGGCCCGGGTCGGGGGACGCTGACGCGATGGCGGTGTGGACCCCCGACGTCCTCGACGAGCTCCCCCGCCTCGGGTGGGCCGACGCGCCGACGCCGGTGGACGCGCTGCCGCGGCTGGCCGCCGAGCTGAGCCTCGACTGGCTCGGCATCAAGCGCGACGACCGGACGGACGGGCTGTGCGGGTCGACGAAGGTGCGGAAGCTGGACTTCCTGTTGGCGACGCCGCCGTGGAGCGAGGTGGGGGTGTGGACGTCGGCGGGGGCGATCGGTTCGGGGCACCTGGCGTCGCTGTCGCTGGCGGCGGGGAAGCTGGGGCGGCGGCTGGAGGCGCACTGCTTCTGGGAGCCGCCGTCGGCGGACGTGGAGACGAACCTGGCGGCGATCGCGTCGGGGCCGGCGACGATCCGCTACCACCGGTCCCGGGTGGCGCTGGCGACGTCGCGGCCGGCGCTGGTCTGGGGGCTCGGCGGGCCGCGGGGCACGATCCCGCTGGGCGGCAGCGCGCCGGAGGGGGTGCTCGGAGTAGTGCGCGGGGGGCTGGAGCTGGCGGCGCAGATCCGGGCGGACGAGCTGCCGGCGCCGGATCGGATCTACGTGCCGTGGGGCACGGGCGGCACGGCGGTGGGGATCGCGCTGGGGCTGCGGCTCGGCGGGTGCCCGACCCCGGTCATCGCGGTCTCGACGGTGGAGCGCCCCCTGACCCGCCCCGGACGCGTGCACCGCCTCCACCGCGCGACGGTCCGCCTGCTGGAGGACGCGCTGGGCCCCCTGCCCGACGGGCGTGGCCGTGACGGAGCCACCGCCGGGGGTGCGGCCGGCGGTGACGGCCTCGGCGTCGCTGCGCACCGATCTGGCCGGCAACCTCGACCAGTACCAACCTGTGTCGGACTTCATCACCGTCGCCCTCGGCGTCGGGCTGGTCTCGGCGCTCGGCTCGCCCTTGCCGGTGACGGTGATCGACGGCTACGTGGGCGCGGGCTACGGCCACCCCACGGACGCGGCGCTGGCGGCGGTCCGGCGGCTCGGCATCCACCGGTTGCGGGCGGAGCCGGTGTACGGGGGGAAGGCGTTCGCGGCGCTGCTGGAGCGGGAGGCGGGGGGGCGCGGGGGGCGCGTCCTGTACTGGCTGACGTCGCACCGGGGCGACCTCCCGCACGCGCCCGACTGGCGGGAGCGGCTGCCTCCGGCGCTGGCCCGCGATCTCGCCCGGGGGCGTACGCCGCGGGGACCGACGCGGCGCCAGGTGATCGCGGGCGGCGCGGCGGCGGCGGTGGTCGCGGTCCTCCGGACGCGGGGGTACGACGCGCTCCTCCCCCGTTGGGACGGCCGCGTGCTCGCAAGGTGGGAGGCGGCGGTCGTGGCGGCGGCGGCGGAGGCGGTGATTCCGGACGTCCCGGGGCGGTTGCCCGCGGACGGGCCGTCGGGGGAGGACGTCGCCCGGGCGGTGGACGCGTACCTGACGGGCATGTCCGAGCGGATGCTCCAGGAGGTCCACGCGATGATGGTGCTGCTGGAGCAGGGGACCCCGCTGGGGGGCCGGACGGGGCGCCTGACGCGGCTGGCGCCGGCCCGTCGGCGGCGCTTCCTGCAGCGGCTGTCGGCGTACGGCGGGCTCCTCGCCCAGGCGAGCCGCGGGATCCGGGACCTGTGCCTCCTCGGCTGGTACCAGGATCCACGGACGTGGCCGCTGTTGGGGTACCGCGCAGCCCCGCTCGCGGACGGCCGCCGGTCGCCCGGGTACGAAGCGCTCATCGCCCCCGCGGGGCGGCTTCCTGGGAGCACGATCGGATGACGGCTGCCTTTTCGATCCGTTCCCATCCCGAGGGCACGCCGCGTCGCCGCGCCGGAGGCCGAGCCGGCGATGGATGGACCCACGGCGCTCCGCCCCCGGGCGCGCCGCGCCGGGGCCTGATGGTGGCGACCGGCCGCCCGGACCTTCCGATCCGCGGTCTACGAACCCGATCGACGCCATGAGTGCCCGGACGACGATCGAGGGATCCGCCGGGCGCCGCCCCCCGCGGTCGCGTACGGCCGCGAGCCTGTCGAGGACGACGCGGTGATCTACGACGCCTCGAACCTCCCCCTCCCCCTCCGCCTGGAGGCGGACGTCTGCGTGATCGGGTCCGGGGCGGGCGGGTCGGCGGCGGCGATGGTGGCGGCAGAGGCGGGGCGGTCGGTGGTGGTGCTGGAGGCGGGGGCGTTCGTGACGCCCGCGTCGATGACGCAGCGGGAGGAGCAGATGCTGCCGCGGCTGCTGTGGGAGGGCGGCGGCCGGACGACGAAGGACAAGGCCGTCCGCATCCACCAGGGCCGGGCGGTGGGCGGCTCGACGATGCACAACATCAACCTGTGCGGCCGGATCCCGGCGCCGATCCTGCGGGAGTGGACGCGGACGCGGGGGCTGAAGCACCTGCCGGCGGAGGCGTGGGGGGCGCTCTACGAGGAGGTGGAGGCGCTGCTGTCGGTGACGGAGGTCCCGGCGGCGATGGTCAACCGGCACAACCGGCTGCTGCTCGACGGCGCCCGCGCGCTGGGGTGGGAGGCGGGCCGGCTGCGGCACAACCGGACGGGCTGCGCGGCGTCGGGGTACTGCCTCCTGGGGTGCGTCCACGACGCGAAGAACAACGCGGCGAAGGTGCTGCTCCCGCGGATCGTGGCGGCGGGCGGGGAGGTGCTGTCGAACTGCCAGGCGGTGGCGGTGGAGCACGAGGGGGGCGAGGTGACGGGCGTCGAGGCGGCGGCGATGGACCCGGTCTCGCGGCGCGCGCTGGGTCGGATCACGGTCCGGGCGCGGACGGTGGTGGTGGCGGCGTCGGCGACGGCGACTCCGGCGATCCTGCTTCGGTCGGGGGTGCCGGACCCCAGCGTGACGACGGGGCGGTCGCTGCGGATTCACCCGGCGCTGCTGGCGGCGGGCGAGTTCGACGCGCCGGTGCGGGCGTGGGAGGGGGTGCCGCAGTCGGTGGAGTGCACGGCGAAGCTGGACTTCGAGGCGGCTCACCCGGACCCCGACGCGGACGCGCCGTCAGCGAGGAGCACGCGGCCGAACTCCGATGCGAGCGCCGCGCCCGTCCGTCGCCGGGAGAGCACGGCTTCGGGGAGCCCGCCGCGGGGCACGCGGACCTGGATCGTGCCCGCGTTCGCGCACCCGGTGGGGACGGCGACGATGATCCCGGGGCTGGGGGCGGACCACCGGGAGCTGCTGGCGCGGTACGACCGGCTGGCGGTGTTCACGGGGATGCTTCACGACTTCACCCCGGGCCGGGTCGGTCCCCGCGGGGACTTCGGGCTGACGATCGACCTCTGGCCGGACGCGGACGACCGGGCGGAGCTGGTCGACGGGATGGTCGCGTGCGCGCGGCTGCTGTTCGCAGCGGGGGCGACGCGGGTGCACGTCCCCACGTTCCCGCTGACGTCGTTCGGACCGAGCGACTCGCTGGCGCCGCTGGAGGGGTTCGAGCTGACGCGGGGGGGGATGGACGTGACGGCGGTCCACCCGATGGGCTCGGTGCCGATGGGGGACGACCCGACGACGGCGGCGGTGGGCAGCGACGGCCGGCACCACCACCTGGGCGGGCTCTGGATCGCGGACGGCTCGCTGTTCCCGACGTCGATCGGGGTCCCCCCGCAGATCTCGATCTACGCGATGGGCCTCCACGTCGGCCGCGCGCTGGTGGCGGCAGGGGTCGGCTGAGTGTCGCGGGGGGCCAGCAGCCGTTTCGTCTCCGGAATCGGGACAAAACGACCGCTGGGGCGGCTCAGCGGCGCTCTTGTCCCGGTTTCGGGGACAAGACACGCGCTGACTCGAACGGCCGCTCGACGAGGAACAGACGCGGGGGAGTCGATCGGCTCCCGAGAACCGATCGCCGCGGGTGCTGCGGCGGGCTGCTCGCGAGGGGTTTGCAGCGGGGAGGAGTCAGACCGCGGCTCCCCACTTCCCGCCCCCGCGATGCGTCGGGGAGATGGTCCTCGTCCTCGGCGACGCCTTGGGAGTGGGGATTGGGAAGGTGGGAAGCGGGGAAGCGGGGAAGCGGGGTTCCCCTTCCGACCTTCCCACCTTCCTCTTCGCCCCCCCGTGAGGCGGTCGCCGCTGGCGAGGACGCGGTGGCCGACGGATTGCTCTCCCGGGAAGCGGGGAGGTCCCGTCGAGCAGGTCACCCCGTCTGGAAGATCCGTCGCGAGCACGACGCCGCCGGTCTCGCGGGGATCGCTCCACGGGGGCCGAATCACCCACCCGCGTCTGTTCCGTTGGCGTGCACGGACCTCTCGGGGCCAGGGACGGGACGGGATCGGGTGGAGGCGGTCTCGCCACCCGGCCCGGTTCACGTCGGGTGGGTCCGCTAGTTTCCGGAGGTGACCGCCCCTCCCCTCGTCCAGCTCCTGCCGACGTGCCTCGCGAACGAGCTCCGCCCGAACGTCGCGTGGGCGGCCGTGCGGCTGCTGGAGGGGCTCGGGTGCCGGGTCGAGGTCCCGCTCGAGGTGGTCTGCTGCGGGCAGCCGGCGATCAACGCGGGGTTCGTGGACGAGGCGCTTCGGGTCGCCCGCCACGACGTCGCGGTGCTGCAGCGCACCGGCGGGCCGATCGTGGTGCCGTCGGGGTCCTGCGCGGACGCGATCGTGCACCGCTGGGGAGAGCTCGCGACGGACGCGGGGGACGAGGCATTGGCCGCGGACGTCGCCGCGATTGCGGAGCGGACGAGCGAGCTCTCGACGTTCCTGGCGGAACACCAGGACGTGCTCCCGCGGGCCCGGCCCCCCCGGGGCGAGGACGGCGGGTTCGACTCCGGCGGCGGCGACGGGAGGGACCGGGGCGAGCGTCGGCCGTTGCGTGTCGCCTACCACCCGTCGTGCCACCTCCTCCGCGGCCTGAGCGTCGACACGGCGCCGCGGGCGTTGCTGGAGACGGCCCCTGCGGTCGAGCTCGTCCCGCTCGTCGACGACGACGCCTGCTGCGGCTTCGGCGGCCTGTTCGCGGTCGACCAGGCGCCGATCTCCGAGGCGATGATGAACGCCAAGCTCGACGCGGTCGAAGCCTCCGGCGCCGACGTGCTGACGGCCTGCGATCTCGGGTGCCTGGTCCACCTCGAAGGCGGCCTCCGCCGGCGCGGCGACGACGCCGGCCGGCTGCGCGTGCTCCACCTCGCGGAGCTGCTCGCCGACGGCCTGGACGAGGGCGCGTGACCGACGATCGCCTGAGGGCGCGGATCGCGGCGGCGGTCGGGGACACCCACCTCCACGAGGCGATCGGCAAGGCGAGCGCCACGCTGAAGGACCGGCGGGCGGGGGCGCTAACGCAGCTCCCCGACCCGGACGGGCTGCGGGACGAGGCGCGGGCCGCCCGCCTGGCCGAGATCGGGAACCTCGACGAGCTCGCGGACACCCTCGCGGCCTCCCTCCGCGCCCGCGGGATCCGCGTCCATCGGGCAGCGGACGCGGCCGCGGCGGTGGCGACCATCGCGGGCATCGCCGACGCCGCCGGGTGCCGGCGCGCGGTCAAGGGCAAGTCCATGGCCACCGAGGAGGTCCACCTCAACGGCGGCCTGGTCGCGGCGGGGCTGGACGTCCGCGAGACCGACCTCGGCGAGTACGTCGTCCAGCTCGCCGACGACCGCCCCTCCCACATCATCCTCCCCATCGTCCACCTCGACCGCGCCGACGTCGGCCGCGTCCTGGAACGCGAGCTCGACGTCCCCTTCACCGACGACCCCGAGGAGCTCGCCGCCATCGCCCGCGCCCGCCTCCGCGCGGACTTCCTCGCCGCCGACCTCGGCGTCTCCGGCGCCAACTTCGCCGCCGCGGCCGAGGGCGTGCTCGTCCTCGTCTCCAACGAGGGGAACATCCGGCTGACGACGTCGCTGCCCCGCGTCCACGTGGCGCTCGTCGGGCTCGACAAGATCGTCCCCGACCTCGCCGGCGCCGAGCGCCTCCTGCGGCTCCTCTCCCGGTCCGCCACCGGCCAGACGTCCACCGTCTACACCACCATCGTGGCCGGTCCCCGGCGCGGACCCGAGGACGAGGGCCCCGAGGAGGTCCACGTCGTCCTCCTCGACCACGGCCGGCGCGCCATCGCAGCCGGTCCCCAGGCCGAGATCCTCGGCTGCATCCGCTGCGGCGCGTGCCTGAACGCCTGCCCCGTCTACGGCCGCATCGGCGGCCACGCGTACGGCGGCACCTACCCCGGCCCGCTGGGGTCCGTCTTCCAGGGCTCGCTCCCGGGCGACCGCGCCCGCCCCGAGCTGGCATCGCTGTGCACGCTGTGCGGCGCCTGCGAGGCGATCTGCCCCGTCCGCCTCGACCTCCCCGGCATGCACCTGAAGCTCCGGGCGACCCCCGCGGCCCGCGCCCGGCAGCCGCTCTCGAGGCGCGTCGCCATTCGCGCCTTCGCCGCCCTCGCCGTCCGCCCCCGCCTCTGGCGCCTCGCCCGCCGCGCCGCCGCCGCCCTCCTCCGCCTCGGTTCCCGCGACGGCTGGCGACGTCGGGCTTCCGGACCCCTGAGGCCCTGGACCGACGCCCGCGACCTCCCCGTGCCGCCGCCGGAGAGCTTCGCCGACGGCTGGCGGCGCCGGAGCGAGCGGTGACCCCGTCCGTCCGCGATCGCTTCACCGCCGCGGCGCGCGCGACCGCCGCCGAGGTGTTCGAGGAGCCGTCCGAAGACGCCGTGCGGGAGCGCGTGCGGGCCCTCGTGGCGGGGGAGCGGGTCCTCGCGTGGGACACCCCCTGGCTCCCCTACGGCGTGGGCGACGTGCTCGACGCGGCGGGCGCGATCGTCCCCCGTGACGCTCCCGTCGCCGAACGGGCCGCGGCCTCCGTGGGCGTCACGGGCTGCGACGGCGCCATCGCCGAGATCGGCGCCCTCGCCCTCGCCTCGCGCGCCGGCCGCCCCCGCACCGCGTCCCTCCTCCCCCCGCTGCACGTCGCCGTCGTCCGCCCCGACGACCTCCGCCCCGACCTCGCCACCTTCTTCGCCGCCGACGCCCCCGGCCTCCTCGCCGAGTCCTCCGCCATCCACCTGATCGCCGGGCCCAGCCGCACCGCCGACATCGAGCTGACCCTCACCCTGGGCGTCCACGGCCCCGGCCGCGTCGTCGTGATCCTCGGCCCCTGACCGATCACCTCCCGGTGCCCGGACCCCGCCGAGGTCGACGACCCACACCACTCGGGGCACCTCCGGACGCCACAACCCCGCCGAGGTCGGCGACCTCACCCCGATTCCTGCCGCCTGGAGGCAGCATCCCCG
>CAYFOA010000063.1:32063-35457 GCA_964344575.1 uncultured Rickettsiales bacterium | reverse complement strand
AACACCCCGATCGGAACCAGCCACCGGCTCACCGCCCGAGTTCTACCCGAGCCCCGCGCCGGGCGTGCTATCCAGCCCCCCGTGACGACCTGGGTCTTCGGCTACGGCTCGCTCGTGTGGCGCCCCGACTTCCCCTTCGAGCGGTCCGCCGACGGCTGGGTCGAGGGGTGGGCGCGCCGCTCCTGGCAGGGCTCGCCCGACCACCGCGGCACCCCCGACGCCCCCGGCCGCGTCGTCACCCTCGTCGCCGAGCCCGGCGCCCGCACCTGGGGCCGCGCCTACCTCGTCGCCGACGACGTCTTCGAGCACCTCGACCACCGCGAGCAGGGCGGCTACGAGCGGACCGAGGTCGTCGTCCACGCGCGCGGGGACTCGGAGCTCCCCGCCGTCACCTACATCGCCGGCCCCGACAACCCCCACTGGCTCGGCCGGGCCCCCCTCGGCGCGATGGTGGCGCAGATCGTCGAGTCCCGCGGCCCCTCCGGCCGGAACTCCGAGTACGTCCTCCGCCTCGACGAAGCCCTGAAGGACCTCGGCGGCCGCGACCCCGGCGTCGCCGCCCTCGCCGACGCCGTCCGCCGCTACTCCCTGAAGCAACAGCGCAAGCGCGACCGCCGCATGCGGTAGGGTCCCCGCCGATGACCTGGGACTACGTGATCATCGGGAGCGGCTTCGGCGGCAGCGTCAGCGCCCTCCGCCTCGCCGAGAAGGGCTACCGCGTCTGCGTCCTCGAGAAGGGCAAGCGCTGGGCGCCGGAGGACTTCCCCAAGTCCAACTGGCGCCTCCGCAAGTGGATGTGGAAGCCGTCGGCGGGGCTGCGCGGGTTCTTCCAGATGTCGTTCCTGCGCCACGTCACCGTGCTCCACGGAGTCGGCGTCGGGGGCGGGTCGCTCGTCTACGCGAACACGCTCCCCGAGCCCAAGGACGACTTCTTCGCCGCCCCCTCGTGGGCGGAGCTCGCCGACTGGAAGGACGAGCTGAAGCCGCACTACGCGACGGCCAAGCGGATGCTCGGCGCGGCGCCCAACCCGACGTGGACGAAGGGCGACCAGGTCCTCGCCGAGATCGCCGCCGACATCGGCCGCGCGGACGCCCACCACCCGACCGACGTCGCCGTCTTCTTCGGCGAGCCCGACAAGACCGTCCCCGACCCCTACTTCGACGGCGAAGGGCCCGACCGCGTGGGCTGCAACTTTTGCGGCGCGTGCATGACGGGCTGCCGCGTCGGCGCCAAGAACACCCTCGACCGGAACTACCTCTACCTCGCGGAGAAGCGCGGGGTGGAGGTCCGGGCCGAGACCGAGGTGACCGCGGTGCGGCCCGCCGACGGGGGCGGCTACGTCGTCGAGACGAAGAAGGAGCGGATCGAGGCGACGCGCGTCATCTTCGCGGGCGGCGTCATGGGGACGATCCCGCTGCTCCTGAAGATGCAGGCGGACCCCGCGGGGCTGCCCGACCTGTCCCCCCGGCTGGGCGACTTCGTCCGCACCAACTCGGAGGCCCTCTTCGGCGTCGTCGTCCCCGACAAGAAGGCGGAGTTCAGCAAGGGCGTCGCGATCACGTCGATCCTCCACACCGACGACCACAGCCACATCGAGCCGGTCCGCTACGCCAGCGGCAGCGGCTTCTTCCGCCTCCTCGCGCTCCCCCACGCGCCCGGCGACTCGGTGCTCGGCCGGATCGGCGCCGCGATCGGGGGCTTCGTCCGCCAGCCGATCCGCTGGACGCGCGCCTTCTTCGTGCGGGACTGGGCGAAGGCGTCGCAGATCCTCCTGTACATGCGGACGCTGGAGGGGACCCTGAGCGTCCGCCTCGGCCGCGACTGGCGGGCGGGCTTTACCAAGGGGCTGGTGACGCACGTAGACGATCCCGAGCAGGCGCCCCAGGCGTTCATGAAGGAGGCGACCGACCTGCTCCTCCGGTTCGCGGAGAAGGTGAAGGGCGTCCCCATGTCGCTGCTGACGGAGCTGTTCCTCGGCGTCCCCTCGACCGCCCACATCCTCGGCGGCGCCTGCATGGGGGCGACGGCCGACGACGGCGTGATCGACGCCGACCACCGCGTCCACGGCTACGACGGCCTGTACGTCATCGACGGCGCCGCGGTCTCGGCCAACCCGGGGGTCAACCCGTCCCTCACAATCACCGCGCTGGCGGAGCGCGCCCTGTCTAAGATTCCGGCATGCGACTCGTCCTCGTCCTCCTCATCCTGACCGCCTGCAAGGTGCCCGAGGCGCCGGGCGACCTGGACGAGCTCAGCGCGTACCTCTTTCGCGAGTGGGACAACGAGGACCCGCGCGTGATGGAGGCGGGGATCCGGTCGTTCGACCGCGAGATCGTCGCCCTGGACTTCGACGGCGACAAGGACGCCCGCTCCTTCGAGGTGTCACCCCTGACCTGGGACGACGTCGGCGAGATCGACCTGCCCGAGGACGTCATCCTGGAGAACATGGTGGGGGTCGCCATCGGCGCCTGGAGCGACTGGGAGCCGGTCTGGCACGCCCGCCTCGCCACCCGGGTCGACCAATCCCCGGCCGAGCCCGCCAGCGACGAGTACGAGCGGACGTTCCTCGAGCCCGACGACCCCGCCTGCTACCCCGAGCGGGACTGCGGCTCGCTCCAGACGATCAACCGGATCCTCAAGTCGAACGCCGCGTACACGGCCTGGATCGACATGTACAAGCACTTCCGCTGGGTCGACGTGGTGGACGACCACGGCCACGCCACCGGCCGGACGGCGGCCGTCGCCAAGGTCTGGACCCCCGAGGTGTACGTCGGCGAGGCGGGCAACACGTACATCTACCAGTCGTACGCGGTGGACGTCTGGCTGGAGACCGAGGACGGCCCGATGCGGCTCCAGGCGAACTGGTCGGAGAACAGCCTGAGCGACGACCCGGGGGTCATCCGCGCGCTGGTGCGGTCCTCGCTGGACGACCTGTTCGAGGCGACGGATCAGTACATCGCGGACGAGATCGCGAACTAACGACGAGCTCTACGCCAGCCGCCGCGTCCACTTCTTCTTCGACTCGCTGTACGGCGGGTAGAGCAGGTCCGGGTCGAGCATCGTCGTCCGCGTCATCACCGTCTTGCGGTGGCTGAACGTCTCGAACCCCCACTTGCCGTGGTACGCGCCCATGCCGCTGGGGCCGACGCCGCCGAAGGGGCCGTCGTTGACGAGGTAGTGGAGGATCGTCTGGTTGACGCACGCGCCGCCCGACGACGTCCGCGACAGCACCTCCTCGCGCGTCTTCCCGTCCGTGCTGAACAGGTACAGCGCCAGCGGCTTGTCGCGGTCGTTGATGAAGTCGATCGCCTCGTCCAGCGTCTCGTACGTCAGCACCGGCAGCAGCGGCCCGAAGATCTCCTCCTGCATCACCGGCGAGGAGGGGTCCGGCGC
>CAYFOA010000063.1:0-32048 GCA_964344575.1 uncultured Rickettsiales bacterium | reverse complement strand
GTCCAGGATCGTCGGCTCGATGAACTTGTCGTCCCGGTCGTGCTTCCCGCCGTGGACCACCGTCTGCCCCTCCATCAGCCCCACGAGCCGGTCGAAGTGGCGCTCGTTGACGATCCGGCCGTAGTCCTTCGACGCCTGCACGTCGTCGCCGAGGAACTTCTTCAGCACCCGCCCGAACGCGTCCATCAGCTCCTGCTTCCGGCTGCTGTGGACCAGGATGTAGTCCGGCGCGATGCACGTCTGCCCCGCGTTGAACACCTTCCCCCACAGGATCCGCCGCGCCGCCTGCTCCAGCTTCACCTTCTTGTCCACGATGCACGGCGACTTCCCCCCCAGCTCCAGCGTCACCGGGGTCAGGTGCTTCGCCGCCGCCGCCATCACGATCCGGCCGACGTTGCCGCCGCCCGTGAAGAGGATGTGGTCCCACTTGTGCTCGAGCAGCTCCGTCGACTCCGGGATGCCCCCCTCGACCACCGCGAACGCCTCCGTGTCCAGGTACTTGGGCACCAGCTCGGCGATGATCTTCGACGTCGCGGGCGCCAGCTCCGACGGCTTCATCACCGCGCAGTTCCCCGCCGCGATCGCCGCCACCAGCGGCGCGAAGCAGAGCTGCAACGGGTAGTTCCAGGGGGCGATGATCAGCACGACGCCCAGCGGCTCCCGACGGATCTCCGACGCCGCCGGCTGGACCGCGATCGGCGTCGGCACCCGCTCCGGTCGCGCCCACTCGCCGAGGTGCTGGAGCGTGTGGTCGATCTCGTTCGACGTCACCAGGATCTCCGCGCTCCACCCCTCGAAGTGCGACTTCCCGAGGTCCGCCTGGAGCGCCTGGCACAGCGCCTGCTCGTTCTCGGTGTGCAGCTTCTTCAGCGCCTTCAGCTGCGCCCGCCGCCACGCCAGCGGCTTCGTCTTGCCCGTGCGGAACGTGGCGTTGAGGTCGGCGTGGATCTTCGGGATTTCCTGGACGGCCATCGGGTTCTCCTGAGGGCGGCGAATGTAGCATCGCCCCCATGCATCCGAGCCGGCGACTTGCGGCCGTCCTCCTGCTCCCCCCCATCGTCTTTCTCGTGATGACGTCGTGGTGGGGCATCCGCCGCATCCTGTGGGACGTCCTCTACAACACCGGCGCGTCGGTCGAGACCCTCGCGGACTTCTTCGCCCTCGCCCTCGGCGCCACCGTCGCGGGGGTCTTCGCCGCCGCCGTGCTCGCCTTCGCCGCGGGACCCTGGCCCGTCCTCGCCGTCGCCCTCTTCGGCCTGTCGTTCTCGTGGTTCGGCGTCGCGATCTTCGGCGACGACGAGGTCCGCCTCTGGCACCTCGTCGCCTCCTTCTTCTACGGCATGGCCCGCCCGACGATGTGGGCCTGCGCGATCATCCCGTTCGCCCGCCCCCACGAGGCCGCCCGCAACGGCCTGCTCCTCGCGCTCTGGGCGATGGCCAACGCCGGCGCGCTGGCGTCCCAGTTCGGGGCCTGGGAGGTCTACTACGAGACGGGGACGGAGTTCACGTTCGGGTTCGCCGCCACCCTCGCCGGGTTCGCCGCCTGCCTCGCCGCCTTCCTCGGGCTCGGCTTCGTCCTCACCCGAGCCCGCGAGCCCGACCCCGAGGAGCCGACCGCGCAGTGGAACTGGCCCCTCATCGGCGTCGCCGCCCTCCTCAGCGTCCTCGTCATCCCCTACCAGGGCGTCTACACCTGGTTCCCCCGCGCCGTCGAGCTGTTCGAGGCGCTCCCGCAGCCGGACGAGTGGTGGTTCGCGCTCAACCCGGTCGTCGTCCTGTGGGCCGGGCTCATGGGCGCCGCTGCCTTCCTCGTGCTCGCCCTGATGCGGAAGAACGTCGCCGGCGTCCGCCTCCTCGGGATCGGGCTGATCGTCTGGGGCATCGGCGCCGGCGTGCTCGCGGGGGTCGAGGGGACCGTCGGCGTGGCGACGGCGATCATCGTCCTCAGCCTCGGCGAGATCCTCGTCGGGCCGCTGCTGCTCTCCCGCCTCGGCGGCGACCTCCACTGGCGCGTGACCACCGCCGCGCTCGCGCTCTTCATGGGGACCGGCACGGTCCTCAGCTGGGTCATCGACCTCGGGCAGGAGCACCTCGAGGTCGGCCTCGTCGACCACGCCTACGTCCCCTTCGGCCTCCTCGGGGCGGCCGCCGGAGCGGTGCTCGTCGTCGTCGGGGGACGCCTCCAGGAGCGGCTCTATTCGCCGGACGTCCCCGAAGCGGGAGCCCGCAGCGCGCTGCCGCTGTGATGGCGCGCTAGGGTGCCCGCCATGTCCGACGCCTCCGCCATCGCCGACCTCACCGTCCTCGGCGCCGACGAGCAGCCCGTCCGGCTCGGCTCCCTCTGGGCCGAGCAGCCGGCCGTCCTCGTCTGGATCCGCCACTACGGGTGAATGTTCTGCCGCGAGCAGGTCGCTCGCCTGAACCCCCGGGTCGGTGACGTCCACGACGCCGGCGCCGCCGTCCACGTCATCGGCTGCGGGCTGGTCAAGCACCTCCAGTGGTTCCTCGAGGACCTCCCCAACGACTTCGACGGCAACTGGACCGACCCGAAGCGGGCGACCTACGAGGCCGCCGGCATGCTCCGCGGCAAGTGGCGCACCCTCGGCCTCGGCGCGACCGTCCAGGGTGGGCGGGCGCTCAAGTCCGGCGCCCGGCAGAAGGGCGTCAAGGGGGACGCGTGGCAGCAGGGGGGCGTCTGGATCGTCCACCCCGACGGGTCCGTGCCGTGGACCTACACCAACAAGAACGCGGGCGACCACGCGTCGCCCGACGCGATCCTCAGCGCGTTGCGGTCCGCCGCCGCCTGACCGCCGCCAGCGGGACGAGCGCCAGGCCGACGCCCGCGCCGCCCGTCGCGACGGAGCTCGCGCACGTGCAGCCGCTTCCGCCGTCGTCGTCGTCGCCCGCGTCGTCGTCGTCCGCCGCGTCGTCGTCGTCCCCCTCGTCGCACTCGGGGTCGGGCACGAAGTCGGCGCACCGCTCGGCGAAGATCGCCTCCAGCCGGTCCGGCTCGTCGGTGATGACGATGTCCACGCCGAGGTCGACGGCCACCTGCAGGGCGAGGTCGTCGTTGACCGTGTAGACGCCCTGGTCGAGCCCCAGCGCCCACGTCGCCTCCAGATCCTCGCTGCTCAGCTGGTCCCACCGGCTGATGACGGCGTGCATGCCCGCGTCGGCGGCGTCCTCGGCGACCGCCGAGCTGTACGCGATCCGGCCGAGGTAGATCTCGATCGAGATGTCCCGGACGGCGTCGAGCAGATCCGCGTCGAAGGACGTCACGATGACCTCGCGGTCCGCGGGCGCGGCCTCCTCGATCGTCTCGAACACGAGCGCGCCGAGCTCCTCCTCGTCGGGGTCGGGGCAGCCGGTCTGGCCGCCGGCCTTGACCTCGACGTTGACGTCCACGGAGATGGCGTCCAGCGCCTCCGCGAGCGTCGGGATCGGCTCCCCGTTCACGTGCAGCGCGTCGATCTCGGCGAGCGTCGTCTCGGCCACGCAGCCCGTCCCGTCGGTCAGCTCGTCCAGCTCGTCGTCGTGGAACACGATCAGCGCGCCGTCGCTCGTCGGCTGGGCGTCCAGCTCGATCATCGTCGCCCCCTCCAGCTCGGCCTGGAGGAACGACGCGATCGTGTTCTCGGCGTACGGGTTGACGTCGTTGCTGTTGCCGGTGCCGCGGTGACCGCAGTTGACGGTCGCCTCGCGGTCGGGGCAGACGCACTGCTGCGCCTGCGCGGGGGTCGCCGCGAGCAGCGCGGCGAGGACGACGAGGAGCCGGATCACGACGACTTCTTGCCGTACTTGACCGAGCAGCCGTACGGCTTGCTGCCGGAGTTCGCGACCTCGCGCCCCGCGGCCAGGTCCGTCAGGCAGGCGTCGACGTGGTTCGTCTTGTCGCCGTTCCCCATCGGGGCGCCGTCGAGGCCGCCGTTGTAGACGAGCGTCCCCGCGGGGCTGATGACGTAGATGTGCGGGGTGGTCTTGGCCCCGTACGTCCGCCCGACGGTGCCGTCCTCGTCGATGAGGACCGGGTAGTCCATCCCGTAGTCGACGCGCGCCTTGGCGTTCCGCTCGACGCCGTGCCCCTGCTTGCCGGGGGCGCCGGAGTTGACGGCGAGCCAGACGAGGTCGTCCGACGCGACCCGGCCGGGCTGCTCCTTCAGCGGCCCCTTGTCGCCGTGCGCGTACTTCACGAACGGGCAGTCGGGGTTGAACCACTCGAGCACGACGGTCTTGCCCGCGAACGACGACAGCGAGACGGCGTTGCCGTCGGTGTCGGTGAGGGTGAAGTCGGGGGCGGCGGCGCCGACGGTCGCGGACGGGGCGGCGTCGCCGGCCTCGGCGGGCTGCACGGGGACGTCGTTGGCGCACGCCAGGAAGAGGACGGCGGTCAGGACGGTCAGGAGGGTCAAGCGCATGGGAGTCATGGTTCCTCGTCGGGTCCGGGGAAGGTCACGTCGAAGGCGACGAACGTGCCGTCGGCCTTCTTCAGGACGACGGGGAGGGTAGCGGGATCGCCGGCCTTCAGGTCGAGCTCGATTCCGCCCGGGGTGGCTCGGAACGCGGTCAGGCGCTCCTCCAGGGCGGTCGGGGGGAACAGCTCGAAGGGGCCGCCGTCCAGCGAAACGCGGAGGGTGAGCCCGTCGGCCGCAACGGTGGGGCCGACGTCCGCGGGGAGGCGCGCGCGGACGGCCGTCAGGTCCGGGCCGGGCCCGTCGCTCAGCCCCACGGACGCCTCCTGGAAGACGCACCGCCCCTTGCACGCGAGCCACTTCGCCTCGGCCGCGGGCGTCCCCTCGGGGCGGTCGAAGAAGAACGCGGTGCGGCCCGCGTACCCGTAGCTGGTGAAGCCGGTGTCGGCGTCGACGAACCGGTCCGGACCGGGGAAGCGGCCTTCAGCGCCGTTGACCGTCGCGACCGTCGGCATCCCCGTGTCGCCGGGGTTGTGCCAGTAGATGTGCCAGCCGTCCTCGATGTCGAACACGAGCGCCAGCCCGTCGCCGTCGGCGAACAGGCGGACGTCCACCTTCGGATCGGGCGGCTCGTCGTCGGCCGCGAGCGCCGTCGCGGCGAGGAGGAGGAGGGCTAGAGCAGGTCCAGCACGAAGTCGGGATCGAAGGGCCACAGGTCGTCCGTCACGATCGTCATGTCGCGGTCGATCACGACGTAGGTCGGGAACCCGGTGACGATGTAGTCCATGTTGAACTGGTCGTTGTCGGCGAGGACGGGGTGGGTCAGCTCGAAGTCCTCCGCCCACTGCACGGCGTTGTCCTGCTCGGGGGCCTGGGCGGCGGAGTTCTCCACCATCCCGCCGATCATGATGACGTCGCCCCCGCCGTCCTCCCACAGCGCCTCGCCGTGGGGGGCGTTGGCCTGGCAGGGGCCGCACCACTGGGCGAAGACGTCGAGGACGATGACCTTGCCGTAGAACTGGTAGAGCTGGACGTCGTCCCCGAACTGGTCGACGGCCACGAAGTCGTGCGCCACGTCGCCGGTCCGGAACCCGGTCCCCTCGAGATCCGCGGGCACGTCGGCCTCGAGCGCGTGCCACCAGGAGTTGACGGGGCCGAACTCGGCGGGGGCCTCCGGCTCGGGCTCGGGCTCGGGAGGGCAGGCGGGGAGCAGGGCGAGCGCGGCGAGCAGGGCGAGCAGGTGCTTCAGCGTCATGGGGTCCTCCGAGACGTCGCGGATGCTAGCGGACCGGGTCGGACGCGTCACCGCCGAAGCTGCCGCGTGCGGGCGGCGTGGCGGTCGACGTCCTCGCGCCCGAAGAGCATCGGCAGCATGGTCCCCGCGACGTAGGGCTCGGCCATGTCGCGGTAGTGCTCGCGGTAGTGGACGCCGGACTGGCCCAGGCTCCCCATCCAGAACGACTTGCTCCAGTCGCCGAGGTCCACGACCTGGCGGTACGACGCGTGCCACGTCTGCGTGAAGGGGCGGCTCATCGGGAACGGCCCGACGTTGACGGTGGCGGGGCCGCCGGGCGACGGCAGCTCGGTGCTCAGGCCCTTCTTCAGGTGCGGCAGGACGGCGAGGGGGTGGTCGTAGGCGATCCGGTGGAGGTCGCCCCACCGCCAGTTCGTCGCGTCGCCGCCCAGCGCCTTGCGGAGGCGCTTGACGGCGCGGGTCAGCGACTGGGCCGCGAGCTCGTCGCAGGAGGCCGTGGTCTTCGTCACGCACAGCGGCGCGGCGGAGCCGTCGTAGAGCTGCCGCAGGAAGAGCGGGTTCATCCCGTAGATCCGCTTCTGCATCTCCCCGTCCGCCGCGGCCGCGGTCACCGCCAGGGCGGTCTCGTACATCCAGGCGTTGAACACGGCGGCGGCGCCGGAGTCGAGGTCGTGGCTGCCGTCCCAATCCCGGACGAGGTCCTGCGCGTGCGACTCCAGCCGGGACGCCGGCCGCACCGCGAGGATGGCGGGGACGAGCTCGCGCGCCTGGGGGGTGATGACGTCCATCTGGATGGCGCGGTGGCCGGCGACGTCGCGGCCGGCGCCCTGCTCGATGAGGTCGATGATCCGCATCGCGCGGTGGGGCGCGGTGAAGCTCCGCCCCAGGTCGTGGACGTAGTCGGGGCCCGCGGGGGCGTTGTTGGCGGTGACGATCCAGCCCTGCAGCGGGTCGAAGGCGCGGGGGAGCTCGTCGTAGGGGACCCACCCCTGCCAGAGGTCCTCGGCGACCCACCCCCGGGCGGCCCGCTGGCCGTCGTAGCTCGGGTGCCGGATGGGGACGCGGCCGGGGACCTGCCAGCCGATGTGGCCGTCGACGTCGGCGTAGGCGAAGTTCTGCGAGGGGACGACGAAGTCCGCCAGCGCGGCCCGGAACGTCTCCCAGTCCGAGGCCTTCAGGAGGCCGAAGAAGGCGGTGAGGGTGGAGTCGTCGGGATCGAGGGCCGTCCACCGCAGGGCGACCTCCTCGTCGGCGGGGAAGTCAGCGGCGTAGAACTCGGTGACGAGCGGCCCCTGCGACGAGATCCGGACGGTCAGCGAGACCGGCTTGCGGCGGCCCTTGACCCGGATCTCCTCGACGACCTCGGTGAGCGGCTCGCGCACGCCGCCGGGGCGCTCGACCGTGCCGTCCTCGGCGACGCGCTCCCGGACGAGGTCGAGGACGTCGACGCCGCTGTTGGTCAGCCCCCACGCGATGCGCTCGTTGTGGCCGATGGGCATGCCCGGGAGGCCGACGAGGGTGGGGCCGATGACGTGGACGTCGGGGGTGTCGACCTCGGCGAGGTACCAGATGGCGGGGACCTGGACGCCGAGGTGGGGATCGTTGGCGAGGATGGGGGCGCCGGTGTCGGTGCGGGAGCCGTGGACGACCCAGGCGTTGGAGCCGACGTCGTGGCCGGCGCCGAGGAGCCCGTCGAGCAGCCCGGTCGGCAGCCCGTCGCTCTCGCTCTCGTTCTCGTTCTCGTTCTCGTTCTCGTTCTCGTTCTCGCTCTCGTTCTCGTTGTCGACCTCGTTCTCGTTCTCGACCGCGAGTCCCCGCAGCTCCCGCAGCTGATCCGGCGGCAGCACGAAGGGCCCCTCCTCGGGGTACGCGGGGACGATCCAGTCCGCGATCTCGGGCGCGTCCCGGAGCGCCCGCGTGTACAGCGCGTCCTCGCTAGCACTACCTGATAGCAGCCACGCCATCGTCTTCGTGATGACCACCGAATCGACCGGCGTCCACGGCTCGGGCTCGACCTTCAGGAAGCGGAACTCGAAGGGGAGCTCCTCGAGATCGGCGACGGCCGCGTTGACGCCGTCGGCGTAGGCCTGGAGGTAGTCCCGCTCCGGCTCCGGGAGGCGCTCCCAGGCGGCCTCGGCGGCGCGGCGGAAGCCGACCGTGCGGAGGAAGCGGTCGGTCCCGAGGGTCCGCTTGCCGAGGATCTCGGACAGGCTCCCCGACCCCACGCGGCGGCTCATCTCGAGCTGCCACAGCCGCTCCTCGCCGTGGAGGTAGCCGAGGGCGAACGACGCGTCGCCCAGGCTGCGGGCGCGGATGTGGGGGATGCCCCAGGCGTCCTCGACGACGTTGACGGGGAACTCGGGGTAGCGGTCGCCGGTGGTGACGGTGACGGTGTCCGGTCCGGCGAACCGCTCCGGCGCGTGGGCGAGGCAGCCGGCGAGCGCGAGCGCGCCGAGCAGGGGAGCCGTCCTCAAGACTCGGCTTTCTAACACGCGCGCGTGTACACTCCGCGCCCGCAAGGAGGATCCCACCATGGCGACTGACACCATCATTTCCCGACTGCTCGCGCAGGGGCAGACCCGCGCCAACAAGCCCGCCTACTACGTCCGGGGGCCGTCCGATTGGCAGCCCACGACCTGGGCGACGTACGTCGAGCAGGTCCGGACGGCGGCGAAGGCGCTGATCGGCTGCGGCTTCGAGGCCGGCGGAAAGACGGTCATCCTCGGCTTCAACCGCCCCGAGTGGACGATCCTCGACCTCGCCACGATGGCCGCGGGAGGCGCCCCGGCGGGCATCTACACGACCTGCTCCCCCGAGGAGGTGGCGTACATCGCGGGCCACACCGAGGCGCACCTCGCCCTCGCCGAGAACCGCGACCAGCTCGCCAAGTTCGTCAAGATGCAGAAGGAGCTGCCCGCGCTGAAGTGGCTGGTCCTCATGGAGGGCTCGGCCAAGGAGGAGGGCGACGGCGACGATGTCCTGACCTGGGACGAGTTCCTCGCGAAGGGGGCGGACGTCGCGGACGCCGACCTCGACCAGCGGATCGAGAACCTCAAGGCCGAGGACCTCGCGACGCTGATCTACACGTCCGGCACTACCGGCCCGCCCAAGGGCGTGATGCTGTCGCACGAGAACCTGGCGTGGACGGCGCAGTGCGCGCTGGACGTGGTCGGCGTGGACGACGGCGACTGCTCTGTGAGCTACCTGCCGCTGTCCCACATCGCCGAGCAGATGTTCAGCCTCCACGTCCCCTGCACGGCGGGGAGCAGCGTCTACTTCGCGCAGTCGATCGACCAGCTCCGCGACAACCTCGTCGAGGTGCAGCCGACGGTGTTCTTCGGGGTCCCCCGGATCTGGGAGAAGTTCTACGCGGGCATCCAGGCGAAGGCCGGGCAGACGACCGGGCTGAAGAAGAAGATCGGCGCGTGGGCGAAGGCCGTCGGCGCGCAGGTGAACGAGGTGCGGAACGCCGGCGGCGAGCCCAGCGGCATGCTCGGCTTCAAGTACAAGATCGCCAACGCGCTGGTGTTCAAGAAGGTCAAGCCGCTCGTCGGCATGGGCCGGGCCCGCTTCTGCGTCAGCGGGGCGGCGCCGATCTCGGCGGACATCATCACCTACTTCAGCGGGCTCGACATCGTGATCCGCGAGGTCTACGGCCAGTCCGAGGACACCGGCCCGACGTCGTTCAACCGCCCCGGCAAGACGCGCTACGGCAGCGTCGGCCCGGCGCTCCCCGGCGTCGAGGTCAAGATCGCGGAGGACGAGGAGATCCTGGTCAAGGGGCCGAACGTCTTCCTCGGCTACTACAAGGACGAGGCGGCGACGAACGCGACCCTGGTCGACGGCTGGCTCCACAGCGGCGACCTCGGCAAGTTCGACGAGGACGGCTTCCTCCACATCACCGGCCGGAAGAAGGACCTGATCATCACGGCCGGCGGCAAGAACATCGCCCCCAAGAACTGGGAGAGCGACGTCAAGAACCAGCCCTCGGTGGGCGAGGCCGTGATGTTCGGGGACAAGCAGAAGTACCTGACGGCGCTGATCTCGCTGGACCCCGAGGTGGTGACGATGCCCCTGGTCGACGGCGAGGCGGGCCTGCGCGACGAGATCCAGCGCTGGATCGACGACGTGAACGCCAAGTACGCCCGCGTCGAGCAGGTCAAGAAGTTCACGATCCTCCCCCGCGCGCTGAGCATCGACGACGGCGAGCTGACGCCGACGCTCAAGGTGAAGCGCGCCAAGGTCTACGCGCACTTCGAGAAGGAGATCGCGGAGATGTACGGCGAGGACTACGTCTCCTAGCCGCCGCGAACAGCAGGATCAGGGCCCCCGCCGGGGCCTGGGCGCCCGCCGCGGCGTCGCACGCGCAGCCTCCCTGGGCGCTGAAGCCGCCGGGACGGAGCGAGTCGTCGTCGTCGTCGTCCCCGGCGACGTCGTCGTCGTCGTCCGCGAGGTCGTCGTCGTCGTCGTCCGCGACATCGTCGTCGTCGTCGTCGCCGGGGCCTCCGCCCGTCGCGAACGCCACCGACCACGAGTGCGACTGCCACAGCCCCCAGTCGGGGACGGACGCCACCACCAGCCAGGCCGCCGACGCGTCGTCGGGGAGCTCGACGGGGCTGCCGTCCAGCGACGGCGCGACCTCGGCGCGGACGACGCCCTGCGAGGGGGACTCGACCACGAGGCGGAGCTCGAAGTCGTCGTGGTCGCCCTCGAAGCGGACGTCGAACGCGCCCGCGGCGAGCGCCTCGAAGGGGACGCGGACGTGGTTGTAGGCGAACTTGCCCGGCTCGACGTCGCCGGGGACCGTCCCCCACCCGTCGTCGTCGTAGTCGAGGTCGACGATCGACAGATCGGGCAGGCCCCACTGCGACGGGAAGTACTCCATGATCTCGGCGTAGAGCTCGCCGTGAGCGTAGTCCCAGGTGACGTTGTGGGCGGCGAAGTCGGCGAAGGCGGCGCGGAGGGCGTCGTCGCCGAGGAGGTCGGCGAGGTCGTCGAGGGGGTCGGACGTCTCGGTGCCGATGTCCCAGCTCCCGTAGACGGCGTCGGCGCGGCCGAGGATCTCGGACAGGAACCGCGGGAAGATGAACGCCCCGTACTGCCGGGCCGGCGGCGCGCCGCCGTCGTCGCCGAGCGCCGAGAGCCGGAGGTGGGGGGAGGACGCGTAGGCGCCCAGCCAGGACGCGAACGCGAGGTCGTCGGGCCACACCTCGGCGGCCGCCCACGTCGCCGTGGCCTCCCACCACCAGTAGGCGAACTCCCACTCGTAGTACGCGTACGTCGCCCCCTGGACGGCGTGGAAGAACTCGTGCGCGGTGACCGTCGCCGCCCACGACAGGTTCTCGATGGTGTCGATGCCGAGGACGATGAGCGGGTAGCCCTCGTCGTCCCACGAGTAGTACCCGCCGGCCCCCTTGGCGGACGGCACCTCGGGGCCGGTGTCGCCGATGTAGACGTTGAAGTAGGTCCCCTCCCAGCCCGTCGGGTCGGGGAGGCCGGCGTCGATCACCTCGACCTCGCGGGCGATCTCCAGCTGCTCGAGGAGCTCGGCGGCGACCTCCTCGGAGACGTCGGTCCAGGAGCCCCACTTCAGCGCGAACCGCTCGCTGAGGCGGACGTTCGGGGGCTCGCCCCAGGCGTCGCGGAGGACGAGCTCGTCACCGCGCGGGGCGTCGGCGGAGGGGTCGAGGACCGGGGCGGCGAGGATGCGCTCGCCGTGAGCGTAGGTGCCGCACAGCGGCCGGTCGGGGACGGCCGCCGGCGCGGGGGACGGCGTCGCGGGGACGGCGAGCGCGGCGGTCAGGGCGAGGAGCAGGGCGGGTCGGGGCATGCGGGGTCTCCCTGCAATGACAGTGCCTCCGCTGCGTGCCCTGTTGCCACCCTTTGTGGGGGAGGGGCTCCAGACCTCTGTGGTGTCTCGTCAAGAGGTGGACCTTCGGTAGCTCCTCGTCGGTTGCCTCGTTCTCGTCCTCCATCTCGTTCTCGTTGTCGTTCTCGAGTCGCGTGCGACGGCACTCCCCCGGCTCCTACTCCGGGGGCGGCGGAAGCAGGACCCTCTCCAGCTCCGAGGTCGAGGTTCGGAGCAGCGCACCGGTGCTGCTGTACTGCCGCCTCACGTACTCGGTCTCCGTCCACTCCACCGTCGTGTAGATCTCGCCCCAGACCTCCCCGTCGGGCGTGGTGGACATCGTCTCTGAGCGCCATCCGGTCGGGCCGGCGGTCGGGTGGGGAAGCCAGCGGAACTCGACCTGGCCGAGGGGGGTCAGGCGGCCTCTCGGAGCGGGGCCCTCCGTGACGATCCTGGAGACCACGTCGTCCTCGTAGTGCACCGACTGGCGACGGATCGGAGGCTGGGTTCGAGCGGGTGTGGCGAAGCCTGTGTGCCGGACCAGTCGGCCTGCGTCGTCAGCTTCGGCGACGTACCAGAACTCGTACTCCGGCTCGCCGTCGCCGTCGAAGTCGAACCAGTGCCAGGCCGGCCAGCCGTGCTCGTCGACTTCGCTTCGCTCTTCGCGCGTCACGGCCCCGTTGGGGTCGTAGTCGACGAAGTCGCAGACCATGAACCGGTTCAAGATCGTCCCTGGCGGTGCCTTCGCGGCGAGGGTGTAGCGGCATCCGCCGTCGTACAGCAGGTACTTCCCAGCGTCGCCGAACCCCCACGCCTGGCCTCCGTCGCGCAGCCGCCGTCCCTCCTCGTCCCGCTCGGTACGAAAGTCCTGAAGGAGGGTGTCGCCGCCGAGGTGATCGGGAGTGCTCCACCTCCGCACCCCGATCGACAGGTACGTCGCGGGGTCCCAGTCCCACTCCACGACCAGGGTCGACGCCCCCGACGCGTCGTAGTCCGTCACCGAGTCCCAGAACCCGAGGGTGTCGAGGGTCGCGGTCGCGCTCTTCACGATCGCGCCTGCCTCGTCGTACGTCGTACTGCTGTGCCAGTGGATGTGGGCGTCCTCGTCATACTCGAAGACCGCCTCGGTCGAGTTCCCGCCGCCGTGGTTGACGACCGTTCGGCGGAGCGTTCGGAGCTCGTATCGCTCCTCGGGTCCGGGCGGCTCCGGTGCGGGTGAGGGGCACCCGGCGAGGGCGAGCGCGGCAGCGAGCCACGTCACGCGCGTCGCAGGCGGGCTCGCCGATCGCCGCATCGGTCCTCCGTCAGCCAGCCTACCCGGGGCAGCACACCGGCTCGAAGCGGTCTCTGTCGCGGCCGTCTACCTCAGGGCGTCGTGCAGGCGACCTCGCCGAGGTCGAGGCAGCCGCCGCCGCCCGTGCAGGAGCTGCCGCTGAAGCCGACCGTGCTCAGCGTCGAGGCGACGCAGTCCAGCGCCGGGTCGCCGGTGACCGTCACTGTGGTGCTGCTCCCGACCTCCGTGCAGAACGCCCCGTCGCCGCCGGCCGTGAGCTGGTGGACGGGGATCGTGGGGCCGTCTTCGTCGTACACCTCGACCGCCCCCGCCGCGGCGACGCCGTCGATCGTCAGCGTCCCCTGCGCGCAGTGCGTCAGCGGGTAGGGCCGGACGACCGCGATGTTCGGGCAGCCGCCGACGCAGGCCGGGTCGCCGGGCTGGGTCAGGACCGTCCACGGCAGGTAGCCGCCCTCGCCGTCGCCCACCGGGCCGTGCATCGTGACCGACGTCAGCACCGGCACGCCGATGCAGTAGCTCCCACCGGCGACCGAGGTGGCCGTCTCGCCCGTCGACGCCGTCACCTCGATCCCGGGGACGCCGACGCTGTCGGGGCCCATCGCGACCCCCGAGATGCAGCTCTCCGTGGAGACCTCGACGTCGCCCGCGTCCGTGCACGGGCCCGCGCCGATCGGGTCGCTGACGACGCCCGTCGCGTACCCCCAGGTCGTCGCGTCGACGGCCCACAGCGCCTCGATCGCGAACCCGTCCCCGGGCGGGACCGTGATCTCGAATTCGCCCGACGCGTCCGTCCACGTGGCCACCTCGACCGCCCCCCGGGTCGCCCGCACGAACGCGGCGCCCACCCCGGCGCCCGTCGTCTGCGCGACGCGGCCGCTCAGGCAGCCGCCCCCGCCCGGGCCCGTCGCCGCCGCGAACAGCCCGGTCGACGTCGCCGCGAAGTACCACCCGAGGCTGCCGTCGGGGTTGCCGTAGACCTGCCCCGTGCCCGGCTCGCCCGCCCACGCGCCGGCGCCGTCGTCCCACTTCCAAGCGGCCAGCTCCTGCCCTTGGGAGAGGACGCCGTCGGGGTCGTCGAGGTCGATCGTCAGCTCCATCACCGCGCCGCCGGCCAGCCCCACGGGGGCGCCGAGCGAGTCGAACAGGTCGACCCGGATCGCCCCGAACGGCGCCATCGCCTGCCCGTTCAGGGGGAGCCCGCTCAGCTCCTCGGGGGCGTATTCCGTGATCCGCGCGGTCACGATGCCGCTGGCGTCGACGGCGTTGGCGTCGATGGAGAGGGACTCGAGGTCGAGGCCGACGAGGCTGGCGAAGTCCTGCTCGAGGTCGACCGCGGCGGTCCGGACGATCACGGCGGCGTCGCCCGCGCCGGCCTCGACGGAGACGACCGCCGCGGTGGGGGCGTGGCCGTCGAGCTCGACCCCGAGGATCGCCGACAGCGGGTCGGGCTCCACGGCGAACCGGCCGTCCGCGGACGTCGCCACGGGAGGCTGCCCTGCGACCGACACCACGGCGCCCCCGACGGGGTCGCCGGCCGCGTCGAACACGAGCCCCCGGAGGGCCGGAGGACCGGCCGCGTCGTCGTCGTCGGAGCTCGCGTCGTCGTCGTCGTCGTCGTCCGGCTCGGGGGGCGTCGTCGGGCAGGCGAGGAGCAGCCCGAGGCCGAGGGCGAGGACGAGGGACGGGCGCCACATGTTGAGATCCTACGACGGCGATGACCCGTGCGTTCGGGCAGCGCGTGAGGTACGCAGACGCCGCGATGCGAGCGAACCCCCTGGCCTTCCTCCTGTCCCTGCTGCTGTGCGCCGGCTGCTACGGCGCCCTCGGTCCCGGCCCGAACCCCGACGACGGCGCGGACGACGACGACGACGACGACGCGTCCGACGACGACGACACCACCGAGGACCCGCCCTTCGGCCTGACCTGCCTCCCCATCACGCAGACGGTGTCCAACACCTGGGGCAACACCCTGACGCTGCAGCTCGAGGCGGAGGAGTTCGACCACGACGGCAACAGCACCCCCGTCGAGGACGGCTCGTGGTCGCTGATCAGCGGCGGCGGCAGCGTGAACAGCGACGGGCTCTTCACCAGCTTCGGCGACCACGGCGGCGTCAGCCTCGTCCAGGTGCAGGTGCTGTCGACGTCCGCGGTCTGCGAGATCGTCATCGAGATCGAGGGGTCCGACAACGTCTCCGGGGACCCCGACCTGCCGACCGCGATCGACTCCGCGTCGGTCGACAGCGACGACGGCTGCGCGGCGCAGTTCACCTACCCGCTGGCCGGCGCCGTCATGCCCGGCAGCTTCCCCCCGCCGCTGGTCCAGTGGGACGCGAACGGCAACGACGCCCACGCCCTGACCCTGTCCAGCGAGTACACGACCATCACCGTCTACACGTTCAGCGACAGCTACCAGGTCACCGACGCGTACTGGAACTCGCTGACCGAGTGGGATCCGGGGACGGTCGTCACGATGTCGCTGGTCAGCGGCGACTGGAACGGCAGCGGCTTCACCGGCGACGTCTGCACGGCCGAGGAGGCGCTGGAGCTGGAGGTCACCGACTTCGACCTCAACGGCACCATCGTCTACTGGGAGCCGTCCATCGTGCAGGGGCTCAAGCGGATCGACTTCGGCTCGACGAGCAACGCCGACTTCCCCGTGACGGCGCTGACCTGCGTCGGCTGCCACGGCGTCAACCTCGCCAACCCGAACCGCCTCGCGATCGCCGACCAGCTCAGCGTGCAGGTGGTCGACGCGTCCGACCCCACGAACCCGGTCGTGACGTCGGACTTCTCCCGCAGCGGCGCGGCGGGCGCGATGAACGACGACGGCACGCGGATGATCCGGTCGAACATGCTCAGCTTCGGCGGCGGCGACCTCATCCTCGAGGACGTCGACGCCAACGGCGCCACCATCAACACGCTCCCCACCGGCGGGGCGGGGCAGGCGTTCGCGAACTGGTCCCCGGACGGGACGACCGTCGTGTACGGCGCCTGCGACAGCGGGAGCAGCGAGTACGGGGCGACGAACTGCAGCCTCCGCACCATCGAGTCCGGCTCCGGCGACACCTGGTCCAACGACCAGTCCCTGCTCGACGCGGGCGCGGACGAGAACCTCTACTACCCGGTCATCAGCCCGGACAGCGACTGGGTCGTCTACAACCGCGCGGTCGGCACGGGCGACGCCCACGACAGCTACGACAACCCCGCGGGCGAGCTCTGGATCATCGACCTCGACGGGGCCGGCGACCCGATCTTCATGGACGCGGCGACGGCGCTGGGGGACAAGAACAGCTGGCCGAAGTTCGCCCCCGAGGTGCCCGGCGACTACACCTGGATGGCGTTCTCGACGAACCGGCCGTACGGCAACACCACCGACGACATCTCCCAGATCTGGCTCGCCGCCCTCGACTTGAGCGCGGCCGCGGCGGGCGAGGACCCGAGCTTCGCGCCGGTCTGGCTGCCGGGGCAGTCGATCACCGCGGGGAGCTACATCCCGGTCTGGATCCCGCGCTACACCCCCTGATCGCGGCATACTGCGCCGCATGCTGATCTCGATCGACGGCATCGACGGCTGCGGCAAGTCGACCCAGGTGCGGCTCCTCAGCGAGGCGCTCGGCGCGGACGCGATCCAGGAGATCTCGCCCTCGCGGTGGGGCAAGGCGCTGCGGTCCTCCGACAACCCCAGCCTCGCGCAGCAGCTCGCCTGGTTCACCGCCGACCGGGCGGTCCTCGCCGAGCGGCTGGAGGCGGCGTCCGGATCCGAGGGGAACCACCTCGTCAGCGACCGGTCCTACCTCAGCGGCGTGGCCTACCAGTCGTTCGAGTCGGTGCTGACCCCGGAGTTCGTCGAGGAGCTGAACCTCGCGATCGTCCCCGCCTACGACCTCCAGATCTACCTTCACGTCCCCGTGGACGCGGCGCTGGCCCGCATCGACGCGCGGGGCGAGGCGAAGACGTGGTGCGAGAAGCCGGACCGGCTGACGTGGTGCACCGAGGTGTTCGCGCGGTACGCCGAGGAGCGGCCGCAGATCGTCCGGATCGACGGCTACCGGACGATCGAGGAGGTCGCCGCCGACGTCCTCGCCGCCGCCGAGGAGGCGAGCCGGCAGCGCTTCGGGCGGCGCGTCTGGTGAGACGCCGGGCAGTCCAGGCCACGCTGGCGGTCGCGGCGCTGGCGGTCGTGTCCTGCGGTCCGAAGGGGGAGGGGGACCCGGGCTCGGTCCTGCTCGACGACGGGAGCATCGCGGCCGGCGCGCTCGGCCCGATCGACCCCGAGGCGACGGGGGCGGTCCTCCCATTCGTGCTGCAGCCCCCGGCCCAGCACCTCGCCGCCGAGCCGAACCAGGCGTGGCAGGACGCCCGCGCCGCCGTCGTCGCGTTGGGCATCCGCGCCATCCCGGTGATCGCGCAGCAGCTCCGGAGGCGCGGATGCGGGGAGGCCGACGGCCACCGGCTGGTCGGGCTGCTGCAGGAGCTCTCGGACGCGGTCGGCTTCGAGGCGGCGCGGTCGATCGCCGTCTCTGACCTGATGCTGGAGATCGTCGCCCGGACGGGGGACGTCCCCACCCCCGCGTCGCCCGAGTGGGACGCCGCTCTGGCGGCGGCGGGGGAGGGCGGGCCCGCGGCGGTGAGCGCGTCCGAGCTGGCGGCCGCCGTGGAGGCGTCGCTGGCGCCCCCGATCACGCTGGCGGCGGACAAGCGGGTGGCGTCGCGGCGGTGCGTGGACGGTGCCCTGAACCTCGTCCGGTACCTGAAGTCCCGCGAGCGGATCGCGCCCGCGGACCTCGAGACGCTGACGCGCAAGCACCTCGCCAACCTCCCCGACGGCTCGACGTACGCCATCCCGCTCCTCGGCTTCCTCGACCTGTCGGTCCCCTCGGAGCGGGAGGAGGCGCTGGCGTTCGAGGCGATGGCGCAGGACGCGAAGTGGCACCCCGAGGCGCGGGGGGTGGCCTGCGAGGCGGCGATCCGGCGGAACAACCGGATGAAGGCGAGCGTGCCGATCCTGGAGGAGCTGGCGCCGCCGGTGCTCGTCTGCATCCTCGAGCGGGGCGCGGGGCGGGAGTGGTTCGACCACGGCGCGGCCCGCAAGCTGCTGGACCACGACGACGTCGGCGTCCGGCTGGCGGCGATCGCGTCGTTGGTGGCGGAGTCGGCGGGGACGGACTTCGACCCGCTGCTCGTCCGGCTCGACCACCTGAGGAAGACGGACGGGCGGCTGCGGGAGAGCACGGCGCTGCTCCGGGCGGTGACGGACATCGTCCGGCTGAACCCGGAGATCCGGGAGCGCGCGCTGGCCTCGATCGGCGACCCGGACCTCCGCGCGGCGGTGGAGACGGACGACGTCCACAGCGAGTTCCGGGCGCCCCCGGAGCGGTTCGCGCGGGATCACTGCGACTGGCAAGTGACGGACGCGGACGCGGCCCGGGCGGCGCTGGCTGCGGGCGGGGCGGGGGTGACGGTCTGCCTCGCGGACGGCGACTACGCGGGCTCGATCGCGCTGACGGAGCGCGGCCAGCGGCTCGTCTCGCTGACCGGCGGGGGGGCGACGTTGGAGGGCGACCTGGTCCTCGCGGCGCCGGCGGTGGCGGTCGGCCTGAAGCTCGGCGGCGGGCTGGTGCTCGCCCCCACGGCGGACGGCTCGGTCGTCCTCGGGGTCCACGCCACGGGCCGGTCGGCGGTCCTGAGCGAGCGGTCGCTGGTGGTGGGGTTCGGCTCGGAGGGCGGCCTGGTCGCGCTCGCGGAAGCGCTGACCGCGCCCACGTCGGGCCCCGCCGGGGAGCTGGCGATCCACGTCCCGAAGTCGGTCCTGGAGCAGCAGGGCAGCCTCGGCGGCGCCCTCGGCTGGGCCGACGCCATCCACTTCCGCGCAGCCCCGGGGACGCCCTGGGCGGTGTCGCTGGACGCGCCCACGATCCATGACTGGACGACGGCCGGCCTCGCCCGCCACCGCCCCGACCGGGTCCCGATGGAGGCGGACGACCGCTGGGTCCCGCTGTACGGAGCGTTCGAGCCGACGACGCCGACGTCCGGCCTCGCGATCCCCCTCCGCCCGGCGCCGTGGCGCCTGCGTCACGCGGACCTGGTGGTGCTGGACGGCTCCTAGGAGCTCGTCGCGGGGGCGTCGTCGGCGGCCGCGCCGACGGGCTTGCGGCGGCGACGACGGCGGCGGCGGCGGCGCTTCTTGCCGGCGCCCGTCTCGGGGTTCCGCTCCAGCCAGGCCGCCACCTCGGCGACGAGCGCCTCGCCGAACGCCTGCTTCTGCCACGTCCGCATCTCGGAGATCGCGTCCAGGGCCGCGACCTCCTTCGGCTTCAGCGCCGAGATGTCCTTCAGGATCGCGTTGTTCACGACCATCGCCGGCGCCAGCGCGATCTCCGCGGCGTGGGCGTTCCGCCACTTCTTGAGGTGCGCCATCAGCGGCTCGTCGTCCCGCGTGAACGGCGGCACGCCGGGGTTCGTCCGGGCGACGGGGCGGGGCGGCGCCGGCGGGGGAGAGGTGTCCGCGAGGCCCGCCTTCAGCGCCTCCGTCACGTCCCCGAGGTAGCGCCGGACCACGTGGTGCTTCTCCCCCAGCGCCTTCCGGAGGCCCGACGCGTCCGTCGCCTCGGACCTCGCCACCGCCAGCATCACGTCGTTCCCCCACACCTTGAACGGGGGCCGGTTCCGCGCCTCCGCGATCCCCTCCCGGAGCACGA
Source organism: uncultured Rickettsiales bacterium (assembly GCA_964344575.1). GTDB lineage: Bacteria > Myxococcota_A > UBA796 > UBA9615 > UBA9615 > JAAESI01. Next base: position 12,544 of record CAYFOA010000063.1, on the reverse strand, counting down.
ACAGCGACCGCAGCACGCGCTTCTGGTCGTCCTCCAGCCCGTTCGCGCCCTTGATCTTCATGCAGTCGTCGGGCCGGAACGGCCGCCCCGTCCACTCCCGGTCCTCGAGCAGGGAGAACTCCTCCTCCAGCATCGACGTCCGCCCCCGCTCCTCCGCCTGGACCATCAGGATCCGCCGCAGGGCGGGGAGGAACCGGGAGTCGTTGCGGGCGTAGTCGAGGTGCTCGGGGCGGAGCGGGCGGCTCGACCAGTCGTGCCGCTGCCACTTCTTGTTCAGCTTCACGCCGAAGTAGCGCCCCACGAGGTCGTTCAGCCCGAACCGGTCGTGGCCCGTCGCCTGCGCCGCGATCATCGTGTCGAACAGGTTCGGGAAGACGAACCCGAAGTCGCGCTTCATCGAGACGACGTCGTAGTCGGCGCCGTGGAAGATCTTCACCCGCGCCGGGTCCGCGAAGAGCGGCCCCAGCGCCGACAGGTCGTCGATCGAGAGCGGATCGACGACGTAGTCCGGCGTCTCCGGGCCGCTGATCTGCATCAGGCAGCAGCGCTCGGTGTAGCTGAAGAAGCTGTCCGACTCGGTGTCCACGCCGAGCACGTCGCAGCGGGCGAGGACCGCGATCGCCTCGTCCAGCGTCCGCATCGAGTCGACGTAGACGTAGCCGCGATCCTCCTGCGGGATCGGCTCGGGCAGGGGCGTCGTCGCTTCGTCAGCCATTGCGGCGGCGGGCCTCGAAGCTGAGGAGGTCGTCGGGGCCGAAGCCCCAGGGGATGAGTTCGCCGACCTTCACCACCCGGCGGTCCCCGTTGAGGTTCGCCATCACGACCGTCGCCTCGGGGGCGAAGTCGTACATGAACTGCCGGCACGCGCCGCACGGCCCGGGCGCGCCCGACGTGTCCGCGACGACCGCGATCTCGGTGATGTCCTTGTGCCCCTCGTGCAGGGCGATGCAGATGGCGAGCCGCTCGGCGCAGATCGTCAGCCCGTAGCTCGACGACTCCACGTTGCTGCCCGTGAACACCTTGCCGTCGGCCGTCTTGACCGCGGCGCCGACGAGGAACTGGCTGAACGGCGCGTGCGAGCGCGTCCGCGCACCGAAGGCCGCCTCGAGGAGCTCGTCGTGGGTCATGCGCTCGCCCCCCACCAGGTGGTGCGGTCCGCGATGAGCCGCCGCAGCAGCGCCGTGAAGCGCTTCGTGGCGGCGATGGCGACGTCGCTGACGTGCTCGTGGTCCAGCGTCGAGCCCGGCTCGCCGGTGCCCGCCGCCGCGTTGCTGATCACCGAGACGCCGCCCAGCCGGCCCCCCATGTGGCGGACCGCGATCGCCTCGAACACCGTCGACATCCCCACCGCGTCGCCGCCGAGGCGGCCGATCATGCGGACCTCCGCAGGGGTCTCGTAGCTCGGCCCGAGGACGCCCGCGTAGACGCCGCGCGCCGTCGGCACCCCCGCCCCCGTGCCCGCCGCGAAGAGCGCCTCGCTGATGTCGGGGTCCCAAGCCTGGGTCATGTCCGGGAAGAGGGGGCCGAGCTGCGTGGCGCCGTTGCCGATGAGCGGGTTCTGGCCGGTGAGGTTGATGTGGTCGTCGATCACCATCAGGTGGCCCACGCCGAGATCCTCGCGGACGCCGCCGGCGGCGTTGGTGAGGAGGACGGCGCTGGCGCCGAGGTGGACGAGCGTCCGCACGCCGTGGACGACGGCGTCGGCGTCGTGCCCCTCGTAGAGGTGGACGCGGCCGCGGAGGACGACGAGCAGGGTGCCGTCCAGCGTGCCGATGCACAGCGTGCCGCTGTGGCCCGCCACGGTGGTCGCCGCGAAGCCGTCGATGCGGTCGTAGGGGATCTCCACGAGATCGTCGAGGACGTCGACGACGCCCCCCAGTCCGGATCCCAGGACGATGCCCAGGAAGTCGCCGTTCGCCACGCGCGGGTCCTGCTCCACGATGGAGCGGGCGGATCGCTGCAGCTCGGCCCGCAGGTCGGTCATCTGCGGTCCCTTCGTACGGCCCGGGCCAGGGCCGCGTCAGTGTTGTTCCCGCCGGGCGCTACCCCACCAGGGTGCCGGCGACGTTCGCCGTCATGAAGGCGGCGAGCGTTCCGGCGATCATGGCCCGGACTCCGACCCGGGCCAGGTCGCTGCGGCGGCCGGGCGCGATGCCCCCGATGCCGCCGAGCTGGATGCCGATGGACCCCAGGTTCGCGAAGCCGCACAACGCGTACGTCACGATGACCATGCTGCGGTACGACAACCCGTCGGCGATGGTGGCCAGCTCCAGGTACGCGACGAACTCGTTGAGGATCGTCTTGACTCCGAGGAGCTGCCCGACGGCGGTGCATTCCGCGGCAGGGACACCCATGGCCCATGCCAGTGGCCAGAAGATGTAGCCGACAAGCGCTTGCAGGGTCAAGCCGTCCAGGCCTACCAAGCCCCCGATTCCACCGAGGATTCCGTTCGCCATGGCCACGAGCGCGATGAACGCGAGCAACATGGCGCCGACGTTCAGGGCCAGCTTCATGCCGTCGCCGGCCCCCCGCGCGGCGGCGTCGACGACGTTGACGTCGAGCTTCTCGACCTTCAGCTCGATGGCGCCCGCGGTGTCCGGAGCGCCGTCCTCGGGCCACATGATCTTGCTGATCACGAGGGCGGCGGGGGCCGACATGACCGACGCGGCGACGAGGTGGCCGGCGATGTCGGGGAAGATCTTCGCGAGCATGGCGACGTACGCCGCCATCACGCCCCCCGCCACCGTCGCGAAGCCGCCCGTCATGATCGCGTGCAGCTCCGACATGGTCATCTTGTCGACGAACGGCCGGACCACCAGGGGCGCCTCGGTCTGCCCCACGAAGATGTTCGCCGCCGCCGACAGCGTCTCGGCGCCGGACGTCCCCATCGTCTTGAGCATCACCCAGGCCATGCCGCGGACCAGCCACTGCATGACGCCGAGGTGGTACAGCACCGCCATCAGGGCGCTGAAGAAGATGATGGTGGGGAGGACGTTGAAGGCGAAGAAGGAGCCGTTGTCGACGACCAGCCGGGCGCCCTCGTAGCCGTCGAGCTGGACGGGCGTGCCGGCCGCGAAGTAGTCGTCCGCGGGCTTCTCGACCAGCCTCAGCTCGCTGTCGACGAGGCCGCCGAAGATGAACCGGCTCCCCTCCTCGGTGTAGGCGAGGAGCTGCTTGACGACGTCGTTGAGGACCTCGAACAGCTTCTTGCCCGGCCCCGTCTTGAGGACGAGGACGGCGAAGATGAACTGGAGGCCGAGGCCCCAGCCGATGACCCGCCACGGGATGATCTTGCGGTTCGTCGACATGGCCCACGCGAGGCCGAGCATGATGAAGACGCCGAAGAACGACTGCAGCCGCGCCGTGAAGGGGACGGCCTCCCGGGGCTTGCTGGCGAGCTGGTCGGCGAGGGAGGTGCCCGCCGTGGTCTCGCCCGCGCCCACCGCGAGGCCGACGGCGAGGACGGCCAGCGCCCCGATGAAGAAGGCGGCGACGTACGGGTGGGGGCGGCGCACTCCCCCGGAATCTATCAGGTTTCAGGACACGCGTTCGAGGACGCGGACGGGGGGCGGGGCGTCCGGGGCGATCGTGATCGCCGCCTCCATCCGCGCCCGGGCGGCGTCGAGGCCCCGGCCGCCGCGGTGGAGGAGGCGGGCCCAGGGCTGGCCGGCGGCGACGCGCTCGCCGACGTGGGCCTCCAGCCAGGCGCCGACGCCGGGGTCCGGGGCGCTCCCGTCGGCGCCCCGCCCGCCGCCGAGATCCGCCACCGCGAGGCCGACGCCGAGGGCGTCGAGGCCGGCGACGACCCCGTCGCGATCGGCGAGCAGCAGCGCTTCGGTGAGCCCGTCGCCGCCGCCGAGGAGGCGGGCGGGGTCGTCGACGGCGGCGACGTCGCCGCCCTGCCCCGCCACCATCTGCGCGAACCGGTCGAGGGCCGAGCCGTCGTCGAGCCAGCCGTACAGCTTGTCGCGCACGGAGAGGCCGCCGTGGTCGGGGTCGCCCGCGGCGCGGATGGCCGCCTCGGCGAGGTCGACGACCAGCTCCCGGAGCTCGGCCGGCCCGCCCCCGCGGAGGACGTCGATCGACTCGGCGACCTCGACGGCGTTGCCGACGGCGCGGCCCAGCGGCGCGTCCATCGTCGTCAGGAGCGCGCAGGTGTTCCGTCCCGCGCCGCGGCCGATGGCGACCATCACTTCGGCGAGGTGGCGGGCGTCGTCGCGGGTCTTCATGAACGCGCCCGTCCCCACCTTGACGTCGAGGACCAGCGTGGCGGCCCCCTCGGCGAGCTTCTTGCTCATGATCGAGGGCGCGATGTGGTCGACGGACGGGACCGTGGCGGTGCGGGAGCGGAGGTCGTAGAGCGTCCGGTCGGCGGGGACGAGGTCGGCGGTCTGGCCGGTGATGACGGCGCCGACCTCCTGCACCACGGCGTCCATCTCGGCGGAGGTGAGGTCCGTCCGGAACCCGGGGATGGACTCCAGCTTGTCGAGCGTCCCGCCGGTGTGGCCGAGCCCGCGTCCGCTGATCATCGGGACCGCGTACCCCGCCGCGGCCATGAGCGGCGCCCAGATCAGGGACACCTTGTCGCCGATGCCGCCGGTGCTGTGCTTGTCCGCGGTGGGGCGGTCGAGGTGGTCCCACGTCAGGACCTCGCCGGACCGCATCATCGCCAGCGCGTAGCCCGTCCGCTCCTCGTCGGTCATGCCGTTCAGGAGGACGGCCATCAGCATCGAGGCGAGCTGGACCTCGGGGGCCGAGCCGGTCGCCGCGGCGGCGACGAAGGCCTCGATCTGGTCGGGGGTGAGGGCGTGACCGTCGCGCTTCGCGGCGATCAGGTCGCGGAGGTCAGTAGCCACCGGACGACGTGCCGCCGGTGACGATGGCGACGGACGAGCTCGCCCCGATGCGGTCGGCGCCGGCCGCGATCATCGCCTTGGCGCCGTCGGCGTCGCGGACGCCGCCGCTGGCCTTGACCTTCAGCCCGCTCCCCTTGACCACGCGGGCCATCAGCGCGACGTCCTCGATGGTCGCCCCGCCGCCGCCGAACCCGGTCGACGTCTTCACGAACGCGGCCTTCGCCTCGCGGCTGAGCACGCACGCGGCGACCTTCTCCTCCTCGTTCAGCTTCGAGGTCTCGAGGATCACCTTGACGGGGTAGGGCGCCGACGCCTCGACCGTCATGGCGAGATCCTCGAGAACGGCCTGGAAGTCGCCGGACTTGAGCGCGCCGATGTTGATGACCGTGTCGATCTCCTTGGCGCCCGCCTTGATGGCCTCCTGGGCCTCGAACGCCTTGACCTGGGGGAGGTTCGCGCCGAGGGGGAAGCCGACCACGCAGATCGGGACGGTCGTGGTGCCGGCGAGGAGCTCGGCGCACAGGGGGATGTTCGAGGAGTTGACGCAGACCGAGTAGAAGCCGTAGCGGCGGGCGTCGTCGCAGAGCTGGACGAGCTGCTCGCGGGTCGCCTCGGGCTTCAGCAGCGTGTGGTCGATGTAGCGGGCGACGGTGCTGTCGGTGCGGGCCGTGGCGTGGATCGCCTGGGTGGGGACGAGCGTGACGTTCGCGTTCCAGCCGGCGCTGTACTGCCACCGGAAGACCGCGTCGCCGCCGGCCCCGGCGAGGCGCGCGCGGACCTGCGTCACGAGCGCGTCGACGATCTCCTCCATCTGGGCGGCGGACAGGGCCATCGGCCGCCGACGATATCAGGGATGCGTCAGGTGATCTTGTCGGCCGCCCACCCGCCGAGGGCGAAGAGGAAGCCCATGCCGAGCGCGGGGCCCCAGCCGGCCAGCTCGAAGTCCTCCAGCAGCGCGTCCGTCAGCTTGAGCAGCAGCGCGTTCACGATCGTGGGGATCACGAACACGAACAGGCCGAGCGTCAGGAGGATCGCGGGGATGGAGACGATCGTGACGATCAGCGTCAGCAGCCAGCCGAAGAGCCAGTTGAACGCGGCGAACACGACGACGATGAGGGCGGCGGCGCCGACGGAGCGGACCTTGATGCCGGGGAAGACCTGCGGCGCGAAGGCCGCGATCGCGATGAGGACGAGGAGCTCGATCAGCATGACGTCCCGGCCCTACGGGCCGTCGGGGGTGGGCATTGCATCGAGGCGCACCGGGGAGGTCACGGCCCAGGCGGGGGACTCCAGCCAGGGGGCCATGGGGGCGTCGCCGCGGGCCACCGCGACGAGCCAGCCGTCGGCGCTGGCGGTCGGGATCGACGTGGTCAGCGTCCACGTCCGGCGGCCGCCGGCGACCTCCTCGGTGAAGCCGGCGTCGCCGGGGAAGTACGTCCCCAGGGGCCACGCCGCGCCGTCGTAGGCGGGGTCGCCGCCGACCAGCTCGATCGTGTCGACGTCGATCCAGTCGGCCGCCTGGAGGGTGACGGTGACGGCGGTGCGGGCGGGGCCGTCGCCGTCGAGCGGGGCGGTCGTCAGAGTCAGCAGGGGGCCGTTCGACGCGGTCGTCCGGCCGGCGCGGACGGCGGCGGTGAACGCCTCCGCCGTTGCGGGGGCGCCGCCGAGATCGACGTAGGTGCGGGCCGAGCCGCGCTCCTGCCCGACGAGGCGGTGGGAGTCGCTGGAGCCGACGACGGCGGCGTCGCTCTTGCCTGCGTCGACCATCCGCAGCCACGTCGCGAGGATCTCGTCGGCCTCGGCGACGTTCTTCCCGTTGAGGACCTCGATCGCCTCCCAGTCGAACGTCTCGCCCGCATCGGGGGGGAAGGCGAGCGCCTCGGCGTCGAAGCCGAGCCGGGCCCACATGCCGTTGGCCCACGCGGGGTGGTTGAGCTGGACGATCGCCTCGGGGTGGGCGCGGAGGGCGGCGACGACCTCGGCCGCGGTCAGGCCCGCGTGGTCCACGACGCCGTGGGCGGGGTCCCAGGGGTAGGCGTTGAAGTGGCCGACGACCTCGCTGGTCGTCTCGATGCCGGGCAGCCACAGCACCTCGTCGCTCAGCCCCGCGGCGGCGAAGTGGTCGGTCCAGTCGGCGACCGCGTCGTGGTCCGTGGTGGCCACGCAGTCGAGCCCTTCGGCGACCGACGCGACCAGGCCGTCGACCGGGGGGACGGCGCTGTCGGCGGAGTAGGCGGCGTGCTGGTGGAGGTCGCAGGTGAGCCAGCCGTCGGGGACGATCCCGAGGTCGGCGAGGGCGAACGTCAGGGACGGGGCCTCGACGCCGCCCCCGATCGCGGGGACGGTGACGTCCTGGGAGGCGGTCGACCAGCCCGGGCCGCGGGTGGCGGTGACCGTGTAGTCGCCGGGGGGGAGCTCGAGCTCGGACGCGCCGAGGAGGTGGGCGCGGTTGCCGCCGATGGCGAACGAGATCGGGCCGAGGACGGGGTCGGGGGTGCCGTTTCGGCCCGTGAAGGCGAACCGCGCGGGGACCGCGTCGCCGGCGGCGTCCTGCGCCACGACGTGGATCCCGCCCGCGGCCGTGACCTCGGCGCGCGCGACGGCGGGCGCGTCCAGCGTCACCTCGGCGACGGCGGGGCCGGCCGAGCGGCGGGCGGGGGAGCTGGCGAAGATCTCGTACTTCCCCGCGGGGACGGACGTGACGAGCCGGCCGTCGGCATCGGTCACGCCGCGGAGGGCGGGCTTGGCGCCGGGCAGGGTGAACAGCTCGACGCCGACGCCGGCGGCGGGGCCGTGGGGGTCGTGGACCTCGACGGTCAACTCGCCCGCGCGGGTCCCCTGGTGGGCCAGCGCCGCGGGGGCGAGGTCCGCGAGGGTCCGGCCGACGAGGAGCTGCCGCTCGTAGACGACGGTCGCCCCCGGTCCGAGGGTCGGGGCGGCCCACACGGGGTCGCTCCACGACGAGCCGTGGGGGCCGGTGAGCGCGTTCGTCGACAGGAGGATGACGGCGTGGTCCGTGGCCTGGCCGCCGACCCAGGGGAGCTTCGCGTCGCGCACGCCGGCGAGGTCGGTGCCCCGCGTCGGCGCGTAGTGGTCGAGCCCGCCCCAGCCGACGATGTCGCCGAGGTCGTAGTCGGGGAGTGCGTCCTCGCGGCCGCTGGTGACGACGGTGGTGATCCCGAGCCGGCCGAGGACGCGGGCGTCGTCGCCTTCGGGGAGCACGGTCCAGGTGGTCGCCACGGCGACGAGGGGATCGCCGCTGTCGGCGCCGGAGACGGTGACGGACGCGCCGTCCTCGGCCACGGCGAGGTCCGTGTACTTCCCCTGGCGGGGGAACTCACGCTCCAGCCACGTCGCCATCCCGTCGAACACGTCGGCGCCGTCGCCGACGACGATGTCGGCGAGGTTGCCGCCGGACTCCTGGAACGTGCCCTTGTGGTCGAGGGCGGTGACGACCCAGCGGACGCCGCGGGAGGAGCGGAGGACGACGTCGCCGTCGGGGGTGAAGGCGGGACCGGCTGGGAGCTCGGTCTCGTTCTCGTTGTGGGCGCCGTCCTGGCGCCCATCCTGCGGACGCGCCGGCTCCGCCGGCACGCGACCTCCCGCGCGTCCCGCGCTCCGGTTCTCGTTCTCGAGCTCGTTCAGGTTCTCGATCTCGATCTCGACCGAGGTCGGGGCCGGCGCGGGAGGCTCGTCCCCACCGCACTCCCCCAGCACCATCGTCAGCGTCACCAGCAGCGTCGTTCGCGTCATCGGGCCCTCCGGATGCGGGTCGTGAGCACCTCGCCGTCGATCTCCACCCCGAGGAACTCGTGCCGGTTGGCGCTCGACCAGTCCTGCAGGTCGAGCTCCGCCCCGGGGTCGTCGGCGAGCACCGTCAGGACGTCTCCCACGTCCACGCGGCGGATCGCCTGCCCCGTCTTGATGACGGGCACGGGGCACAGCATGCCGAGGCAGTCCAGCGTCCACGCGCCGGCGGCGGTCTGCGTCAGGGGGAGGGGTCGCGCCACGGCGGCTACCTATAGATCAGCCGTGCGCGCGCGCATACCGCGGAGGCGGGACGGTTCTCGTCCCGCCCGGTCCGTCGCGGCCGCGCCGAGGTATCGTCCCGCCGCCATGCGACGCCTCCTGCTCCTCGCCCTCGCGCTCCCCCTCCTGTCCGCCTGCCCCTCCACCGACACCATGCTCGGAGGGGAGGAGGTCACCGCCGCGCTCGTCGCCGACCCCGACACCGTCACCCTCGGCGGGTCGATCCAGTTCGACGCCGGCGAGTCCACCGACAGCCACGGCGTCGCCGCCCGGTTCAGCGACAGCGGCTTCGACGAGTTCGCGTGGGACTTCGGCGACGGCGAGCTGATCGTGACCGACGAGTTCCTCATCGACCACGTCTACGGCGAGGCGGGCACCTACGTCGCCTCCGTCACCGCGATCGAAGGCGACGAGGACGCCACCGCCGAGGTCACGGTCACCGTCCAGCCGGTCCCCCCGGTGGTGATCGAGATTGACGTCAGCGGCGACGACAAGGCCGTGATCGGGGAGTGGATCACCATCGACGGCCGCTCCTTCCGGGAGTCCAACGTCCCCACCGTCACGTTCGACGGCGTCGTCGCCCCCAACGTCGCGTTCGAGAGCGAGCACCGCCTCGCCGTGCAGGTGCCGCCGCGGACGCCGTCGGGGTGGGTCACCGTCGCCATCGACTTCCCCGAGGACGACGGCGGCGACACCAGCGCCGACGTCTGGGTGACCCGCTACGGGCTGGCCACCGACGCCTGGCGGGGGCGCACCTACGTCGTCGAGTTCGGCGCCGATCAGGAGGCGTGGATGATCTCCCAGAGCCTCGAGCTGGAGGACGTCGCGGTCGCCCGGATCAGCGGCGACGGGAGCTACGCGCTCCTCGGGGACGCCCGCTACCAGGCGACCCTGACGCCGTCCGTCGTCGTCGTCGACCTCACCGCGGACCACCACCCCGTCGCCGTCGCCGACCTGAGCGACCTCGGCGTCGGCCCGCTCTTCGACATCGCCATCGCCGCCGACTCCCCCACCGCCGTCGTCACCGACGCGACCGGCTTCGTCGTCCTCGACATGACCGACCCGGTCGAGCCCGTCGTCGTCGGCGAGCGGACCGACTTCGACTTCAGCGACATGGCCCCCACGGCCGTCGCGGTCAGCCCCGACGGCCAGCGGATCGCGTTCCTGAGCACGTTCAACGACCGCGTCCGGTTCTACTCCGTCACGCCCACCGGCCCGATCTACGAGGACGACTACGTCGAGGTCGGCCCCAACACCCAGGACCTCGCCGTCCACCGCGACGAGGAGCTGCTCTACGTCCTCGGCGGCGGCGGAGAGGGGGCGATCCCGCCCGACCTGGAGTTCGGGAACACGACCCTGACCGTCGTCGACTTCGCCGGCGATCCGGCGACGAACCTCCACGGGGACGGCACCTACCTCGCGCTCGGCGACGCCGTGCCCGCCCCCATCGAGCTCGCCGTCGCGCCCTCGGGGAACGCGTACGTCACCACCCTCGACCAGAACCTCGGCGACGTCCTCGGCGCCTTCGAGGCGATCGCCGCCAACCCCGGCGACGTCGCCGCGTGGCAGTCGCTCCTGGAGTCGATCGGGGGCGTCGGCTTCGGCGCCACGAAGCCGGTGACGGGGCCGCTGGAGGCGGCGATCGAGGTCGGCGACGGCTGGTTCACCCCGTTCGGCTTCCAGGCCGGGCTGGACGTCCGCTACGACGAGGCGATGTACGTCGGCACGGCGATCGGGCTGGGGACGACGGTCGAGGTCTTCACCGACGGCGAGCTCATCCACCTCAGCCTCGACATCGACTACGCCGTCGTCGTCGGCGACACGGTCGCGGGCACCGTCGAGGTCTACCCCCAGTTCAGCGAGGCGGTCGTCAGCTACATCGACTTCCAGCTCAACTACGACCTCGCCCCCCTGATCGCGCTCCTGCTCCCTCCCTACGCGTTCGGCGACGCCGCCGTCCAGCCCTGACGGGATCAACGAAGCGCCGGCCCCCGGTGTGCTAAGGAGCGCCGCCACCCGGAGCTCCGATGACGACCCGCCTCCCCCTCGCCCTCGCCGCGTCGACCCTCGCCCTGTCCGCCTGCCCCTCCGCCGAGGAGCTGCCGCCGGACGACTACCCCGCGGTCGCGGGCCTCACCCCCGCCGAGGACCTCGACCCCGAGCTCGGCACGGCCGAATACGCGCTCGTCGTAGGGGAGACCGACGTCGAGCTGATCGAGGGCGTGACGACCCCGATGTGGACCTACAACGGGCAGACCCCCGGCCCGCTGCTCCAGGCGCGGGTCGGCGACCTCGTCCGCGTGCACGTCACCAACGAACTGGACGAGCCGACGACCGTCCACTGGCACGGGATGCGGGTCCCGGTGGCGATGGACGGCGTGGCGATCGACGGCGTAGACCCGATCGCGCCGGGGGCGACGTTCACGTACGAGTTCACCGTCCCCGACGCCGGCACCTTCTGGTACCACCCCCACATCCGCAGCGCCGTCCAGGTCGAGGCGGGGCTCTACGGCGCGTTCGTCGTGCATGAGGGCGAGGAGCTGGCGCCCGCGGTGGACGCCGACCGGATCTTCGTGGTCGACGACATCCGCCTGGACGACGACGGCACCATCGCCGAGGTGTCGACGTCCCACCCCGACCAGATGCACGGCCGCCACGGCAACGTGTTCCTCGTCAACGGCGAGGACTACGGGCGCGACGTCGACCTCGCCCCCGGCGGCGTGGAGCGGTGGCGGATCGTCAACACGGCCAACGCCCGCACGATGGTGCTCGACTTCCCCGGGCTGGCCGTCCGCGAGATCGGCGCCGACGCCGGCTTGTGGCCCCAGGACTGGACCCGTCCGCTGACGTCGGCGCTCATCCTGCCCGCCGGTGCGCGCGCCGAGCTGGAGGTCCGGCTGGAGAGCGAGGAGGACGCCGCGTTCGACATGCTGCTCCCCGACACCGACGTCTTCGGGAACCTGATCTGGGTCCCTTACGAGCTGCTCGACGTCCGCCTCGACCCGAGCCGCGAGCCCTCGACCGCCGCGGGGCACACGAGCTCCCCGGCGTACGACCTCCCCGACGCTGAGCCCGGCGACGCGACCGACCACGAGCTGACCTTCGACGCGGTCAACGGCCCCGACGGCGTCGAGTGGCGGATCAACGGCGAGTCCTGGCCGGACTTCGAGGAGTGGACGGTCGACCGGGGCGAGATGCAGGTGGTGACGATCCGGAACCTCCTCGGCCCGTCGCACCCCTTCCACCTCCACGGCCAGCTCTTCACCATCCTGAGCCGCGACGGCGAGCCGGCCGACGAGCCGGGCCTGCGCGACACGGTGCTCGTCGGCGGCCTGGAGGACGTGACCATCGCCGTCGACTTCGACAACCCCGGCACCTGGATGTACCACTGCCACATCCTCGAGCACGCCGAGCTCGGGATGATGGCGACCGTGACCGTCCAGTGACCCCTCCTGGAGACCCGACCATGACCGCCCCGACCCTGACCGCCCGGCTGCTGCCCCTCCTGCTCCTGCTCCTCGTCCTCCCCCTGGCCGCCTGCCCCGCGCCCGACGGCGGCGCCGGCGACGACGACGACGCGGGGACCGACGACGACGACGACGCAGCGTTCACCTGCGACGGCGTCACCCCCGAGATCATCGAGATCTCCCCGGACGAGC
>CAYFOA010000062.1:0-36054 GCA_964344575.1 uncultured Rickettsiales bacterium | reverse complement strand
GTCGTCGTCGCCCCCGCCCCGGCGGCCGGGGGGGCAGGCGACGAGGCACGTGGTCACGGCGAGGAGCAGGAGCAGGCGGAGGGTGGTTCCGGACATGCGCGCAGCCTAGCGGGTCCGGAGGATTACTCCAGATCCGGGGCTTCGTAGGCGACGCGGCTGATCTCGCAGTCCTCGAGCCGCTCCTCGAGGTGGGCGAGGCCGGCGTCGGTGACGCGCGTCGCGGCGATGTTGAGGCGCTCGAGATCGGGCAACGTCGTCAGCTTCGCGAGCCCCGCGTCGGTCAGCGGGAGCCCCTCCAGCTCCAGCTCCACGAGGCCGTCGAGCTTCGCCAGCGCGGGCATCCCCGCGTCCGTCACCTGCGTGAACCAGAGCTCCAGCTCGGCGAGGGCGGGGAGCTTCGCCAGCGACGGCAGGCCCGCGTCCGTCACCGCCGTCGCGCCCAGCTCCAGGGAGTCGAGGCGCTCCAGGCCGCCGAGGTGGGCGAGGCCCGCGTCCGTCACCTTCGTGCCCGACAGGTCGGTCGCCTCGAGGCTGGCGCAGCGGCCGACGGACTCGAGGGCGGCGTCGCCGATGCGGGTCATCCAGAGGTCGAGGATGAGCAGCCCCGGGGGGCAGCCGAGGGACGCGACGCCGGCGTCCGCGACGGCCGTCCCGCCGAGCTCCAGCTCCTGCAGCGAGGGGAGCGCGCTGAGGTGCTGCGTGCCCGCGTCGCCCACCTGGGAACCCGCGAGGAGGAGCTGCTGGAGCGCGAGGAGGTCCGTCAGCGCCGAGAAGCCCGTGCCGGTGACCGCCGTGGAGCGGAGGTCGAGGGAGCGGAGGCGGCGGAGGCCCGCCAGGGAGGCGAGCCCGGCGTCGGTCACCGGGGTCCCGAACAGCCCCAGCTCCTCCAGGTCGGGCGCGACCGCGGCGACCTGCGCGAGGCCCGCGTCGCCGACCCCGGTGCCGTCCAGCCACACCCTCCGGAGGCGCGGGAGGCGCGCCACGTGGGCCATGCCCGCGTCCGTCACGGGGGTGGCGCGGAGGTCGAGGTCGCGCAGCTCGGGGAGGGACGCGACCGCCGCCAGGGTCTCGTCGTTCGTCCCCGTCACCCCGAGGTGCAGCGCGCGGAGGTCCTGCAGGGCCGTCAGGGACGCCAGCCCCGAGCCGTCGATGGGCGTCCCCCGGAGGCCGAGGCGGCGCAGCCGGGTCAGGCCCGCGAGCTGGGCGAGGCCCGCGTCCGTCACCGACGTGTCCCCCAGCTCGAGCTCGACCAGCTCGGGGAACCGCGCCACCTCGGCGAGGGCCGTGTCGTCCGTCTGCGTGTGCTTGAGGTCGAGCTCCCGGAGGTGCGGCAGGGTCAGGTGGGAGAGGCCGGCCGCGGAGACGGGGCACTGCCAGAGGTCGAGCCGGCGGAGCTCGGAGAGTCCGCGGAGGTCGGGGAGCGTCTCGTCGTCCACCGTCGTCGCGCCGACGCTGAGGACCCGGAGCGACGTCAGGGCGGCGAAGTGGGGGCCGACGCCGTTGCCGATCGGGGTGTGCCAGAGCTCGAGGTGCTGGAGGTTGGCGAGGCCGACGAGGTGGGCGACGCCGTCGTTGCCGACCCTCGTCTCCCCGAGCACGAGCTCCCGCAGCGAGCCCATCGCCCCGACGGCCTCCATCCCGTCGTCGGTGACCTGCGTCATGCCGAGGTACAGGCCGCGGAGGTCGCGCAGGGCGAGGAGCTGCTCCATGCCGCGGTCACCGACCGCCGTCGAGCCGAGGCCGAGCTGCTGGAGACCGCCCGCCCGGGCGACGTGCCGCATGCCTTCGTCGCCCACGTTCGTCAGGGCGAGCTCCAGCGACCGGAGGCGCGGCAGCGTCCCCACCACGGCGAGGCCGTCGTCGTCGACGGCGGTGGAGCCGAGGCCGAGGTGCTCGAGGTTCGCGTGCCCCTCCAGGGGCTTCAGGCCGGGCCCGTCGTCCGCGAAGTCGAGCTCGTACAGCTCCAGCTCGCGGAGCTCCGCCAGCCCGGCGACGGCGGGGAGGATCGCGTCGGTCGCCCCGGTCGAGCCGACGTCGAGCCGCCGCAGCCCCGGGGCCCGCTCGACCACCGAGAGCACGCCCGCCGTGCCCGCCGCGGTCCCCCACAGGTCGATCCGCTCCAGGGTCCCCGGGACGGAGAGGCCGGCGAGGCCGCGGGGGCCGACGCGGGTCCCCCGGAGGACGAGGCTGCGGAGGTTGGGGGCGTCGATCGCCCCGACCGAGGCGTCGTCGACGGTCGTGTTGGTGAGGTCGAGGCCGAGGACGCCGGGCTGGGACCCGAGGCCGGTCAGCACCGCGCCGTCGGCGTGCTCCAGGCGGAGCGTGACGTCCGCGTCGACGCGGCGGATGCAGTCCCCGTCGGGGGGGCCCGCGTCGCGCGCGAGGACGAGGACGAGGCGCTCGCCCGCAGCGCCGTTCAGGGCGGCCCCGACCGACGCCTCGCAGACCTGGGACCAGGTGAGGCGGACGACGGACGGAGGGGACGGGACCTGCTTCAGGGCGGCGGCGGCGTCGGCGGCGGGGACCGTGGCGAGGTCCAGCCCGACGGCGGCGGCGACGCCGATCTCGGCCCGCCGTTCGGGGGCCGCCGCGACGGGCTCCACGCCGGCGAGCTGTTCGGAGAGCGCCTGGAGCTCGGCGTCGCCGGGGTGGTCGGCGAGGAGGTCGTCGACCAGCGCCCGCGCCTCGCCCTCGCGTCCCTCGTCGAGCCGCATCCGGACGAGGAGCTTCCCCTTGGTGAGGCGGAGGCCGTCGTCCACGGCGAGGGGGTCGCGGTAGTCGCCCTTCCACTGGCGGTAGTCCTGGTCGGACGCGGTCAGCCACGCCAGCCCGAGCCCCTCGTAGGGGCAAGCGTAGCGGCGGGCGTCGAAGAAGGCGGCGTCGGCGACGACGCGGGCGCGGACGGGGCTGTCCTGGGACGCCCGGACGCGCTCGTAGGTGCCGGCCCGGTCCTCGCCGCCGATGCGCTGGAGGCCGCCGGCGAGGTGGTGCTCGATCTCGTTCGCCGCCTCCTCGTCGCCGAGCTCCCGGTAGAGCGCGATCAGCGTCCGCTGCGCCCGCTCGGTGGCCTCCATGTCGTCCGAGACCCGGCCCAGCTTGAGCTCCTGGACGGCGGCGGCGACGCGGGGATCGACGTCCGCCGGGGGCGGCGCGTCGGCGAGGGGATCCGGCTCGCCGCAGGCGACGATCCCGAGGAGGAACAGGGCGGTCAGAGCGCGGGCCATCGGAACCCACCTTGATCGATGTCCGCCCAGACGTCGATCTCCTGTCGCACATCGAGCGTCTCCGCGTCCCAGATCCGGATGACGCCGTCCTTGCCCGAGGTCGCGAACCCCGACCCGTCGGGGAGCGGCCGGGCGCACATCAGCCACGTCCCTGCGTTCAGCTGGGTCGGCGGCCCGGGGTCGTCCGCGTTCCACACCGAGACCGTGTTCGACGTCCCCACGGTCACGTAGCGGCCGTCGCTCAGGAACGTCGAGAAGTTGATCCAGCCGGCGTGGGGGGAGTGCTCGTGCAGCATCGTCCCCGTCGCGAGGTCCCACAGGCGGACCATGCTGTCGTCACCGCCGGTGACCGCCTTGGTGCCGTCCGGGGAGAAGGAGATCGAGGTGATGCCCGCGTCGTGGGCGTCCCACTGGCCCGTCTGGACGCCGCTGGCGAAGTCGAAGAAGCGGACCTGGCCGTCCTCCCCGGTGGACACGATCCGCTCGCCGTCGGGGGTGAAGGTGACGTACAGGACGCCCCCCTCGTTCGCCGGGATCGCGCCGGGGCCGCCGCCCGTGGTCAGGTCGACCACCCGGATCGAGCCGTCGTAGGCGCCCCACGCCATGTACGGCTCCGACGGGTGGAAGTTGAACGTGTAGGCGACGTCGCGCCCCGAGAAGCGCCCCACGTCCTCGCCCGTCTGCAGATCCTTGACGGCCACGCCGCCGCGGAAGTCGGTCGACGCGAAGTAGCGCCCGTCCGCCGACCAGCCGACCTCCATGACCCACTCGTCGTGCGTGTTCAGGGACGGGAGCCGCTGCCCCGTGGCGATGTCGTAGACCAGCGCCTCGGTGTGCATGCCGCCGACCGCGAGCTGCGTCCCGTCGGGGTGCAGCGCGACCGCCCACTGGTGGGGCCCGACGTAGGTGCTCGGCCGCGTGAGCTTCGACTCCAGCGTGATCTCCCAGTAGACGTCGGCGATCTTCGTCCGCCCCGGGATCGTCATCCACGCGATCAGGAGAACCAAGAGCGCCGTCCCCACGACGGCCCCCACCACCTGCGCGGCGCGCTTCACGGGAGCGCCTCCAGGTCGATCTCGAGCAGGCCGCACTGGCTCCACGTCCACGCCTTGCCGTCCTCCGGGGAGACCGCGATGTCCTTGACGTGCCCGCCCACCGCGAGCGAGCCGAGGGGGACCAGCGTCGGGGGGCTCTCGTAGCCGAAGAGGCGGATGCGGCCATCGTACGTGCCGCTGGCGAGGAGCAGCTTGCGGGACGGGTCGACGGCGACCTCGCGGGTGCCGAAGCCGGCGGGCTGGGAGCGCCGCTTCACGAAGTCGTCGATCACGCGCACGCGGCCGCCGTAGTAGCTCGACGCGAACGTCATCCGGCCGTCCGCGACGACGTGGTAGTGCGTCCCCCCGATCGGGAGCTGGCGCACGATGGAGAGGTCGTCGGACGACAGCTCCGTCAGCATCCGGCTGAACCACAGCGAGACCGTCCAGAGGGTGCCGTCCCCGAACGCGAGGTCCTGCACGTCCCCCAGGCGGGGGTCCTCGGTGCCGTCCACGATCCCCACGCCGGGGCGGTAGCGGAAGAGGCCGGGCCGGTCCTCGCAGCCGATGTAGAGCAGCCCCTCGGCGTCGTTCCAGTGGAGCGTGTTGATCCAGCACAGCCCCTCGATCCCCTCCGCCTCCGTCACCCGCGAGCCGTCGCCCGCGATCGTGACGAGGAGGTTGTTGGGGACGACCGGCCCCTCGGCGAAGGCCTGGGCGTCGTGGGGGACGAGGGTGGCGAAGAAGACGTCCCGCGCGGGCGCATAGACGAGCTCCTCGGGGGTGCCGAAGAGCTCGTCGCCGTCGTGGTCCCAGGGTCCGCCGACGGGGCCTGCGACCACCGAGCCGAGGCGGCCGTCGTCGTGGAGGAGGCCGAACTTGCGGTCCTCCCGCAGCGACAGGACGGTCGTCTCCGAGGCGCCGCGGGCGATCCGGAACACCTCGCCGGGGGTCGCCAGGACGGTGACGGCGGGATCGTCCGCCGCCGGGCAGGCGAGGATGCGGGCGCTGTAGGTGTGGCCGAAGAGCAGGCCCGCGACGACGCAGGGGACGGCGCCGAGGACGGGCCACCGGAGCGGGCCGCGGACCCCCGCGAGGCCGCCTCCGAGCAACGCGACGAGCGCGACGCCGGACGGCCCCGCGATGACCGCCGCGACCAGCGGACGGAGCGCCCCCGACCCCTCGGCCCGGGCCCCCAGCCAGCCGAGGATCGCGGCCACGACGACCGCCGCGGCGACGCCGGGGACGAGGTCGCGGGCCGCCCCCGAGCGCGCCACGAGGGCGACCGCGACGCCGCCGAGGAGCGCGACGCCGGCCGCCCACGCGGCGAAGAACGACGTCCCCCCGCCGCGGAGCAGGTCGCCCAGCGCCTGGAGCAGCGGGTAGCCCCCGCCGTAGGTCATGAACATCGCGTAGACGTAGTACAGGGACGCTGCCGCGGCGACGGCGGCGAACGCGAGGAGCCCCCGCGAGGGGGGCGCAGCGACCGCCGCGCGATCGCGGCGCCACCACCAGACCGCGACCCCCGCCGCGATCCCGACCCCGAGCCCCCGCTCCATGAGCAGCGCCAGCGCCACCGTCACCGCCTCGCCGGCCACCACCAGGCCCGCCGTCGTCCCCAGGACCCACCGCTTCGGCGCCGCCCCCTTCTCCCCCAGCGCCGCCGACACGACCACGAAGACCCACGCCCCGAGCGCCACCCGCATCCGGTGGCCGTCCCCCTCGGTGAGCCACTCCAGGGGACGGACGAGGAGGCGGAACCCGAAGTGCTGGATCGCGGCCGCCCCGGGGAGGTCGAACCGCAGCAGGAGATCGAGGCCGGCCCACGCGACGGGCAGCGCGAGCGCCGCGACCGCGGCGATCATGAGGCGGGGCCGCATCGCGGAGAGTCTAGACGGGTGGCATCCTGTCGGCGTGGAGCGGACCACCAAGGCGCTGTTCTACGTGCTCGGCGTCATCGTCGTGTGCGGGACGTGGTGCTTCCTCGGCGACGTCTGGTGGCCGCTGTACTTCCCCGCCCTGCGCGTCCACCTCTACCTCGGGCTGGCGCTCATCGTCGCGACGATCCCCGCGCTGGCGTGGCACATCCGGCAGACCAACACGAAGCTGCTCCCCTCGCTGGTGATCCCCGGCGTCGTGATGATCGCGGCGGGATGGGCCATCCCCGGCCGCCCCGAGTACCCCGCGTTCGGGCCGATCGGGTGGGGCGCGATGAGCTCGGGCGCCCACGTCCTCGCCATCGCCGCCTGCGCGAAGCTCATGCCCGCGCCGAAGCGGCCGCCGGTGCGGACGTCGATCTCCGGCGTCGCCCTGACGGTCGTCCTGCTGTGGGCGCTGCACGTCGGGATCCTCGGCTGGCAGATGCACGGCGACGAGAAGTGGGGGCCGATGCTCGCCCACTCGGTGCTCGGGATCTTCTGCACCATCCTCGTCTTCCCGCACCTCCTCTGGTTCCGCCGCTTCGTCCGCCGCAGGGCCGGCGTCCCCGTGGTCGCGGTGCTGCTCGCGGCGATGGCGTGGTGGTGGTACGTCAGCTACCCGCACGACCTCATCGTCACCGACATCCGCTCCCCGATGGACTGGCAGCGGGAGGTGCTGGCGAACGCCCCCGGCCTCGGCGAGGAGGGGCGCCGCTACGGCACGGCCCCCGCCAACCGGCACGACCGCGACCTCCTCGAGGAGCACGGCCCGAAGCTCGACGAGTCGCTTGTCGCGGACAGCTTCAGCTGCGGCGTGGCCGGCTGCCACGACCTCCTGACGAAGCAGTGGGCGGGCTCGGCGCACCGGTTCTCGGCCGACAACGCGCTCTACCTGAAGGTCGTGGAGCTGCTCGTCGAGGAGCGCGGTGTCGACGAGGCCGCCTTCTGCGCGTCGTGCCACGACCCCGTCCGGGTCTTCACGGGGACCGTCCGGGAGGCCTACGCCGACGGCACGCCGCCGCCCGGTGAGGGGGTCGGCTGCGTCAGCTGCCACGGCACCGTCGACGTCCCCACGCCGCCGCGGAACGGCCTCCAGACGATCCGCGAGCCCCGCCGCTACCCCGGCAAGACGGTCGAGAGACGCAACGCGAACCTGATGCTCGACCCCCGCGCCCACCGGCAGGACCTGTCGGCGAACTTCCGGATGAACCCCGCGGGCATCAACTGCGCGACGTGCCACCGGCTGGAGCTGCACCCCGACATGGGGGCCGCGATCACCGCCCAGATCCAGGTCGCGGGGGCGAAGTGGCGGCCCGACAAGGAGCTGCAGTGCACCGACTGCCACATGCCCACGCTGACCATCAAGCGGACGTGGGAGCAGGCGATGTACGACCACCACCTGTCCGGCATCAACCTCGACCTCGCGCTGTACGCGACGGGGGACCGGGACGAGGAGGCGATCCAGCTGGTCCGCGACAACACGGTGCGGTTCCTCGCGGGGACGATCGACCTCACCGGGCTGTCCCAGGAGCGGCGGCACTACCAGATCCCGCTGGAGACGATGGGCGTGCTCAAGGAGGGGGGCGCGGTCGTGCTGGAGGCGAACGGGGTCCGCAACGGGGACGTCCTCCAGCTCCGCGTCAAGACGATCAGCCACCGGGCCGGGCACCCGTTCCCGGCGACGGCGTTCGATCTCAGCGAGGTCTGGCAGAAGGTCGTGGTGACGGACGCGTCGGGGGCCGAGGTGTTCGTGAGGGGGGCGATGAGCGACGACCTGCGGGTCGACCCCGAGGCCCACCGGCTCGGCGGCAAGGAGATCGGACGGAACGGCGAGGAGATCGAGCACCACCGCATCTGGGACATCGCCGCCATCGAGGACAAGCGGCAGATCCCGCGCGGCGGGTCGGTCGACGACGAGTACGACATCGAGCTCCCCGAGGGGACGGAGGGTCCGCTGACGGTCCGCGTCTCGTGGCTCTTCCGGCGCGCCAACCAGAAGTTCACGGACTGGGTCTTCGACAGCGACGGCACGACGTTCCCGGTGCACGAGGTCGGCGCGACGGAGATCACCGTCCCTTGAGATCGCGGCCCCGCCTCCTCCTCGCGCTCGTCTGCGTCGTCTTCGGCCTGAGCGCGACCATGGTCAACCCCATGGGCAACGCGGGCGTCGACGAGTTCCGCAACAACGACTGGCTGAACTGCCGCAGCTTCGACGTCCTCACCCGGCGCGCGCTCCTGGAGGACGGCGAGTTCCCCCTGAGGACGCACCTCCTCGGCGGCGGCTTCCCCGTGGCCGCGCACCCGTCGGACGGCTCGTGGGCCCCCACCATCGTCGCCGTCCTCCTCTTCGGCGACGTCATCGGGAACAAGCTCAACCTGCTGCTCTTCCTCCTCGCCGGCGCGTTCGGCGTCCACGCCCTGGCGCGCCGCTTCCTGGGGTGCAGCGAGGACGCGGCGGTCCTCGCGGGGGCGCTCTTCGCCGTCAGCGGGTGGCTGCCGTCGATGTGGCTCGTCGGCTTCTACAACCAGGTCTTCTTCCTCCTCGCGCCGGCCATCCTGTACCTGCTCCTGACGAACCGGCCGCTGTGGGGCGGGCTGCTGCTGATGTTCGTCCTCCAGCAGGGGGGTCACGCCTTCCCCGCGATCGTGTTCTTCCTCGGCGTGGCGACGTGGGGGATGGCCGCCGATGCGTCCGCGGACGACGGCGACGGCCCGCTGCGGACGTGGACGGGCCCGCTGCTCGCGCTGCTGCTGCTGACGTCCTCGCTCGGGTTCGCGAAGGGGCTCGGCGAGCTCTGGCCGATCGCGGCCGGGGCGGGCGCGGCGGCGCTGCTGACCGCGGGCCTCCCCCGCATGCGCCGCTTCGCCCGCGCGCTCGTGCCGTGGGGCGGACGCCTGGCGTTGCTGCTCGCCGTCTGTTGCTCGCTCGGCGCCGCCCGGCTCGCGGGGCTGTCGCTGATGGTGGGCGACGAGGGCAAGTACGAGCACACGCTGCAGCGGCGCGACGCCCTCTGGTTCCCCGATCCCGAGGACTCCCCCATCGCCACCGAGGAGCGCTTCTACAACTCGTTCCCGGACTTCGTGCGCGCCCTCTCGGGGCGCGTCCCCGCCGAGACCGACTACCTCGCCATCCGCGGCCGGCCGACCGACCCGGTGGACTACGAGTACGCGTGGCTCGGGCTCACGCCGCCGTTCGTGGTGCTCCTCTTCGCGGGGCTGTTCGTCGCCCTGCGGGGCGATCGCCGCCGCCAGCTGGTGGCCGTCCTGGGGCTGCTCTTCACCGGCGTCGCGTTCGGCTGGCGGGCCCCCCCGGACCTCCACTTCCTGCTCACCTGGGGCGTGCCGCCGCTCGACGCCTTCGCCCAGCCGATCAAGTACTGGAACTTCTTCATCCTCCTGATCGGCGTCCTGCTCGTGGGGGTGGCCGTGGATCGGCTGCCGCGGCGCGACCTCGCCGTCCCGATCGTGGCGCTCCTGCTGATCTGGCCGTTCGCGCAGAACCGGGCCACGCTGGCCGAGCTGTTCGAGTTCGAGCGTCCCGTCGACCCGCCCGCGGCGGAGTACTCGCAGGTCGCGATGGTCGCCGAGGAGTGGTGGGTCGAGCAGGGCGAGGACCGCATCCGGCGGATGTCCGACAAGTTCTACCTGCGCGACTACACGCGGCCCCGCGAGGGCACCGAGTACTGGAACATCCGGCGCGGGCTGGGCGTGGCCGACCACTACGGCAGCGTGGTCCTGCCGGAGCACACGATCCCGGCGACGTACGTCACGCTCGGGGGCGAGCTGGTGCCCAACCCGCGCTACCGCGGCGAGGCGTGGGTGGAGGACGGCGCGGGGACGCTGGAGTCGGTGGACGTCGGCCACAACCGAATCGTCGTGGAGGCGACGATGGACCAACCGGGGACGGTGGTCGTGAACCAGAACTGGCTCGACGGGTTCACGACCGACGTCGGCCGCGTCAGCCGCCTCGACGGGCTGCTCACGGTCGAGCTGCCGGCGGGGCGGCACCGGGCGACACTCCGCTACCGGCCGGTCCGGCTGCTGACCGGATTCGGGATCTCGGCCCTCGCGTTCGTCGTCTGGGGCATCCTCGTGGTCCGGAGGAAGCCGTGAACCGTGTCGTCCCGCTCGTGGTGCTCGCCGGCGTCGCCCTGCTCGCGACGTTCGTCGCCTGCGGCGAGAAGCCGGACCCGTCCACCCCGACCCCCGCCCCGATCCCGACCGAGAGCGTGGCGCCCGGCATCAACGAGGACGACCCGGACATCGATCCCCTGGACGAGATGGGCGTCGAGCGGGTCGACGGCCCGTTCGAGAAGCGCTTCGGCGACGGCACGCTCATGGCCCGCGGGAGCGTCCGCGACGGCCACATCGACGGCGACTTCGAGCGCTGGTACCCCAACGGCGTCCGCCAGGAGACGGGCCAGTTCCGCCGCGGCCGCGAGATCGGGACCTGGCAGATGTGGCACCCCAACGGCAAGCCCTACGAGGTCATCGAGTTCGCCGACGGCGAGGAGCACGGCCGCTGGGTGATGTTCCACGACAACGGCCAGCTCGCCGAGGAGATGACCTGGGAGCGGGGCAAGCAGACGGGGCTGCAGACCGACTACGACCGCGAGGGGCGGAAGGTCGGCGAGGGGCGCTTCGAGGAGGACCGGCCGGTCGGGGAGTGGACCTGCTTCGACGCCGACGGCACGACCCGGACGATCCCGGCGCCGAAAGAGCGCTACACCCCGCGCGAGGCGTGCACCGGGGTGCTGCTGCCGGACTGAGCGGGAGGGACGCCCGTCACCGGCCGTCGTCGAGCCCCGCGGCCTCCTCCTCGTCGCTCCAGCAGTCGTACTCGCGGTCGCCCACGCGGTAGCTGCGGCCGCTCGCGTCGACCTCGATCACGATCTCGCCGGCGACCCGGCCGAGCTCCTCGGGGAGCCCCCGCGGCCACGTGAAACGGGACACGCCGGAGGTGATGAGCTGGTCCGCGGTCGCTGCCCCGCGCTCGACGACGTCGCGCGTGGGGTGCCCGTACTGGCCGCCGGTGGAGTAGAGGATGAGCTCGGGATCCAGCGCCTCCAGCAGCGACGCGCCGCTGGAGAAGCGGGAGCCGTGGTGGTTCGCGCGGTACACCTCGACGTCCGCCTCGCGCCCGGAGTGCCACCACCACGCGACCATCCACCCCTCGACGTTGGTGAACGTCTCCCCGAAGAAGCGCGAGCTGACCGCCGGGTAGGGGACGCCGTCGCCGGGGTGGGCGGCGCCGTTGAGGTCACCGCCGGTGAACATCTCGAAGTCGCCGTAGCGGACCTGCAGCGCGATCGAGAAGTCGTTCTCGCTGGCGTGGCCGCGGTCGTACTGGCCGGGGACGCGGCCGTCCTGCCACCCGAGGGCGCCGAGGTCGTGCTCGTGGACGAGGCCGTTGGCGGCGAGGACGTCCACCTCGACGCCGTCGCCGAGGAGGATCGGCCGCTCGCCGGGGCGGGCGGTGACGCGCTGGCCGACGACGCCCCGCTCGATCCAGCCGTCGACCGCGTCCGCGAGATCCCGGTGCGAGCGGGTCGGGTCGGGCCGCCACGAGCTCGCCTCCTCGCCGCGGTCCACGAGCGTGTGGACGGTGAACGGGGGGTCCGCCTCGAGCAGCCCGAACAGTCCGCTGGCCGTTCCCCGGAAGTTCCGCGCGAAGCCGGTGTGGTCGCCGTGGTAGTGGCTGACGACGAGGTAGTCGAGCTCCCGCGCGCCGGTGATCTCCTCGACGCGGGCCGCCACCGCGAGGTGGTTCCGGCCGTCGCCGCCCTGGACCTCGCCGAGGTCGACCAGCATGGTCCGGCGCTCGGGGCCGGGCCCGATGAACAGCATCGAGTCCGCCTGGCCGATGTCGAAGACGTGCACCTCCAGCGCGACGTCGTCGTCGGGCGCCGACGCGGGCACGGCCGACGCGGACGCGACGCAGCCGCCGAGGAGCAGCCAGACGGGGAGGCTCAGGAGTCGGGACCAGGAGGTCATCGCCCCCTGATCTAGGGACGGATTCGGAGTCGTCCAGTCGCGGGTCTACCGCGGGAGGGTGACTTCGGCCTCGAAAAGGAGGTCGTCGCGGCAGACGTCGCCGAAGACGCCGGCGGCCTGGGGCGGCGCCCGGAGCTCGCCCGAGAGGACGAGGTCCTGCCACTCGTTCCAGCAGTCCTCGTCCTTGAAGTAGAGCGTCCACAGCCCCTTGGCGGGGTCGCCGCCGGCGAGCTTCAGGAGCGACTCGATGTTGTTCATCGTCTCGAGGATCTGCGCGCGGTAGTCGCCCACGTGGAGCGTCGCGCCGTCGCCGCCGATGCTCGCCGTGCCGGAGATCGTGATGATCTGCCGGGGGCCGAGGTCGATGGTCATCCCGCGGGAGAAGGACGAGCCGTAGGCCCACGCCTCGCACTGCATCTCCGGGGTGATGCCGACGAAGGGGCGCGCGTCACCGGGGCGGGTCACGGCGATCAGGTCGAGGAAGCAGCGGGCCCGATCGGGGTGCCACGCCTGGATGCCGGTCGACGCGGGCGGCTCCACCAGCCAACGCTCCGCGCCCTTGATGCCGTGCGCCGTGAACACCTCGTCGCGGACGCGGTTGAGGTGGTCGTAGGTCGGGATCAGATCCTCGACGTAGAGCCACGTCCGGGCGACGTCCTGCAGCGTCATGTCCTGCGACTCGACCGCTGCGACCGCCCCCTCGAACATCTCGTGGAGGGGGTCGACCGACCCCGGCGAGGCCGCCACGTCGGACACGAAGAGGGCCCGCACGTCGCCGCTGACGAGCAGCCGCCCGCGGGCCGGGCCGGCCTCGACCGTCGAGATCTTCTCCCCCGCGGCGGGGCGCACGGCGAGGATGTGGATGCCCGCGCAGATCGCGGGGATGCAGGACTTGTTGGAGACGATGGTGACGGGGCGGTCGGCGTCGAGTCCGTGGGACTGCAGCGCGGCGCGGCGCAGGGCGAGCACCTCGTCGACGTCGTAGGGCTCGACGTAGAGCCGCTCCTGGAGGACCAGCAGCTGCTCCTTGGCGAGCTCGGCGGCGATGCGATCGAAGGCGGCACCGACCGCCGACGGCGTCGCCCCCCGCGGCCCGGGCGCCCAGTGGAGCGTCCGGCACGGCTGCACCGTGCGGGGATGGGGGACGATCGAGGCTCGGCGCTGTCGGTCCATTCGCGGATGGTCACTATAGACGGCGTTGGGAAGAGTCGCCGATCAGAGGTAGGACTCCGGCTCGGCGAACAGGAATTCGACCGACGCAGCCCCATCGTCGCCGACCCGGACGATCCACGAGTCGACCCGGTGGGGGGTCCCCGCGACCACGTCGACGAGCCAGTCGCGCACGACGATCGTCCAGCCGCGGGGGATCCGGACGACCACCGTGGTGCCGCCGTCGTCGGGCAGCGCCGCCAGCGTCCCCGCCGCCGCCGCCACCGACCCCACCTGGACGAGTCCCAGGGCGTCGGTCCCGAACCCCTTGAAGGCGTTCAGATCGAGGTACAGCTCCCCCAACGCGGGCACCTCGGCGCGCAGCGGGAGGGCGGCCACGCCGAGGGGCTGGGGCTGCCAGGCGACGTCGACCTCGCGGAAGTAGACGTCGAGGAGGGCCGCGTCGGAGGTCAGATCGACGAACATCGGGCCTGCTAAGTCGTCGACCCGGACGGCCCCGCGGGGATCGGAAGGGAGTCGGGCGAGGTCGATCGCGACGGTCCACGAGTCCGCCGGGAGGGGGACGCGCGGCGGCTCGGGAGCGTCCGTCCCGCCCCACCAGCCGGCGCTCCGGGGGACCTCCGTCAGCGCCCCGCCCGGGCCGAACAGCGTCGCCCGCACGGCCGCCTCCTCGGCCCGCTTCCGGCCCACGTCGAGCTTGAAGCCGAGCCGTCCGTAGTCGGGGAGGAGCCCGAACCGGCGGAGCTGGGCACGGGCCGGGGCGAGCCGCTCCTCGGTCTCCGTCTGGTGGACGGGGTGGCGCACGTAGGTGCCGGGGTCGGGGGGGACGACGATGCGCCCGGCGGCGAAGCCCGACACCGCGAGGACGGCGACGGCGACCCCCAGCTCGGCGACGGCGACCCGCCACCGGTAGCGGTCGAACAGCTCGGCCAGCCCCAGCGCCGCGAGCAGGACGGCGGGGACCAGCGCCTCCAGCCCGATCCGGATCTTGTCGCCCTGGATCCAGTCCCGCTGGACGGTGAGCACGGCCGTGATGCCGAGGATCGGGACCACCAGCCCGACGGCCCACGCCGGCTCGCGGCGGAAGCTCCGGAACGCCCCCAGCAGCCCCAGCCCGCAGGCCAGGAGGCCGAGCGCGTCCAGCGTCGTGAGCATGTACCAGGCGCCTGTCGGGAACGGCAGGAACGGAGTGCGGGGGAGCTCCGTCAGGGTCATCCGCCCGAGCGCCCAGAGGGACTCCGTCTCCCCCATCGAGTGGAGGCCGTGGACCTGCAGGTGAGGCACGGCGACGAGGAACGGGAGGAGGAAGCCGCCGCCGATCGCGGCCCACCCGCGCCGGTCGGTGCCCCGCGGGAGGTGGACCATCGCCACGGTCGCCGCGAACACCAGGGGCAGGAAGCGGAGGCCGCTGACGGCGACGAGGCCCAGCAGGAGCCCGTGCAGCAGCGCCTTGTCCGGGTGGGCGCGGAGGGCGAGGACGAGGGCGGCGGCGAGCGCGCTGAGGATGATGTTCCGGTCGAGCACCTCGACGGACAGGACGAAGGGGTTGAGGAGCGCGAAGAGGGCGGCCAGGAGGGAGACGTCCAGCCGGCCCGTCCAGCGGTGGACGGCGAGCTGGAGGAAGAGGAAGAGGAGGACGCGGAAGAGGACGTCGACGACGCGGAAGGTGGCGTCGTCCAGGGTCGCCATCAGCGGCGCCGTGTAGACCGTGTTGCCGGGCGAGTTCACGATGCCCCAGGCGTCGCGGATGCCGTCGGTCCCCGCGCCCGCGTTCAGCTCCCCGACCAGCGCGAACGTCTGCATGTAGAAGCACTCGGCCTCGCCCGTCCGGAGCCACGACGCGAGCGACAGCATCAGCTCGAGATCGGTGTGCAGCGCCGCCGCGACGAGGCCGACGGCGGCGGCGATCCCGGCGACGAGCCACTCCGTCCCCGTCGGCGCCCGCCACGGCTGCTCGCGGACCGCGCGGGCCGAGCCGGTCGCGAGCAGCCCCGCGATCCAGACGGCCGCGACCCCGATCACGAGGACCGGGGTGACGAACGTGGGGACCAGCCAGGCGATCCCGACGACCGTCACGGGGACCGCGGCGAGCGCCCCCAGGAGCGTCCACGCCGCCAGCTCGAGCGGGCTGGAGCAGCCCACGCGCACGGCGAGGAGGAAGCCTACGACCAGCAGGAGGAGGAGATCCAAGGCGTCCAGCCTGTCCACCGCGGCGCGAACCCGCAAGGCCTCCACTAAGATGCGTTCGATGTCGCGACCCTTGCCCCGCATGATGCAGGCCGCCCAGGCTGCCGACCTCGGCCCCGAGTGGGCGGACCTCGCGTGGCTGCTCGACGGCCCCGTGCGGCTGCCCGACGGCGGCGTCCGCTCGTGGGTCGGAGACCGGTCGTTCGACTACGCCGAGGCCGCCGGACTGCTCCTGTCGCTGCACGCCGAGACGAAGACGCGGGAGGACGGCGTCGTGGCCGATCTCGTCCGCGAGGACGGGCGGCGACTCGCCGGGCGGCTGGCGGCTGGGCTCGACGACGACGGCGCCGTGCTCCACCGCGGCGGCCGCTACGCCTTCGACACGGCCATCGTCTCGGCGGCGCTGCGGCGCTGGGGCGCGTCGGCGGCAGCGACCCGGTCGGCTTCGTTCGTCCGCTCCTGCCTGGAGCGCGCCCTCGGCCAGGAGGGCCTCGACGACGACGGCCACTGGTCGCGGACGTTCGGCCCCCACCTCCTCAAGGCGGCCCTCGCCCTGCCGGGAGATCCCCTCCTCGCCGAGCTCGCCGAGCGGTTCGCCGAGACCTGCTGGGAGGGCGGCTGGTTCACCTGCCACGAGGCGACCGACCACGTCTACCCGCACGCCCACGCCTACGCCCTGGAGGGGCTGGTGGCCCTCCGCGCGCAGGGCCTCCCCGCGGCGACGCGGCGGCTGGCGCCGGGGCTGGACGCGCTCCTGCGGGCCGCCTCGAGCGACCGGCTCAGCTCCGACGTCCTCGCCCAGACGCTCCGCCTCGCCCTCGCCTTGGGGCTGCCGGGGGGGGATCCGCGGGTCGTGGACCTGGAGCGGAAGCTGCGCGCGCGGGCCGCGACGGGCGGGGGCGTCCGCTACTCGCGCACGTCCGCCGACGTCAACGCGTGGACCACGGTGTTCGCCGTCCAGGCCCGCCGCTGGATGCGCCTCGGGGCCTCGCCGCTGCACCTCGCATGAGCATCTGCGCCGTCCTCGCCGCACACGACGAAGCGGGCAACGTGGGCGCCGTCGTGCGCGGCGTCCAGGAGCACACCGACGGCCTCGTCGAGCTGATCGTGGTGGACGACGGATCGACCGACGGGACGGCTGAGGAGGCACGCGAGGCGGGCGCCCGAGTCGTCTCCCTGAACCCCAACCGGGGCAAGGGGGCGGCGCTCCTGGCGGGGCTCCGGGCGGTCGAGTCCGACGCCGAGTTCGTGCTCTTCATCGACGCCGACGGGCAGGACGACCCCGCCGACATCCCCACCCTGGTCGCCGCGGCGCGCGACGGCGGCGACTTCGTCAACGGCTCGCGCTGGCTGGGGACGCTGGAGCGGGGCTCCATCTCGCTCCCCAACCGGGTCGGCAACCGCGTGATGACGGAGCTCCTCAACCTCCGCTGCGGCGCCCGCATCACCGACTCGCAGGCGGGCTTCCGGCTCATCCGGCGGTCGCTGATCGACGTCGACCGGATCCGGAGCCGGGAGTACGAGGTCGAGACCGAGATGATGATGCAGGCGATCCGGGGCGGCGCCCGCGTCGTCGAGGTCCCCGTCACCCGGTACGCGCGCGGCGAGGGGGCGACGGACTTCCGCCGCGTCCGCAACGGCGTCCGCATCCTCGCCACGATCGTCGCCGGACGGCCCGTCTTCCGGTGACCGCGGATCGCGCCGCGCTGGTCCTCGCCGCGGTCGTCGCGATCGTCGGCCTGTGCCGCTTCGAGGGGCCCGCCGAGGGGTACTGGGACACCTACGTGACGGCGCCGGCGATGCACGTGGCGGGGCACGGGATCGACTTCGTCCTCCGCGACGGCTCCCCCCTCGTCGAGTACGAGCTCACGGGCGCCCTCCCGGACGACCTCATCGACCCCGAGACCTTCGGGATCATCACCAAGGACCAGCGCCTCGGCGCGGGGATGACAGCCGCGCCCGCGTTCGTCCTCTACGGCAAGGCCGGCTTCCGGCTGCTCTTCGGCCTCCTCGCCGGCCTGATCGCGCTCGGCGGCTACCTCTTCGGCCGCGAGGTGTTCGGCCCCCGCTGGCCCGCCGTCGCCGTGGGCGCGGCCGTCGCCCTCAACCCCTACACCCTCGCGGTCAACCGCCTGAACCCCAACCAGTTCGCCCTCGCCGGCGGCCTGCTCCTCTGCGCGGTGCTCGCGTCGATGCTCCGGACGCGCACGACGTCCCTCGGCCCGGCGATCGTGGCGGGGCTGCTGTTCGGCGCGATCGGGAACATCCGCCCCGAGGCCGTGGTCGCCGCGCCCGCCTTCTTCTGGGGGCTGGCGGCCACCCGCGAGGGGCGCTGGAAGCGGGTCGGGGTCGCGTGCGGGGTCGCCTTCGTGCTCGTCCTGCCGACGCTGCTGTGGAACGCCCACGCCCTCGGCAACCCGCTGATGCACAGCTCCCAGTACGGGGAGTTCCAGGGCTTCCGGCCCACGTTCCCGCACCGGTTCCTGGGGTCCACGTTCGAGTTCAACGGGCTCCTCAACTGGCCCTTCCACACCGAGGTCGTGCGGACCCCGCACTTCCCCCTCCCCGTCTTCCTGCTCGTCCCCGCGCAGTTCCTGCTCACCTGGGGAGCGCTCCTCCTCGGGGCGGCGCTCGTCGGCGCGTGGGCCCTCGTCGCGGATCCCGAGCGCCGCGCCCAGGGGCTGCTGCTGCTCGGCTGGGGCGTCCCGACGTTCCTGCTGATGCTTCCCCACGAGAACTGGGACGAGCTGAAGATGACGTACGCGCTGCTGACGTACCCGGCCCTCGGGCTGGCCGTCGCGGCGGGGCTGGAGGTGTGGGTCGAGGCCGCGCGGAGCAAGCGGACGCAGCCGCTGATCCTGGGCGCGGTCGTGGTCCTCGGGCTGGTCCTCGGCGCGCGGTCGCTGCGGAGCGTGGACGTCCCCCTCGACGAGCGCTGGTACGAGCGGTTCCCCGGCGCCGCCGCCAACGGCTCCGGCATCGAGCTCCTCACCGACGACCTCCGCCGCGACTGGGAGTTCTTCCACACGATCGAGACGGCGGAGGAGATCGCGATCGAGCGGACTCGCTTCGGACGGGGCAACCTGCTCCCCAACCGGTACTGGCTGCGCGAGCCGTCGTGGACCGACGGGGCGGGCAAGCTGGTCTCGGAGCTCGGCGACCGCGAGCTGCGCCTCCTCGCGGTCTGGTTCTACATCTACGGGGGCGAGCGAGAGGACGTGACGCCGTGAGACTGCGCCGCTACGCGTCCCTCGCGGGGGCCGCCCTCGCGACCTCGCTCCGCCGGCCTGCGGCGCCGTGGAAGCTGACCGCGGCGGTCACCTACCTGTGCAACCACCGCTGCACGCACTGCCGGATCTGGGAGCGGAAGCCGGACGGCGAGCTGACGACGGACGAGTGGCGGGCGCTGTTCGCGGCGAACCGGCAGATCCGGTGGCTGGACCTCACGGGGGGCGAGCCCACGACGCGGTCGGACTTCCCCGAGATCGTGGCCGCCGCCGCGTCGGCGCTCCCCGATCTCGTCCTCCTCCACTTCCCCACGAACGGGACGCTGCCGGACCGCGCGGTGGCCGCCGCGGAGGCCGCGATCGGCGTGCCCCAGGTCATCCTCACCGTCAGCCTGGACGGGCCGCCGACGGTCCACGACCGGATCCGGGGGAGCAAGGGGGCGTGGGAGTCGGCGATGGAGACCTTCGTCCGGCTGCGCGCCCTCCCGGTGCAGGTGGTCCTCGGGATGACCCTGACGGCGGACAACGCCGGCGCGGCGGCGGCGTGCTTCGAGGCGGCGGACGCGGCGGTCGGCGTCGATCCCTCGGAGATGCACTTCAACCTCGCCCACCGGTCGGCCCACTACTACGGCAACGCCGAGATGGAGCTGCCCGACGGAGACGCCGCGCGGGCCGAGCTCGCCGCGTTCGGGGCCGCCCCCTCGGTGCACCCCGCCGCGCTGCTGGAGCGAGCCTTCCGGGAGCTGGTGCCGGACTTCGTCGAGACGGGTCGCTCCCCGGTCCGCTGCGGCGCCCTCGCCGCCTCGGCGTTCGTCGATCCTCACGGCGTCGTCTACCCCTGCATCACCGAGGACCGGCCCCTGGCGTCGCTCCGCGAGCTCGACTTCTCGCTCGCCGAGGTGTTCGCCCGCACCGAGGACGCCCGCGCCGACGTCGCGGCGGGCCGGTGCGCGGGGTGCTGGGCGCCCTGCGAGGCGTTCCCGTCGCTGCTCGCCTCCCCCGTCGCCATGGGCCACGCGCTGGCGCGGAGCGTGCGGCCGTGATCCCGCTGCTCCTCGGGACGCTCGGCTTCGCGGCGGCGATCGTGCTGCCGGGGTGGCTGGCGGCGCAGCTCCTCGACGAGGCGGATGGCCTCTTCCGGGCGGTCGTCGGCGTCGGCGTGGGCGTCTTCGTGGTGCCCGCCGTCGCGTTCCTCGCGGCCTGGGGCCTGGGGACGAGCGTGACGTGGCCGCTGCTCCTGGGGACGGGCCTCGCGCTCGCGGCGGCGCTCGCCGGGGTGTTGTCGCGGCGATGACGACGGCGGCCCTGCTCGGTCTGCACGAGGACACCAACGCCAACGCGGCGGCGGTGGCGCCGGACGGGCGCATCCTCGCCGCCGTCGCCGAGGAGCGGCTCAGCCGGACGAAGTACCAGGCGGGCTTCCCGTCGCGGTCGATCGGGTGGCTGGAGCGGTGCGGCGCGCTGGCGGGGTCGGTCCCCGGTCCGGCGGACGCCGACAGCGGCGAGCCGGGGTACTCCCGCGGGCTCCCCGGAGACGTCCGCATCGTCGCCGCGAACCCCCTCCACCCCCTCCCCCGCGTGCTCGGGGAGTCCATGCCGACGGGCTCGCGGGACTTCATGTCCCCGGTGCAGCGGGCCCACCTCGCGTGGCATGAGCTGATGTTCAAGAGCGGGCTCGTGCGGCGGATGGTGACGCGGGTGTCGCGGAACCGCCTCGAGGCGATCTTCGGGCGCGCGGCGGAGCTGATCGGCCACCACGCGGCGCACGCGGCGTCGGCCTACTTCGCGGGCCCCTTCGCCGAGGCGACGCTGGTCACCTGCGACAACCTCGGCGACGGCGAGTGCGCCTCGGCGTGGCACGGGACGCAGGGCCGGATCGAGCCGCTGTGGTCGGTCGGCGCGTGGCACAGCCCGGGGCAGTTCTACGGCGAGGTGGCGTCGCTGCTCGGCATCGACCCGATGAACGCGGGCAAGGTGACGGGGCTCGCCGCGCGGGGCGATCCGCAGGCCGCGGCCGAGCTCCTGGGGGCGGCCATGCGGACCACCCCGGACGGGCGGGGGTTCGCCCGGAAGGGGCTGACGTCCGCCGGCGGGCTGAGCCGCGAGGACCTCGCCGCGGGGGCCCAGCAGGGGCTCGAGGACACGCTCATCCCGTTCGTGCGGGAGGCCATCCGGACGACGGGATCGCGGTACGTCGGCCTCGCCGGGGGGGTGTTCGCGAACGTCGCCCTGAACCGGAAGATCTCCGAGCTCCCCGAGGTCGACGGCGTCTGGGTCCACCCCGCCATGTCCGACCAGGGGATCGGGGCCGGCGCCGCGCTCCTCGCGCTGGCCCGGAGCAGGGGGCGGCTGGAGCCGCGCCGGATGGACGACGTCTACCTCGGCCCGGCCTGGACCGAGGCCGCCTGCGTCGCCGCGATCGAGGCATCCGGAGCCGACGCCGCCCGCCCCGACGACCTCGCCGGCGCCGTCGCCGACCTCCTCGTCGCGGGGAAGGCCGTCGCCCGGTTCGACGGCGCCATGGAGTACGGCCCGCGGGCGCTGGGCAACCGGTCCATCCTCGTCCGCCCCGACGACATGTCGGTCAACGAGTGGCTCAACGCCCGCCTCGACCGGAGCGAGTACATGCCGTTCGCGCCGATCACGACGGCCAAGGCGGCCCGGCGGCTCTACGAGGGGCTCGACTCGGCCAAGGAGTGCGTCCCCTTCATGACCATCGCGCTCCCCGTGAAGCCCGCCGCGCACGAGGCCCACGAGGGGGTCGTCCACGTCGACGGCACCGCCCGCCCGCAGGTCCTCCGCAAGGCCACCAACCCGGGGATGTACGCCATCCTCGCCGCCTTCGAGGAGCGGACGGGCATCCCGTCGCTCGTCAACACCTCCTTCAACCGCCACGGCGAGCCGATCGTCTGCTCCCCGGCGGAGGCCATCGACACGTTCCGGGGGGCGGAGCTGGACGGGCTCGTTCTGGGCCCGTTCCTGCTGACCCGATGATCCTCGGCGTCTGCGACGGGCACGACAGCGGCGCCGCGCTCGTCGACGAGGCCGGTCGCCTCGTGTTCGCCGTCAGCGAGGAGCGGCTCAGCCGCCGGAAGCACCAGGCGGGGTTCCCGCGGCGGGCCGTCGCGGCGGCGCTCGCGCACGCCGAAGCGGTCGGGGTGGGCATCGCCCGCGTGGCCCTCGCCGAGCGCGCGGGGCGGCTCCCGTTCCGCCTCCTGGACCGCTGGTACGGCGCCGACGTCAGCCGATCCCGGGGTCCCCTGGCGACCCGCGCGCGCCTCGTCGGGGGCTACTCGCGGTGGGTCGCCCGCAACGTCCCCGGGGTCGAGGGGGCGCTGTCGCTGGCGGTGGTGCGGCGGCGACTGCGCGCCCTCGGCGTCCACGCCCCCCTCGTAGCGATCGACCACCACCTCTGCCATGCCTGGTCCGCGGCGGCGGGAACCGACCGCGCCGGCGCATGGGACGACGGCCTCGTCCTCACCCTGGACGCCTTCGGCGACGGCCTGTGCGGCACGCTCCACCGGCGCCGCGGGGGGACGACGCTCGACCGGATGGCCGCATGGGACGCCCCCGCGGGGCCGGCGCTGCTGTTCGGCGCCGTCGCCCAGCACCTCGGCTACGACGAGGGGGACGAGGGCAAGGTCGTCGCGCGGGCCGCCGCCGGGGACCCCGCGCGACTCCTCCCCGTGGCCCGGGCCGCGCTCCCCGCGGTGCGAGGCCGACCGGTGCTGGCGATGTCGCCCAACGCCTTCATCCGCGCCGTCCGCGACGAGCCCCCCGAGGACGTCGCGGCGGCGCTCCAGGCGCGGGCCGAGGAGCTGATCGTCGAGCTCGTAACCGACGCGCTGGACGCGCACGGCGGGACCGCGGTGGCGCTCGCGGGGGGCGTCTTCGCCAACGTCGCCGTCAACGCCGCGGTCGCCCGGGCGCTGCGCGAGCGGGCGCTCCGGGACGGGACCGGCGACGTCCCCCTCTTCGTGTTCCCCGCGATGGGCGACGCGGGCCTGTGCGCGGGCGCGGCGTGGGCGCTGGCGGCGGACGGCGGGACCGCCCCCCTCCCGCTCCGCTCGGCCCTCCTCGGCCCCGAGGTCTCCGCCGGGGGCGGGCAGAGCGCCGGCGCCGGAGCGGACGCGGCCCGGGCGGCGCTCCTCCACGGCCGGCCCGTCGCCCGGTGGCGGGGACGCATGGAGTTCGGCCCCCGCGCCCTCGGCGCCCGCTCGCTGCTCTTCCTCCCCGACGAGCCCGCCCGCGGCGCCCGCGTCAACGCGGCGCTGGGCCGCGACCCGGTCATGCCGTTCGGCCCGATCCTCCCCGCCGAGGCCGCCGCCGACTACCTCGAGGGCGGCGACGTCGCCCCGGCGCTGACGGCGTTCATGACGGTCGCGCTGCCCGCCACGGATCGCCTCCGCCGCGCCGCCCCCGCCGCCGTCCACCGCGACGGCACCGCCCGCGCCCAGGTCCTCCGGCACGACGACGACCCGGCGCTGCACGCGTTGCTGCTGTCGCTGGACGAGCCGGTCCTCGTCAACACGAGCCTCAACCGCCACGGCGAGC
This sequence comes from uncultured Rickettsiales bacterium, assembly GCA_964344575.1. Lineage (GTDB taxonomy): Bacteria > Myxococcota_A > UBA796 > UBA9615 > UBA9615 > JAAESI01. The sequence goes on along the minus strand of CAYFOA010000062.1, from coordinate 12,745 downwards.
CGATCGTGGCGACGCGCGAACAGGCCGCCGCAGTCGCCGACGCGGTCGGCGCCGAGCTCTGGGCCGGCGCCTAGGAGCTCGGCCCCCTCAGGCCTCCCCCTCGGCCGGCGCGCCGAGCCTCCACAGCTCGCTGAAGCGGATCCCCTCGTAGGGGAGCAGGATCAGGCCGGGGAGCATGATCATCCCCACGTGGACGGCGTGCAGCGTGATGGCGAACGCCGCGGCCACGTCGTGGTCGGCGCCGTAGAGCAGCAGCCCCGCCACGCCCCCCGCCTCGAAGGTCCCGATCCCCCCCGCGGGCGACGGCAGGAGCAGGCAGATCGAGACCACGATCGTGACGACCGCCGCGTCCATCGCGCCGAGCTCGACGCCGAGGGCGGCGGCGAGGCACCACAGGACGCCCACGTTGACGACCCACGTCGCCGCCGTCAGGACGGTCCCCGCGCCCGCCGCCGCGAACCCCATCTTCCGGAGCCCCTCGACGAACGCCCGGAGCATCCCCACCGCCAGCGCCCCGATCCGCTCGGGGAGGAACCGCGCGAGCCCCGCGGCCAACGCCACGCCCCGGTCCCCCGCCACCACCAGCGCGACGGCGGGGACGCCCAGGATCGCCATGAGCGTCAGCAGCGCCGCGCGCCCCTCCTCGGCGAGGTCGAGGCTCCGGCCGAACAGCTCGATCGTCAGGTCCGGGAGGTCGCCCACCGCGAGGACCGCCAGGAGCAGCCCCGCGAGGATGGCGACGTCCAGCAGCCGCTCCAGCACGATCGACGCCATCCCCACCCCGAACGGCACCCCCGCCCGCTTCAGCAGCACCGGCCGGACGAACTCGCCGAGGCGCGCCGGGAGGACGTCGATCGCCATGAACCCGATCGCCCCGATGCGGCCCAGGCGGACCGCGTCGAACTCGCCGTCGTAGGCGCGCACGATCACGCCCCAGCGGAGCAGCCGGAAGCCGATGTTGCCGAGCATCAGGAGCAGCGCGATCGCGATGAAGCTCAAGTCCATCGACCGGATCGACGCTCCGAGTTCGCCCGCGTCCACCCCGCGGAACGCCACCCAGAAGGCCAGCGCGGCGATGGGCAGGGTCCACGCGATGCGCTTGGCGACGACGTTCACGCCCGCGCATCCTAGCCGGGACGAACCCCGTCCCGCCGGTGAGGTACCCGCGCGCGCACGACTGTTCTGATCCATGCCCGGTACCCTCTGCACGTGACGTCCGCACCCCACGCGTTGGTCGTCGTCGGCGCCGGACCGGCGGGGCTGTGCGTGGCGGGCGCGGCGCGGGCCCGGGGCGTCGAGGCGGTCGTCGTCGAGGCCTCGGACGCCGTCGGGGGAGCCTGGCGCCACATCCCGGGGGATCTCCGCTGCCTCTCGCCGCGCGTCCACGACCTCCTCCCCGACGGCACCTTCCCCGCCGGCCACGGCGTCCGCGCCACCGCCGCCGAGGTGCTCCGATGGGCGACCGACTACGCAACGCGGGAGGCGTTCGACATCCGCTTCGGGGTCACCGCCAACGGGCTCCGGGAGGACCGCGGTGTCCTCCGCCTGGTCACCACGGACGGGGAGCTGGCAACCCGCCGGCTCGTCGTCGCCACGGGGGAGTTCGGCCGCCCCCGGATCCCCGAACTCCCCGGGGCCGACGCCTTCGCGGGCGTCGCCGAGCACTCCCGCCACTGCGACCCCGCGTCCGTCCGCGAGGGTGAGCGCGTCGTGCTCGTGGGGACCGGCAACTCGGCCGTCGACCTCCTCCCCCGCCTGCTCGCCCGCGGGGCCGACGTCGTCGTCTCGGCGCGCACCTCCCCCACCCGCCCCGAGGGCCTCCCCACCGGCGCCAAGGCGCGCGTGCTCTGGGAGGCGTCCGCGATCCCCGTCCGTCTCCTCCCGCCGCGCCTCCGCTGCACCGACACCGTCCCCGTCGTCGACCCCGATCTGTACGACGCGATCGCCTCCGGGCGCGTCCGCGAGGTCGGGGAGACGGTCGGCCTCGAGACCTCCGGCGTCCGCGTCGTCGGCGGCGAGCTGGTCCCCGCCGACCGCGTCGTCTGGGCGACCGGGTTCCGGCGCGACATCGCCTGGCTGGACGGCCTCACCACCGACCCCCTCACCAGCGCGCCCGCCCACCGCGAGGGCGTCTCCACCGACGTCCGCGGCCTCGGCTTCCTCGGGCTGCCGTGCATGCGGACACGGCGCAGCGGGTTCCTCCGCGGGTTCGCCGACGACGCGAAGGCGGTCCTCGCCGCGCTAGACTGAAGGGCCATGGCCGGAGACATCCGCTACTACACCCGCGACGTGATCGACCACTTCCGCAACCCGCGGAACCAGCGCACGATCACCGACGCCGACGGCGAGGGCCGCGCGATCAACCGCGCCTGCAGCGACGTCGTCCGCGTCCAGATCAAGGTCGAGGACGGCAAGCTCGCCGACGTGGCGTTCAAGGCCCAGGGGTGCGTCGCCTGCGTCGCCGCCGCCTCGATGACGACCATCCTCGCCACCGGCCGGGAGCTGGACGACGGCGAGCTGACGAAGGAGGAGGTGGCCGACGCCCTCGGCGGCCTCCCCGAGTCGAAGATGGACTGCTCCCTCATCGCCCCCAACGCGCTCAAGGGCGCGCTGGAGGACTACCGGAGTCGCGCCGCCTCGTGAGCAGCGTCCGCATCACGCTGCTGCGGACCTCCTGCCTGCTGCTCGAGCACGCCGGCGCCACCGCGATCACCGACCCCTGGTTCCACCGCACGATGCGCGGCCTCCCGGTCTTCCGGAAGCCCGCCATCGCGCTCGAGGATCTGCCGAAGATCGATTACGTCTTCGCCAGCCACCTCCACTACGACCACTTCGATCGCGGAGCCGTCCGGAGATTCGGCCACCCCGAGATGAAGATCGTGGGGACGCGGGGGACCGGCTACCACTGCGCCAAGGTCGGCCTGCTCCCCCACAAGGTCGCCGTCATCCACGACCTCGCGCCCTGGGAGAGCGTCGACGTCGCGCCCTTCTCGATCACCGCGACGCCCTGCCTGCACACCGGCCCGAAGCCCGACGAGGTGAACTTCGTGATCGACTGCGGCGGTCTGACCGTGTTCTTCGGCGGCGACTGTCGGTTCAGCGACGCCTTCGAACAGATCGTCGACCGCTGCCCCCCCATCGACGTCGCCCTCCTCCCCGTCGGGGGGACGCTCATCTTCGGGCAGCGGACCACGATGAACCCGACGGACGCGGTCGAAGCGTGCCGCGTGCTCAAGCCGCGCTACGCCGTCCCCATCCACGAGGGGGGCGAGTGGATGCCGGTGCCGCCGGCGTCGTGGCACCCCGGCCGCCGCCGCCACTTCGCCGACGCGCTCGCCGCCAGCGGGCTCGACACCGTCCCCGTCGTCCTCGACCCGGGAACCGCGCACACGTTCAGTTGATGGTGGTCAGGCGGCGATGCGCTCGTCGTCGAACTCGGCGACGGGGATCTCGCAGTACTCGTCGATCTCGACGGGCTCGACCCAGCCGCCGACGTTGATGCCTTCTCGGCCGATGATCTGCCTCAGCTCGTCCTTGAAGAGCGTCCGGTGGAAGTCGCGCACGTGACCGATGGCGGGGACGACCCGGGCGGCCGCGTGGAGACCCACCAGGACCGCGCCGTGGTACGTCGCGAAGACCGTCAGCCCCGCCAGGTAGCGGGGGACCGTGATCGGCTTGCCGGCGTTCTTGCCACCGCAGCAACGGGCCATCAGGCGTCTCCCTTCAGGGCGGCGATCTGGGCGCGCCGGTTCTCGAGCAGCGCGTCGAGGTCGACCCCCTTGTCAGACAAGTATGCCTTGATGATCTTCCGGCAGATCACCTCTTTTGCCTCGATGAACCGCGAGACCGTCCGCTCGTCGTGGTTCACCGGCTTGTTCATGAGCAGGTAGGGGAGGTAGTAGAGCTCGCCCGCGACGCAGGTCGGCTGGATGCAGAGGTGGCGGTCCATCACCTGGACGCCCATGCGGATCCCGAGGTCCTTGATGAGGTCGCGCGACTCCGCCCGACGGACCTCGTACACGGGCGTGCCGAAGTCGACCGTGTGGTCCTCGTAGAAGAACCGGATCAGCGACAGCGACAGCAGCGACTGCTCGACCATCTCGGCGGTGTCGGAGTTCGAACCGTCCGTCGAGATCAGGAGGCCGTGCTCCAGACAGAACAGGATCGTCCGCAGGTGCATGGCCATCTTGCAGCCCATGAACCAGATGAAGCCGCTGCCGTAGTCGCGGTAGTCCTTGAGCACCGAGTTGACGACGACGTCGTCGAAGTAGCCCTTCGTCGTGATCAGCGAGAAGGTGAAGCGGTCGCCGAGGCGGCGGTTCAGCTCGTCCACGCGGAGCCCGCTGCGGTGGTGGTACCAGTGGCCGTAGCCGTTGCGGTACGTCACCAGGTGCACCTTGTCGTACTTCTCCGCGAGCATCACCGCGGTCGCCGTGGAGTCGACGCCGCCGCTGAACATGAGGCAGATCTCGTTCGGCTTGATCTCCGGCATCTGCCCGTCCCGCAGCGGGGGGACCGGGGCGTCCTCGTTGAGCACGTCGGACCCCGGCGCGATCGGCCGCAGGCGCGGGCCGGGGAGGAGGCTGTCGAGCACCGGGAGGCGCGAGCGGAGGCCGGAAGCCATGCACCATCTGTAGCACGGCTATCATCGACCCGATGTCCGACGGCACCCGCAGGGCCTCCGCGCACGCCCTCGCGTGGGGCGCGACCGTCCTCGTCTACCTGCTCGTCGTCCGCCCCGTCCTCGAGATGGCCGCGCTCGACTTCGAGCTCGTCATCGTCAACCAGTACGAGCTCGACGCCGCGTCGCTGGAGGCGATCCCGTGGGGCCGCGCCGTCGTCCGGTTCGCGCCCCTGCCCCTGATCCTCGCCGGCGTCCTCCACCTCGCCTACCGCGCGATGCGCCGCTGGACCGACGTCCCCGGCCCGCTGGCGTTCGAGTCGGCCCGCACCCGGTGGCTCGTGGGCGGCCTCCTCGCCCTCCCCTTCCTCGTCGCCACCGTCCCGCTGGCCATCGCGATGACCATCCTCGTCGCCGTCGAGGTCTACACCTGGGTCGAGTGGCACCTCGAGGTCGACCCCGCCGTGGAGTGGGCCTTCGCGATCGTCCCCACCGTCGCCATCCCCTGCCTCGTGTGGGCCGCGTGGCGGACCGTGCGGAGCTTCCGGGACAAGCCGCGCCGCACGACGCCGGCCCGGTCCGCGGGGGAGCTCGCCCGGCGGGTGGCGATCGCGACGCCGTCGGTGGTCCTCCTCGTCGCGTCCATCGGGCTGGCGCTGGCCACCGTGCCGCAGGCGTCGAAGGTGGTGGGGACCGACGGCGGCGCGACCTACGCCGAGCACTGCGGCCGCTGCCACTTCCGCACCGCGCCGCTGAGCTACAGCAAGACCCCGTTCGAATGGGGCCTGACGGTCGAGCGGATGCGGGTCAAGATCCCCGGAGTGATCGACGACGACGAGCGGGACGCCATCTCGGCGTTCCTCGAGAACGTCCGCGCGACGGACGACCCCAGCGCCTTCCGGACGCGCTGCCAGCGCTGCCACGGCACGACCTGGCGGGCCTGGGAGCCGCGCCCCCGGGAGGAGTGGCAGGCGCTGGTGGATCGCATGACGCGGTGGTCGCCGGACTACTACCGCCAGCCCGTCGCGGCGCAGGTCGTCGACTTCCTCGGCGCCCACGTGACCGACGAGGAGGCGCCGACGTGGGAGCGCTGGGGCGAGGTCGGCCGGACGTGCGGCCCCTGCCACTCGATCGGCTGGAACGCCGAGCTGTACAACGAAGGCGAGGATCCGCGGGGCCGCGCCCGGGCGATGGTCACGCGCATGTCCCAGAAGATGGTCGAGCCGCTGGACGAGGCCGGGATCGACCGCCTCACCGACGACTGGCTCGAGCTCATCGCCGACGAGGAGCAGCTCCGCGCCGTCTTCCCCCACGACTACCCGGAGCCCCGCCCGTGAGGTGGACCGCCCTCCTCGCGCCGGGTCTCGCGGTCGTCGCGGCCGGGGCCGTCGCCGTCGGCGCGTGCGGGGGCGAGGACGACGGCCCCGAGGGGCCCTACGACATGCCCGGCAGCCGCATGGAGGGGAACGGCGTCGTCGGGCAGTGGACGGGCATGCCGTTCCCGTGGGAGGTCGAGCTGCCCCGCGTCGGCGAGTCGCTGGAGGCCGCCCCGGGCGGGACCTGGAACCTGGAGTTCGAGGCCCGCGTGGACCTCCGCGCCTACGACGACCGGTACGGCGCGTTCACGGGGCTCGTCCTCGCGATCATCGGGGAGCACCGCCACGACGCGGACGGCTGGTATCGCCCCGGCGCCGTCTCGTTCGCCATCGCGTCGAACTTCTCCACCACCGGCATCCCGATCGAGCGGTGGGACGGGTGGCCCCGGAGCAAGGCGCTGCACGGCAAGGAGGGGAGCCCCTTCGAGGGGGTCGTCGAGCTGCCGCTGCCGGAGGGCGTCGGCGCGATCGCCGACGAGCACGAGTTCCGCGGCGAGGTCACCGTGGAGCTCCCCCCCGACATCCCCGAGGGCTGGTACGAGCCTCGCGTCTTCATCCTCGCCCGCGTCGACGGCGTCGCCGACCCCGTCCACCTCGGGGAGTACAGCTACGAGTGGAACGACTGGGCCCCGGCGATCCTCCCCGTCGTGCGGGTCGGCCATCCCCAGGTGCCGAAGCTGCCGTGGACGATCTTCGCCGAGTACCCCACCGGCGGACGGGTGGGCACGCTCCCCCGCGAGTGGAAGGGGCACGGCGAGCTCGTGGGGCGGACCGGCTTCCGCACCAACCTGATCCTCCCGCCCGGCGAGTACCTGCTGGGGCCGACGATGCCGACGATGTTCCCCAGCGACGGGATGCCCTACGTCGACGGCGGCAGCGACGTCATCCCCGAGCAGATGGGCCACTTCATGGACCTCGGCAGCGGCGACGTCAGCGCCCGCGTCATCGCCCCCGACGGCGAGGTCACGCACCTCGGGACGCGGTCCTTCGTCCGCACCGATCCGCGCGACGTCGAGGGTCCCGACGCCCCGGGGGGGGGCGTCCTCCCCCGGCTCGAGGGGAGCGAGCTCCGCCCCATCGACTACCGCACCGACGACGACCCGGCGTTCCCCCGGCCGAGGCTCGAGGGGGGCAAGTGGACCGTCGCGCTGAACCGCACGGGGACGTGGACGATCGACCTGCGCGGCACGATGGAGGACCAGTTCGGGCGCCCCGTCGAGGGGGGCGGCGTCTACGAGGTGATCGTCGCGCGGCCGCTGAGCTTCTCGACGTCGTGCAAGCCCGGCCACAGCTTCCTCGTCGGCGACAAGTACTCGGCCAAGGTCAACGTCAACCCGCCCTTCCCCGCCGAGGTCGAGGTGATCATCGACTGGTTCCCGAACAGCGACCCGTCCCGCAAGGAGCGCTGGATCGGGCGCGGCACGGCGAACCGGTTCGGCCACTTCAAGGCCTACGACGTCCCCCCGCTGCAGTTCGAGGAGCCCGGCGAGTACGTCAGCTACGTCGACGTCAGCTACCTCGACGCCCGCGGCGACCTTTGGCGAGGGAAGCAGACGAGCAGCGGCGTGGTCGCGCCGCGCGAGGAGGGCGACCTCGTCGTCCACGGCACGCGCAGCTTCCCGTTCATCCACTGGGGGCACGAGGGCGCGGTCAAGCAGTACGCCGACCGGGGCAACGTCCTCAACTCGTTCATCCCCCAGACCAACCTCATCCAGCAGGACCCCTTCGCGCCGTACGAGCCGGAGGACACGCTGTTCATGCCGGTCAGCTTCAGCGAGGAGAACCCGGTCAACCCGAAGTTCAGCTTCGCGATGAAGGACGAAGCGCTGGCGCGGACGCTGACGGAGGCGCACAACCGGCGGTCGGTGGCGCCGATCCCGTGGAACCAGCCGCCCGGGGAGACCTGGAACTACCTCCGGAACGTGGTCGACCTGTCGACCGACTCGTTCGCCTACTTCCCGACGGGGTCGGGGACGACGGACGAGCTGCCGATCGCGTCGGTGGGCGACGAGGCGGGGTGGAACCCGTACGGCTTCCCCGACCGGCGCGCGTTCGAGGCGTACGTCTACAGCGGCATCATCCGGCCGGGGTTCCCGGTGCTGACGTCGGCGTACGAGGTCACGCCCAAGGGCTTCTACTGGAACGCCTCGCCGAACGCGTTCGGGTACCAGTTCAACCGGGGGCTGAACGGGGACGTCGAGGGCGACCTGTACCGGATGACGGCGGGGATGGTGCTGAAGGACCTCCGGACGGGGAAGAACTACTACGACGCCTACGCCTCGACAGTCGCGGTCCGGAACTTCGCCGACGCGCCGGTCAGCGTCTCGATCCTGAAGCCGGGCGAGCGGCCGCTCCGGAAGGCGAACGGCGTCGACGCTCACCTGTTCCTCGCGTCCGACACGCACGACGTGCTCGAGACGGGCGAGATCATGGGGCTCGGCGGGATCGTCATGCCGGTGGTCGAGGCGGACGTGGAGTGGAAGGTCACGAAGCCGTCGGGCGAGGTCTCCTGGATGCACGCCACGGCCAGCCGCATCGGCGGCGTCGGCGGCAAGCCCCCGATGCTGGTGGACGAGCCGGGGGCCTACAAGATCGAGCCGAGGGCGTCGTGGGGGGAGCTGTCGGGGACGCTGCCGGGGCTGGTCGACGGGAGCTTCTGGCACTTCGTCGTGCCGAAGGACAACCCCGACGAGGGGCTGCTCACGGCGGGGGTGCCGGGGACGGCGAAGGTCGACGCGCTGGACGGGCTCCGCATCCCTCTCACGTGGCCCGAGGACGTCGAGGACGCGACGCTCTACTTCGGCCTCATCATGCCCGGCGCGGTGCTCGACCAGGGGATCGTGACGTCGGACGACGGCGCCTTCGTCTACGACTTCCAGCCGATGCAGTGGGCGGCCCAGGCGACGAACTTCGACGCGCGGGACTTCGGCACCGGCGAGTGGAAGCTGGCGGAGACGCTGGTCTTCCAGTTCTTCCTCGAGGGGACGCGGGACGGGGAGCCGGTCTACGACGCCGTGCGGCTGTTCCTGCGGCGGGACCGGCTCTACAACTTCCGCGCGCTGATGCGGGCGCCGGAGCCGGGCGAAGAGGAGCCGTCAGACCTCGAGTACAACCCGCGGAAGTACCACTAGAACGCGGCGGCGTGGCCGTTGGCGACGGCCTGCGCGAGCCGCTCGTCGGTCATCCCCGGGATCGCGCGGACGCGCCGCAGCTCCTCGGACTCGACGACGTCGCTGAGCAGCGTGTTGTCGCAGTTCACGCACGCTCGGACGCCCAGCTCGAGCCAGCGCGGGAGCGGGTGGGCCTCGACGGACGGGATCACCCCGACCTGCCAGTTGGACGTCGGGCAGGCCTCGATCGTGACGTCCCGCGCGAGGACCAGATCGAGGACCGAGCCGTCCTCCAGGAGCGTCGTCCCGTGGCCGATGCGCTGGGCGTGCAGACGTTCGACAGCGACGCGGATCTCCTCGGGCCGACGGCCCTCGGCGGCGTGCACCGTGCGGCCCAGGCCGAGGTCCCGGGCGCGCGTGAAGGGGGCGGCGTAGTCGGCGAGGTGGACGTCGTGGAAGGGGGCGGGGCCGCCGGCGAGGTCGATCCCGACGACCCCAGGGTGCGACGCCGCCACGTCGACCAGCCCGTCGAGCACCGCCGGCGGCTCGCCGTACAGCCCACACAGCAGCAGCCCCGCGCGCCCCGCGATCCCGTCGGCCGCCGCCTCGACGACCTCCTCGATCGGTCCGGCGCCGGGGTGGAGCTGCGGGGCGAACCGGATCTCCAGCGTCGTCACGTCGTCCTCCGCGGCGTCCTCGCACATCTCGGAGGCCACGCGCCGCACGGCGTCGGTCGTCTGCAGCAGCGACAGCGTGAACTCGAAGCGGGCGAGCGCCGCCGTCAGCCCCATCCCGGGGAAGAAGCAGAGGTCGGCGGGGACCGTCTTGCCGTGCGCCGCCGCGAGCTCCTCCAACGTCGATCGGCGGAGCGATCCGTCGAGGTGACGGTGCAGGTCGGACAGGCCGGTCACGGCACCTCCAGCGTGTACCAGTCGGAGTGGTCGCCGCCGCCCACGGAGCGGTGGTGGGCGACCCCCTCGACCAGGGCGGTGGCGCGCTCGGGGCCGTCGGGCTCGGACTCGTCGGCGACCGGGGGGATGCCGCCGGGGTCGCCGCGGACGATGACGTAGTCGCCGGCGTCGTCGGACCCGTCCACGCGGAGCACGTACCGGCCGGGGGGTAGGGGCGCGTCGAGGACGGCCAACGGCGACGTCGTGATGGGGTCGTCGGCGGCGACGATCCAGCGCCCGAGGTCGTCCTCCGGGAAGACGCGGATGAGCGTGTCCGCGACGGGGCGGCCTTCGACCGGGAGGGTCCGCACGACGACGCGCTCGCCGCCGGGGGCGGGCACGAAGAAGAAGCCGGCGTCGACCTCGGTGCCGGCGTAGGGGTCGTAGACGGACGGGGAGGTCCAGGTCGTCCCGTCCGCCCGGACCCGCGGGATCCACCACGTCCCCGGGTCCAAGGCCGGCAACGACGTGCAGTCGCACTGCCACTCGCCGTCGTCGTCGTTCCAGAACAGCGCGAACTCGTGCTCGGTCCCGTCCGGCGCGCGCAGCCAGGCGGTGACCTCCGTCGGCGTCCCCCCGCTGAACTCCACGTCCAGGTACGGCCGCGGGTCGTCCTGGTAGAGCACGAACCACGCCCCTTCGAGCACGACGTCGCCGCCGCCGTCCCGCGCCACGTACAGCCCCCCGCCGACGAGGAGGAGGACGACGATTCCGGCGATCAGCGGCGTGCGGAGGCGGTCCATGACCTTCGAAGTGTAGTCTTCCGGCGTGCGCCTGCTCCGCCGGCTGTTTCCGTTCTGGGCGTTGAACCTGTCCTTCATCGTGCTGGCCGCGACGGGGCTGTACACCCACTACTACCCGCGCTTCTACGACCTCAGCTGGGGGCTCGTGGAGATGGCCCACGTCTTCATCGGGTGGGTCGCCCTGCCGGTGATGATCGGCTACCAGGTCCACCACCTGAAGGCGAAGTGGACCGACCTGTCCGAGTTCTGGCAGTGGACGGGGCTGACGCTGACGTCGATCACGGTGATCGCGTTCGGGACCGGGGTGCTGCTGGAGCTGCGGATCGCGGGGGGGTTGCCGCAGATCGTCACGACGACCCACTTCGTGTCGACGTTCATCGTCTTCGGGGTGCTGGTGGTCCACACCTTCCGCGTGTGGCGGGCGTGGCTACGCGCTCGGTTCCGCCGCTTCTTCGGGCGCTCCGCGGACCGCGCGGGGACCGTAAAGGAGCCGTCGCCAGAGCCTGCGGGGCCAGCGCTTCCAGACGACGAAGGTGTGGGCGACGAGGAGGCCGACGAGGACCCAGGTGGCGTACCAGTGGACGGGGAGGGCCCAGGCGGGGGGGCCGCCGCTCATGCCGATGCCGAGCAGGGTCCCGGTGACGAGGAGCAGGACGGAAACGACGGCGAGGAGGAATCCTAGCCAGCGCTGGACCGACGTCCACGCCCCCCACCGCACGACGACGTGGTGGATGAGGTAGCCCGTCCACAGCAGGAGCCCGGCCCAGCCGATCCAGACGTGGGAGAGCTCGGTCAGCCCCCACGCCAGCCCCTCGAAGCGCTCCATCTCGTGCAGCGCGAGGCCGGTGCCGGTCAGCGCGACGATGGCGACGAAGATCCAGCGGAACGGGAACAACCACCGGAGGACCTGGAACGCGATCTTGGCGGGGGCCTTCATCGGCGCGCAGCCTACCCGCCGCAGCCCGACGATGCTTCGTCGGAGGACGGGGGGAGGATCGTGACCTCGGGGGTGGCGTCGGGGGCGGCGGGTCCGACGACGACCACGCCGGACCCGCCGCTCGGATCCGCGCCGGGGAGGGTCCGGTCGATGGTCAGGACGACAGCGGCGTCGCCCTCGGGGGGAGCGAAGGCGCCGGTCGGGACGGCCACGTGGTCGCCCGGTCCGAGGGTGCCGTCGGCGTCGACGTCGACCACGCCGAACAGCCACATCTCGACGCCGTCGGGGACGCCCGCAGAGAACGTCTGGGGCCAGGTGCGCGGCCCCTTCGGCGACTTCCACTCGAAGATCGGGCGCTGGCCGCGGGCGGGGAAGCCGATGCTGTTGAGGGCGGTGGGGGGGAAACCGAGGAGGATGAGGCCGGACTCCTCGACCGGGGGGACGTCCGCGCCCAGCGCGATCTCGAAGGCGCGCGTGGTCATCGACGTCGGGGCGCCCTGGCCGGAGGGCCCGGACCCGGCGCCGGCGGGGGCGCCGAGCGAGACGTAGATCCGGTTGATCCGGAACGCGACGGGCTCGGCGGACGTCGCGGGTGCGTCCTCGGGCAGCGGGGCGACTGCGAGGCCGGTCCGGTCGCCCGTGGAGAGTCGCTCGTCGCGGTTGAGGTCGACCCAGGCGAAGAGCGAAGTGCGGCCGTCGGCGGGGAGGTCGACGGTCTGCTCGGAGGGCCACGCGCGCGCGTCATCCTCGGCCCGCCAGCGCCACGTCGGGATCGCGCCCTCGCGGGGGAGGCCGGCGTCGTCGAGCTGGACGGCGTAGTAGCCCTCGACGTACAGCGGGGCGTCGGTGAGGGCGCGGGTCTCGGCGTTGCCGTCGACCGTGACGACGCGGGGGACCTTGGGGAGGTCGGGGTTGTCGGGGACGACGATGGGGGAGGGAGCTGCGCCGCCGGGACCGCCGGGACCGCCCGGGCCGCCGGGGCCGCCGCGTCCGGGGCCGGCGTAGTCG